>JAJHSB010000056.1 GCA_022684035.1 Candidatus Acetothermia bacterium | reverse complement strand
TTGTGCACCAGGCACATCAACAGAAACTCGCCCCGCACTTTCATCAAGCCACGCAGGTTCATCGCTGGCTTCCTGCCATTCCACTTTATCTCTCCAAAAACTGGTTCCACCGTGTATCCACGTTTCACATAGATCCGTTTTCCCCCCCTTACTTCTCAGCTTCTGCCTCATCGCCTCCAACAGCAGCTCCCGTCCGTCTCGACTTACCGTCCGTGTCTCTCCCCTTGTACATCGCTCCCTTACCGAGCACTCCCTGCAAGACTCTCCTCGATCGATGACAAGCGGCGGCTTCCCTCCGCGCTTCTGCTCTGCCCATCGTTTCAAATCCTTACCTTCCGGGCAAACATAGGCATCTCTCCTTTCGTCATACGGGAAATTACTCTTGTGATATCGCTTCTCGCCTGCCTCTTTCTCGTCCAGCGCCTCCAGAAAGTTGTCTGGCATATAGAGGTCTAAGCCTTTCCCTTCAGCATATTCCCGGTTGTCATAGGATGAATATCCAGCATCGGCACTGCCTGCTTTAGGCAGTGCCCTAAGATTTCGCTCCACCTGCTTGACCATAGACTTGAACTCAGCATGATCAGTGGCATTCTAACTGACATCTGCCGCAACGCTTATCTGCCATTTGTCATCAACCGCTATCTGACCATTGTAGCTCGGCTGGATCACCCCCCGATTGTCCTGCATCAGCCGAGAGTCGGGTTCCGTCACATTCACCTTCTCCAGCTTCTCTCTCGTCAGTTACCTCCCCCACCGGACTTTTTGGACAGCCTGTTAAGAAGGATTTTTACTGGTATCTACCGGTTGCAATAACACCTGTAACTGGGATCTGAATAGTGGATGCCTGAGATTGGCGATCAGGATTTGTTACCCCACAACTTTTTGGGGTAGAGACCCTGCTGAATCAAAAGAGCGATCGCGTCTCTGGCTTGCGCCCTATCCTGCTGATAGGTGACGCCGAACCATTGTTCGCACGTTGGTAAGACTTTGACTCGCGCCCGCTGCTCGTTCAGTATAGATCCGATGACAGACGGGAGGAGAAACTCCGCCTGCTCTATTTCATCTTGCTTCTCGCGGAGGAAAGAGGGGAAACGGGTTTCAAGTTCGGAGAAGAGGGAGGGAACAAACCCCCACATATTCATTGAAACGATGGTTTCCGGCCCTATTTCGGTCCAATGAATCCCGTCTTCACTATATTTTATAACTTCGCCGAACTTCTGAATGCGAGAGCGTTCATCGATCTTTACCAGAAAGTCGGTTTGATCGACTGTGCATAGACCACGTGTAACGTGGCCATGGTTGCTCAATGTCTTTTCCAGTTCATATCCGACCATACAGCATTCGATTAAGTCGTTATTATCACGCAACTTTTTAAGGTAATCGATCAAGATATGAAACGAGGCGCGACCATAGAAATCATCGGCATTGATCACAGCAAATGGGGAGTCAACAATATCTTTGCAACTGAGTATCGCATGTGCCGTGCCCCATGGTCTCGTCCTTGCCGGCGGCACGGTAAACCCAACCGGGAGATTGTCGATCCGTTGCAGCACGTATGCAGTTTCACAATGATCTTCAATCGCCTCTCCTACCCGTTGGCGAAACAATTGCTCGATCGTTTCGTTGATGACGAAGACGACACGGGTAAAGCCGGCAGCGAGTGCGTCATAGATCGAATAGTCAATGATAAGTTCGTTGTGTGGACCAATGGGATCGATCTGTTTCAGTCCGCCATAGCGGCTCCCGATTCCTGCGGCCATCACAATCAGAGTCAGTTTTGGAGACATCTTTTATTTCCTTGCTTCTATCAAGCTGCTGTAATTGTCACCGAAACTTGTGACACGGACAACTCTGCTAATATGGGATATTTAGTTTATCCGCTGCACCAGATGAGCACATAGATGGCGATAAAGTTGGTGAGAACAGTACTTGTCGCGTGAGCAGCTCGTTTACTCTTCAGTAACGAGTTCAGTAATTATTCCCCGATTGAGAGTACTGGTATAGTAATACAGGAGAGAGAAAAAAGTCTTATTTGCTTGCCTATAACAGCGCGATCATTAGATAAATGATGGAAAAGCCAGCGACCAGCGTGATAATCGCCCATTCAAGCTGCAATATGCCTTTGGGAAGTGTACCTGTGATTCTCTCTTTG
Organism: Candidatus Acetothermia bacterium; assembly: GCA_022684035.1. GTDB lineage: Bacteria > Bipolaricaulota > Bipolaricaulia > UBA7950 > UBA7950 > UBA7950. The sequence continues at coordinate 37,915 of JAJHSB010000056.1, read as the reverse complement.
AGTACCAGGTGCCACAACAGGATCCCGCTGATCAATATCATGCTCGGTTTGATCAGATTGATTCCTAAATCGATTTCTATTCCGGTCATTCTCACGAGCGGCACAAAAAAGATGATCGGCAGTAACAGAAGAACAAACGATAGAGACTCAAGACTCAAGTCGCAGGAAAAGAGCGAGGAGTTGCGATCACTGATATAACCCACCGGCAATAATCGGACAATCGCAATGACTCCGGTCAAGGAAATGAGACTGACAACCGCTTGCAGCCACCCTGCTTCGATACTGCCGGAGAGGAGAACTCGTCCGACAAATGGAGGCAACCAAGGAAAACCGCTGAGTGCCAATAATCCGATCAGCAACGATAGTCGCGCTAGCGGTGAAATCACTGCTCGTTTGGCATTGAGCAGCGACACTGAACCTCCTCCTACTGCGGCTATTGCTGTTCCACCGGCGAGAAAGAGAAGTGAGGTAATGAGGCCGTGAGCGACAAGATGGAGCATGCCGCCGGTAATTCCTGCTTCTCTGCTTCCTCCCAGTCCGATCAATAAATAGCCGATCTGGGCGAAGGCGGAAAAAGATATGATGCGTCGTAAATCGTGAGAGAAGATTGCATATAATCCGCCCAGAACGCCCGTTATACATCCGAGAATCAACAGACTAAAGTCGATCGGAAAGGCGGCAGCCAACCGGATAAGGATGATCCCGGCCATCTTCGTGCTCAGACCGGCTAACAGAGCGGCGACAACAGGAGATGAAAACGAATACGCATCAGGCAGCCACATACTGAATAAGAAGATGCCGGCTCGGACTGCCATTCCAGTTACCATTAGCGCACTGCTTACGATCACCCACATTTCATATTCACCAGCGATGAGTTCAGCGATTATCCCCAAATTGAGTGCGCCGGTATGGTAATACAGAACAGCCACCCCCAACAGATACAGCCCCATACCAATAGCTGATAAGATCAGGTATTTGAGGCTGGTCCAGATTTGATATGGCCGCCGCGGGTAACCGATAAGAAGGAAAGCAAGCAGGGTAAGAAACTCCATTGCCACAAAGATATTAAAGAGATCATAGGCAAAGATAAGTGTATAGATCGATCCAAAGAAAAAATTAAGCAGCAGGTAAAAATGACTCTGCATATGACGACTCCACAAATAAAGACTTACTGCCAGCCCCAGCACTACGGTCAGTGCACTGAAATAGAGTCCGATCGTGTCGAAATAAAGTTCAATCCCTATCTCATCCGGCCACCCTCCGATCGTATACGAGATGGGCCCGTAGACAAAAAAGTGCGTTGTGAGAACCGCGACTAACGCTCCACTAAGCAGAACAGCAACCAGGGTAATTAACCGAGCGTAGCGTGGCCAGAGAAGGACGAGCGAGCCGGTAGTAAAGAAGAGCACGGGAAGTAGTAATTGATTCATCGGATATGCGCCTGTTCTTGGCTCCTTTCGTACTCTATTTGCTGTGCGATCTTAACTGAGTCAGTAGTGTGATATCGCTCCATAAGGATCATCACGAAGACGAGCGACAGCGCCAGAATAGCGAGATTGATGACGATAGCTGAGAGAACCAATGCCTGCGGAAGCGGATCGATGTAAATTTGTTCTGGTTTACCAGTAATAATCGGCGCAACGCCACGGGTATAGTAGCCGAGAGAGATGAGGACAAGGATGACACTGGTATTGAGCAGACCAAGACCGAGCAATTTCACGATCAAATCGCGCCGTAACATCAGGGTAAGCAGGCCGATGACGAACAGAACCACACCGATCGTCACTCCATTTATCCATTCCATACTTGGTTTATCTACTCCTTACGAACGCCTTTTTCTATCATTGTAAGTCCGAGAAGGAATCTCTGCCTCTCTTCTGACCCCCGAACCGTGAACCGCTTAACTTCTCAACCTCAAACCTATCACACATCACCACGGTGACGAATAAAACAGTATATCATTGCCCATATTCCGATAAATACTTTCCCTCCGATGAGTAGATTGTAGAGAGGAATCCACCCGCTGCTCAGCAGGTGGCCCGGCTCTCCTAGTGGCAGGAAATTAGCTAAGAGTGGTCGGCCAAAGAGCGGTGGCAATAGACTCAGAGCGATGATGCCCACAAAGAAGATCTGCTCCAGGCGGTCTACTACATTGTCGTTTAGACTACGTCCTACCTGTTCTCCCCCTCTTGCCACCGCTAATAGCAGAATCCCTGTTCCCAGCAGAGCACCGCCGCTGAACCCCCCTCCAGGAGTAAGATGCCCTGTAACGATCAAAAAGAGACTGATCAGCGCCACAACAGGCGCTAATAGATCGCCGGCCACACGGACTACGTTTGATTCAGAGAGAAACGGAGTCTCTTTGAGCGCCGGCCGTTTACCTTTGACTGCGTGGAGGTGGAAGCGAACTCCGATCACTGCCAGGGCAAAGACGAGAATCTCAAAGATCGTGTCAAAGAGGCGATAATTCAAGTAGATAGCAGCAACAATATTTACTGCTCCAGTATCTTCTACTCCTTGCCTGATGAATTCTTCTCCTGCTCCTGGTCTCTTGCCGATGAATGAGAATGAAAAAAGCACAACGAGAAGGAAGACGAGAGCAACAATAACCGCAATCGTCTTTTGCGCAGTCAGTCTTTTCCCTGCGATCATTTTAAGTACCTCTCTATGATACTCTCCAACTCACCGCTACTGCGTAAGCGCGCAATATAGGTGTTTAATCCTTCGTAAATCTCTTTCTCGCCGGGTGATACAGCAAAGACATAACTGAGATCTTCGGGGTCACGTTCGATATTGTAGTTTGTCAACACCTGACGCTTGAGAGCGATAAATCTCACTAAATCAACGCTGCATTTCGTTATTTTTCCCTCGTCGATGCCGGCACATAAGTCGGAAAAATATTCGTGATGATCTGCAATGCCGTTCTTTTTTTCTATCTCTTTCAGGGCGCGACTGCCGGTAATCCCTGCTACACGCTTATTGGTTGAGCGACGGGAAATATGGAACAGCCGTGTCTTCAAATAGCCATCACTGATCAGTAAATTGCTCTTTTCTCTTGTGGTGGGAACTATTCCGCCTGCTCCGATGTCGGCATCCTCACTTACCAGCCATTTAGGAACCTGTTGCCGAGGGATAAAAAGAATCTCTAAATCAAGTCCAAGTTCGCCGGCAAATCCGCGGAGAATCTCATGCTCCAATCCAACAATATCTTCTCCTTGCCGATAGAGAAGATAAGGGGTTTCATCGCCGACAACCATCAGTTTCCCTTTTTTGCGAACAGCGAGGATGTAAAAAGTAAGAAACGCTGTTCCAACCGCCACTTCCACCAGTGCTACATCAGGCGCATGAGATAGCAGATAGACTCCTGCCAACAGTATGCTAAAAACTCCCATCCCCAAAATCGCTCCCAGCGGGCGGCGACGCGTAAGCGCAAAGATAGCAATAACAGGTAATAATAATAGTAACCCTTGTAAGGTAGTCATTTTTCCTTCTTTCGGGGGCGATAGCGCATCGTAAATGCACTCTTGGCAATACAATGCGTAACGATCGGATTGGTAACTAAGTTTAACAGCAGAAGGAGTGCGATCATAAGCGCGGGGAGAGTGAATCCACTACGAATGATCAGGCCGAGCAATATCAGGGAAAACCCGGCATTATCAGCCACCCCGCCGGCATGGAGGCGAAAATATAGATCTTCAAACCGAACCAGACCAATCGAACCGACAACGATAAAGAAAATCCCCGCCCCGTAAAGGAGATATTCAACCATCTACTCTGCTCCTCCGCGTTCGGCGAATTTAGCGACCACCACAATTCCCAAAAAACTGACGGCAGTATAAATAAACGCCACATCGAGAGATAAGTCACTCTTCCCAAAGACACTGAAAAGAACAAGGAGGAGAATAACTCTACTGCTAACTGCATGGAAGCCGAGCAGGCGATCCCACACAGTAGGACCGGCGATAAACCGATACAGCACGATCAGTAACGAGCCAATAATACCTATGCCGATCAAATGAGCAATCATCGATCTCGCACACCTTCTCTCTCGATAAAGATAGATACCAATCTATCTTCGATAGACTCTTTGATCTGCTGCCAGTCTCCCTTACTTCCTGTTTCTCTGATCCAGTGGACATAGAGCAAGTCATCATCAACTGCGATGGCGATCGTCGACGGCGTTATTGTTATTGCGCTGAATAGTAGAAAGAGACCTAATTTATCAGTGAGCGTGATGGGCAAGGTGATGACCGCTCCTTCGACTCTCCCGGTGATGATCAATTTTGTCGTGTACAGGGTGGAATAGATAAATCGTATCAGCAGAATAACGAAGTAGTGAATCCATTTGATCGGCTGAAGTAGGATTCGCCAACGCAGCGATGGCGTCGGTGGAAAGAGGCGTTGTTGCAAGATAGTTATCGCTGCTGTGCACAATACCCCGGAAAGCACCATCCACGGCGCACTTGTGCGGGTGAGAATAAACCAGATAGCGAGAAGCAAGACCCAAATTATGAGCCCATTAAAAGACATGCTGTATTCTCCATATTAATTATTATTGAATATTATCACCCGCTTCCATCTTAGATACAAATTTTCAAGTTACCTCACACAAACAAACCAAACTCATATAACCTGTCAAAGAGTTAGCTATGATCTTATCTTGATTTGCCACCGTTTATTTAAGAGTAGCTACTCAGGAGCAAGAATTCTGGTAGTGCTTAACACGTACGAACGAATTTTTCGTTCCAACAACGGTTTACACACTTTTCCATAGGAGCAAGTAAATCTATGGTTTACATTCAACACCATAGATATTAAAATGAGTCCATCAGAGGTAAATATTCAGTCAACCCCGACTACGTGGTTCACGCCGCAAGCGTTTTCACCGGAACTTTGTACCTGCAGTAGTAACGAACTAAAAACTTACCATCAGGGAGGCACGAATGCAATATTATATCGAAGCAGATGGCAGGGTCTTTACGATCGAACGGAATGGGATCCTCGATCTACCCCGGCAAGAAGAGATTCCGTTTTCATTTACCCCAGGACCGCCAATCGCTATTTCCAAAGTCTGCTTTGGAGAACCAACACTCGATCGTCATCCGCGAGAGTGGCTGTGTAAAGATGAGTTGATCGCACGTGATAACGTTACATCATTGATGCGACAGGCGATTCATGCAACGATGCCCCGTGTGGTGGTGGAAGGAATAATTACTCGCGATGATCGGGTTTTATTGGTGAAATCATGCCGCGGGCTAACTAAAGGACGCTGGTCATTACCGGGTGGATTCGTCTCCTTCGGAGAATCCCCGGCAACAGCTTTGGAGCGGGAACTGTTCGAAGAACTACGGGTGCAAACTAAATCCTTGCGTCTTATCTCCGTTGAAGGGAGGATCGGAAATAAAAGTCGCCTCCACTGGATCTATAATTTCTACCATGTAGAAATAACAGGCACAGTCGTTCCTAATCCCGATGAAATCAGTGAAGCGGATTATTTTCCTCTTTCCGCCGCAATAGAAAAACTCCATGACATAGTGATGCGGCAACAAATAGAGTCTCTCTACAGCAAAACCTTGTGACAACGATTAGAAAAGATCCATATTGAGGCTTATCAATAATCTTTTAGACCATTCCTCATAATCATGTCCATGCATCAACGCTAAAGTGAGCGTGATATCGGTATCACCGGGCAGCCTGACCACTATTCCTAAGTCTATCTGATGACGATGTCGATAAAATCCGGCTTCACTGTCCCGCGAGAAAGTGTAACTTCCTCGTAGGTCGATGATCTCAGTCCATAGGAAATGATAATCAGCGCGAATGGACATGCTGTGTGTTCTCAGAAGATCGCGTGCACCAGTAAAGGATCCGCGCAGCACTAACTGTGACCCTGGTTCGGGCGCAAATGCGATGTTGAATGCACTTATTGCCACTAAATCTCGTTCTCCCTCGAACGGATCGAGTAGTTCGTACCCCAGACCGAATCTGATATCCCAACCACTGAATCGTTTGAATTGTCTATCTTCGATGATTGCTGCGATTATATAGATATCCAGCGTATCGAGTCCATCAGGACGAGTTTTCAATGTCCATTCGATTCTTGCTTGAAGAGAAGTAAGGAGATCAGCGAGCGTTACGTAACGATAGCGCCGGCCGATAATGTGGGCAATAGCAAGTAAATCAGTATAGGAAAGCGGTTCAACCAAACTGCCACGCGCCCGCAACCTTGCTTCAATTCGCACTGCCTGGGCAAGTGGTGTGACATCGGTAAATCGACCGTACCCAGCTCCTAAACTGACCAGAAGCCCCATCGCGCGATAAACGGATGCACCTCTTCCAGTAAAGCCGGCAAATCCGAAAAAAAGATCTCGGGGATCAAAAAAATAGTTGACATTACCTTCAGTAATTATTCGGTATATTAAAGGAGAATCTTGCGCGCGTAGTTCAAGGTCTGCATTGCCGGTCAAACTGTAACCAAAGTGGGGCGAGTTAAATAGCGAAAAATAGGTTAGCCCTAAATGGCCTACATTGAGATTACTGCGATCATCGAGAAAACGATCGTCATAGAACTGATAAGAAAAACTGAGTTCTAAATTTGAAATATGGGTACGCGGAACACGGAAAAAATAGAGTGGAATCGCGTGTGTTGCAACCGTAATAACAACGAGCAAAAGGACGCTGAGGATAAGTGAACTGAACCAAGACCAGCAGAGACCTGCTTTGAGCCATTTCCGCTGATTCATATTTAATCACCCAGTTGATTATGAATTGAAACAAGTATAGGATAAACTACCTGCGATGCGAGATCAAGGTGCTTGTCTATTACGGTGATGTACTTGGTCAGCGTCTATATGGCCAGGATTAACAGATTATCCGTAATTGTCCACAAAAAATTACGGAGGGGATAAAATGGCAAACCTTTTCTTGAAACGTAAAGGCGAAAGAAGATTAAACCTTCTCTCCACGCCATTTTCGTCAGAAGAAGAGTTTGAGAAGGTTATATTTGAAACGAGGTTAGAATCATTATAATCGCACCGTCAATTGAACGTTTAACTCTTGAGCTTGTGAACAAAATTAACTATTCAGTCGATCTGATTGAGGTTAATAGATGGATGGAAGGCGAGCATTAGTGGTTACTTGTCAACAGGCAAAACCAAATGAGTGGGTAACAGCGTATAACACGTTGTAAAAAACTACGCTTTGCTTCGTCCAAAAAAATCTGGCCATAGAGAGCATAGTTGCAATTCCAACTCTTCCTTTCTATAATTAAAGTACGAGGTGAGTTCAATTTTATCATACGGCGTGCAATTTGCGCTGTTGCTGTTGTTATTAGCAATCTCTGCTTACTGTTCCAGTGCTGAGACGGCGATTACGTCGATCGACGAGAACCGTCTGCGTTATCTGATAAAGATTCACAAAAACAGGGCAACCGGACTTTCGGCCCTATTAACGCAACCAAATGAAATGATCACCGCCCTTCTGGTGATGAATAATTTGGTCAATGTGAGTGCAAGTGCATTGGCAACATTATTGTTTCTTGCTATTATTCCGTGGGAGTTACCCAAATATCTATCCGGTCTGATTGTCACCGGAGTGATGACTATCTCCATCCTCATCATTGGAGAGATCACTCCGAAAACATTCGCCAAAAATAATGCTGAGCAGGTGACGCTGGCAGTAATTAATCAAATATATCTTCTGACACGCATACTTCGACCAGTGATACGGCTCTTTCACGCCACCGCTCGTGGGATTGGACGTGTTTTCGGCAAAGAGATTGCTGAGCGGGAACCATTGACCGTAAGTGATGAACAGATTGAAACTTTAGTCGATGTTGGCGAGGAACACGGTCTCTTCGATGAACGCGAAGGAGAGATGATCAAACAGATTCTCGACTTCGGCGAGATAACCGTTGCGCATGTGATGGTTCCGCGGACAGAGATGAAGGCGATTGAAGTCACTACTCCGCTTGATCAAGTGTTAAAGATAGTCGCGAAAGAGCGTCACTCCCGTTTTCCTGTCTATGAACAGATTCCAGACAACATAGTCGGAACTCTGTACGCCAAAGATCTGCTGCGGAATGACCCTGATGGAAGAAGAACTTTGCGTGATCTCCTGCATCCTACTTATTACACTCCTCTCACGAAGCCGATCAAAATATTGTTACGTGAGTTCCAAAAAGATCGTGTGCACCAGGCTGTTGTCGTCGATGAATATGGCGGGGTGGCCGGGCTTGTCACGCTGGAAGATATTCTCGAGGAGATAGTAGGAGAGATCGAAGATGAATTTGATCGACCGATCACGTTGATTAAACGAATTTCAGCTAATGAAGCGATCGTAAATGGCGACACAGAGATCAAATATCTCAACAAGACATTGGATATAGATCTTCCTGATGATGAGTGGGTGACGATCAGCGGCTTGATTCTATATTATCTTGAAGATATGCCGCATATCGGAGAAGAGATCTCAGTCGGCAATATTCAGTTAACAGTTAAAGAGGCAACCGAACGTGAGATCATCTCAGTGCGGGTCAAGATCAACCCATTGATTACAAATAAGGAGGAAGAGAAGTGAGGAATGTATTTCCACTGGTGATACTGATCACAGTACTGGCGGCATCCAGCATAATTGGAGCCCCACTATCGATCTACGAAATAGAAGCAGATCTTTGTGTGGTAGATCACAGGTTAACCGGACAACAGAGATTAACCGTTACCAACACCTTTGGCGAAGAGCTTTCATCTCTCCTTATGCTCCTGCTGCCTAATTTCAGTCGGGAAAAGAATCCTTATCTCGGTCCGAGAGCGATCGACGCCACCTTTGTCAGGGGATTTGATCCATCATATATGGAGATCGATTCTGTCATTCATCTTGATGACGGTCTTTTGAGTCCGTTGCGATTCGATCTTCTTGCTGCCCCTCCTGGCATGCAGACTTTTTCCCTAAAAGAGACAATATTGGCAATCAGGCTGAATCGTCCACTTGCCGTGGGAGAGACGATCAGTATTCAAATATCATTTCGTACACGTTTTCCTCATATAAAGAGCGGCGATATGGGGCATTTTCAACGGATCTTTACATGGCGATTCGGTTGGCATCCAATTCTCACCTCATTTCAAGGCACAGAGGCAGAAGCAATGGTGGCGGGAAAGATTCCGTGGCGATTCGAACTTCCTGCTGCTCATCATCACTTGACCCTCACATTGCCTCGCGAGATGGTGCTTATTAGCGGTGCCGACTTTATTGAACGATTGACGACTAACAAGAAGTTTCATCGCTATCGGTTGTGGAACGATCGGCCGGCGCGGTCGATCGCCATCGTTGCCGGGCCTGATTATCGGCGGTTCGCATTGGATGGGTTGCCAATACCGATCGAAGTCTTTTATCTACCTGGGCATGAGGAGACAGCCCGTCTCTTTGCCACCTATGCGGTTAATGCGCTGCAATTCTTTGTGGAACGGTTCGGCCAATATTCGCGTCGCCGGATAACGATCGTGCAGAGTCCGAATCCGCTCGGCATCTCGATGGCGGCTGACGGTATCTTCTTTATGGCGAATTTTTTCTTTACTCATCGCCATGTTACCCTCCCTGGTGTTCTCAACCGACTTGCCGAGTTCGTCCTCGCACATGAGATTGCGCACCAGTGGTGGGGGATCGGTATCGGAGTTGATTTCAACGCGCAAAACTGGCTCTCTGAAGGGCTTGTGCAGTACATGTCTATCTCCTATTTCGAGTATCGCCATGGTGAATTTGGACCGAATCTATTTGAGTTGGAACGGGCGGGACTATTGGAAGGAATCTTCCGTTCTCAATTCGGTTTCTTCAATCTGCGTGAGCACATGCATGAACTTCCCTATATCATCGCCCGTGCCCGCGGGTTCGATGAAGCGATCATTAACCCGCAAAGCGAAGTTCGCTATGCCAATGAAACGATGATGCGTATCTATCAAAAAGGATACCTCGTTGCGCGTGCTCTCTCCGCCAAAGTGGGAAGCGAGGAGTTTGTCACTGCGTTGCGCGATGCCCATTACCGCTTCAGCGACCGGATCATCACTCTCTGTGATCTACAAAACTTGCTTGAGGAACAGACCGGCATAGATCTGGATCAGTTCGTCTATACATGGCTGCTGACCGCAGGTTCAGTCGATTATTCGCTTGAAATCATCAAGCGGGAAAAGATCGATAAGATTTATTACACCACTGTGGTAGTGCGCCGGGACGGTGGAACACCACAAAGAGTGGTGATTCAAGCGATCACGACGCGGGAGATAATTCGCATAGATTGGGATGGTGTGGCTGAGGAAGAGACTCTTATATTAAAGACAGACGCGCCTGTTCGCCGCGTAACGATCGATCCTGATCATCTTCTTCCCGATCGCCATCGGCTCAACAATCACTCACCAACGAGGGTAGTCTTGGTAACGACATACAATCAGTTACCACTCGATGCCTATCTCATTCGCACTGAACCGCTTGCCGGAATAGTGATGATCAGTTATCTAGATCGATTAACAGTGACGATCGGAAGAGATTTCGCCGGTATTCATATTCGGTATGGTCGTCACCATGATTTTCTCGGCCATCTCTCCATCGCCGGAGGCGAACTGACCGGTTCGGTGGCATACAGTTTTACCGGTTTTTCTCAGCCGGCTACTGGATCAGCGGCCACGCTCTGGGTGCCGTCGTATTTTGTCACTATCTCTGGTCATCGCCGATTAACTGCAGCAGGATTATTGCATTATCTTTCCTTGCAGTATACCCGTATTGAGATGGTGCGTCGGCAGACAACGACTACAGTAGCGCTCGATTTAATTCCACATTACGGAGGGCGAATCTCTATCTCAACTTACGATGAAGCCTTTCTTGCTCCCAATATTTATTTACTGGGAAACCTCTCGGTGGGAGTCAGGATAGGCGAACTTCCATCTGTAATGCAGTTTGGTCTACCAGAGATGCATACCTTCGGAACAGTAGTAAATGGCTATTGGCTGCTACTGCCGATCCGAGGTAACTATCGCCTCTTCGGTCGGCTGGCGCTAAAGATTCCCGCTCCGGTCGAAGATCACTTTAATGTAGCCAACATCGCGATGATCGACAGCGCCACCAATCAGATATTCATCGCTGCCGGAGCAGTGGGGCAGAGTTTGAACCAGTTAGTAGCGATCGTTCCACAGGTAGAAGTGGGAGTGGAAGTCAGTTTCAACCTGAGCCTTCTGGGAGGGTTGATGCGAATGCGATTTACGATTGGATATGCCTACCCGCTACTTGGCCAAGGATTTCCCGGTGGGCGGATCTTTCTCCATTTGTCATAAACTATGCGCAGTCTGGTTGCCATTCAGCCGCGACGCATCTCCCCCCTCTTTTACGCAACAAATAATAACGAGTAGGTTTATCAGTTCTTCGCTGAACAAAATACCTCCGGCTCTTAAAGTTAAGCCGGATAAGTAAGGTAGAAATATCGAGCAAGTAGTTGTAGAATGAGCAGCAATCTTTGCGCAACACCACTGTAAAATGAGACAAACAAGAATACCCCAAGGTACACAGGATACTAATATGCAACAGGGTCATCAAAGTTCAGCGAGTATCGACTGTAAGACTGACCTGTTAGAGGCAGACGTTCTCATCATCGGAAGCGGAATTGCTGGAATCTCAGCCGCTCTCCGTCTCGCACGCGATAGTCAGCGTCATATCATCGTCATTACACGTGAGACCGATCCGAAAATGTCGAGCACCTACTATGCTCAGGGAGGAATCGCCACAGTGGGAGATCATGATTCCTCAGAAAACTTCGTGAGCGATATTCTCCGTGTTGGGGCAGGAGCAAGTTGGCCTCTAACAGTAGAGATACTGGTAACTGAAGGTCCGCAATTGGTGGAAAAGATTATCATTGACGAGGCTGGTCTCCGATTCGACCGGATATCAGCCGATCAATACCATTATACTCGTGAAGGAGCTCATTCGACGGCGCGTATTCTCCATGTGGGGGATCAAACCGGAGCAGCGATCCTTGAAGCTCTGCACTCTCTGCTGCCCAGCTATCCTAACATCCGACTCATAACAGGGGTAACAGCAGTAGACCTGATCACTTTTCCGCACCATTCTCTTGATCCACTCTCGGCTTACGAACCGATTACATGCCACGGAGCCTATGTGCTGGACACTCAAAGCAACGCCGTGCATCGTTATTTAGCCGGCGCAACGATCCTTGCTACTGGTGGGTTCAGCCGCCTTTATCGGTACACCACAAATCCGAGTGGAGCGCGCGGCGACGGTTTGGCAATGGCCTACCGCGCCGGCGCCCATGTCATCAACACAGAATACGTGCAATTCCATCCAACGTCATTTGCTGTTCCGGAAAGCGAAAATTTCTTAATCACCGAGGCAGTGCGCGGGGAAGGCGGCCGCTTACTCACACCAGACGGCCATTATTTTATGAATGAGTACGCACCGCAGTGGGGGGATCTCGCGCCGCGAGATGTGGTTGCACGCGCAATTCAGCGGGAGATGACACTCCATGATTTCCCTTATGTTCTCCTCGACATCTCACAGGTGGAAAATTTCTCTGATCGTTTTCCTGCGATCTATACCCGCTGCCGCGAATATGGAATCGATTTACCAACAGCACCGATTCCTGTGGTGCCGGCTGCACACTACTGCTGCGGCGGCATATGGACAGATCTATGGGGTAAAACAACGATTCGTAATCTCTATGCTGTCGGTGAGGTAGCTTGCAGTGGGGTGCACGGCGCGAATCGGTTAGCAGGAACCTCACTTTTGGAGGGACTTGTCTTCGGCGACCGTGCCGGCCGCCATATCGCTGCTGAACCTGCTCGCTTGATTCCTGTAAAGACTATTCCGCCTTGGGAATTTGCGCCTAATGGAACACCGGCCGACCCAGCTCTTCTCCACCGCGATTGGCGGTCGATTCAATACACAATGTGGTATTATGTGGGACTCTCGCGCGATGCGCATCGCCTCAATCGCGCGATCCAAGATTTACTTCACTTACGAAAAAATATTGTGGATTTCTACCAACAGGCAAAGCTCAACGATGCCCTGTTGGGGTTACGTAATGCTGTCCAAAGTGCGCTAATCGTTGCCGAATCCGCCTGGCATAATCGTCGTAGTATCGGTGTTCACTTCCGTACAGATAGCAAAGATTCTGCTGAAAAACCATAACCGGTTCTCTATATATCGCCGATACGCAGAGATATCCTCCAATTGCCCGACACATCTTCTTGATCGATCTTCGCAATGCAAAAGCTACCTAATTAGGTTTTGTGGTATAACCTAATCTACGAACTCTTGTTAAACTCGTTTCGCAGACGCGGCAAGTATCGGCAAAAGAAACTCACCGCTTGCTCATCTTGACGATTGTAGCGGAGCACGTGCCAGCCCTTTCTCTCTCCTGTTAATACGTAAATACTCCCTCCAGTGTAATTAACAGAGATCAAGCCAACAGCACCACCACCAATCGCGATGAGCCCCATTGCGCCACCTCCAATCGCCACCATGCCAACAGCTGCACCACCCACAGCAATCAAACCTACCGCAGCTCCTCCCAGAGCAACGGCGCCAACAGCAAGTCCGCCCACACTGATGAGTCCAACACCGGCAAACCCAGTGAAGTTTATCGTGGCATTGGTGGAGACAAGGGGGATTCCCGCGATTCTCAGATAGTTCAAAGCGCTCAATATATCATAACCCGCGATTCTGTTGATTATCATGAGTAGAAACAGGATACCTAAAGGCACCCACATCCACATTACATAGCGCGTAAAAATTTGTTGAACCTTGATCTTATCCATGGTTTGACTCCTTTTGGCATTTGCCGATGTATATTCTCCTCGTAAATCTCCGACTGGCTCGAAAACAATAAACAGAATTTTAATCAACTATACACCAATTAGATACAAACCGCAATATAGCGCATTACCTCACAAACCATGAAAAGTCAGCATTGGGTTTACCAGTAACACGTGACGCACGTCCCAGCCTTCATTAATTAGAAGATAATTTGCGGAATATTCTCCCATGGAACGCGATCGACAACTTTCTGGATATTCCAGTTGTAGCAGTCTAGCCATGCGGCTTATTCTATGCCGGTCATTTTATTAAAATAGTGGTAGCTGCAGTACGCAGTGAGTATGATTTATATATCAAACTATCGCACTACAAGGAAAGGAATGAGTGATGAAGCATTTTCGCAAAGAGCTGTGGTTTGCAACTGCTGAGCGACAGGCGTTTATCAATATCACTCCCCAAGTAACACTGGCATTGAAAGAGAGCGGTATTAAGGAAGGGTTCTGTTTGGTAAATGCAATGCATATCACCGCAAGTGTTTACATCAACGACGATGAACGCGGGCTGTTACAAGATTATGCAGACTGGCTGGAAGAATTAGCACCGCATGAACCGATCGCTAAATATCGCCACAACAACACAGGTGAGGCGAACGGAGACGCGCATCTAAAACGGCAAATAATGGGTCGCGAAGTGGTAGTTGCCGTTACAGAAGGACGGCTCGATTTTGGGCCATGGGAGCAGATTTTCTATGGTAAATTCGACGGTCAGCGGCGTAAACGTGTTCTGATCAAAATCATTGGGGAGTGAGCGCAAAGCGCAAAGAGTAAAATAAACAGCCCTGTAAAAACAAATGACGCAACAAAAGCAGGTTCGTAGTTAATTACAGCGCTTGCACGATCGTGACATAGGGAGTGACACAAGAAGAGAAAAGTCTAATTCCGCAGCAATTTTATCAGCGGCAGGACAGGAGACGATAAGATGAAAAACACACAGAATAATCCACGTATTGCGCTTGTCACCGGCGGAGGAACAGGGATCGGCGCAGCCTGTTGTCGTGAATTGACCAAAGTAGGATTTACCGTTGCGATTCACTACAATCACAGCCGTGAGGCAGCAGAGACCCTGCAAGCAGAACTGCAAGGTGCGTTTTTACTCCAAGCAGATCTCTCCACACAACTGGGGATGGATTCGATTTACCATGAGCTTCGCGAGCGCGGCGGAGTGGAGGTACTGGTCAATAATGCAGGAATAACGATTGATGCGCCGTTGTTATCGGCGAAGATTGAAGACTTTGACCGTGTAATAGCAACGAATATGCGTAGCACATGGTATCTGACAAAACGACTGGCACGACTGATGATCCGTCAACGCCACGGCCGAATTATCAATATCTCAAGTGTTGTCGGTAGTATCGGCAACCCGACACAGACCATTTACAGTATGACCAAAGCAGCAATCGATAACTTTACTAAAACCGCTGCTATCGAGCTGTCACCGTATAATATTTTAGTAAACTCAATCGCGCCCGGCTTCATCGCCACGCGGATGACGGAGATGCTCTCCGAACAAGCACGCGATGCTATTCTGAGCCGGATCCCCTTAGGTCGCATCGGTACATCGGAAGAAGTGGCGCAATTTGTCCGTTTCTTAGCCGTTGAAGGTTCATATTGCACTGGCGCAGTTTTCCATATTAATGGCGGGATGTATGGCGGTTGAAATACACGTAAAAGAATAGTCGTCAGTGCTACACGAGTGAAAAGTACCGATGTATTCGCATATGGATCAACGTAAAACCGATATAAATCTTATCGTCGGTAATGATATTATTGATCTGAACCTGTCTGTAGTTACCAATAAAGCCGATGATTTGCGATTTGTAAAAAGAATCTGCTCGCCTGACGAAGAGGACCTTCTCGCTGTAGCAGAAGATCAACAATTGCTATTGTGGTATATATGGTCAGCCAAAGAGAGCGCATATAAGATAGCGAAAAAATACTGCTGCGCAACGGTCTTTTCGCCACAACAATTTATCGTTAATCGTATCTCCTCTGCCATACGGTCAGATACCGAAGCAAGCGGCGAGGTAACTTATCAAGGCATGCAGATTCCAGTTCGCTGGCAACACCGATCAACAAATATTCACTGTGTGGGAGTATGGCCTGATCAGGCCGCTGCGTTCGATGAGGTAGTTGTGGGAATAGACGATCTGTCGTCAACGAAAAGAGTAACTGGAGACCGGTTATCACAGCAGGAAACTGAATCGATTCACTCAGTACCATCTCAACGAGTCAGACAACTGGCCAAGCGACTATTGGCGGAACATGGGGTAAATAATGTAGAGATTATTCGACATCGCGTCGGTAATCGGTGGGGCCCACCACGCCTCTGGCACGATAAGCGAGTGCTCGCAGAATATGACGTAAGCCTATCCCATCATGGGCAATTTATTGCTGCTGCTGTGCGGATCAAAGCACAGAGCGACTAACCAGATTAAAACTGGATAACAGAATAACTGCTTGGTAAGCGCGCAGCAGCGAGCTGGAGTTACTCTTATCTTTTATCTTTCCGTGGCTAAAAACTACATCACCTGCTTTAGATACTAAAATCTGAAGTCTTGCGCAAACTTGTCCTCGCGAAGGCGGGGAAAGGGAGGGAATTGAAATCACAAATTCCAAGCACCAATATCCAAATAAATCAGGAGCCAGAAGCCAGAATTCAGAAGTCAGAATGAAAAGGGAACCAGCCAAGCATTTTCAAGACTGGATTGTTTGGCAAAAGGCTCATCAATTCGTTTTATCCTCTATTCTGGCTTCTGGCTTCTGACTTCTGACTCCTGAGTAGTCACGGTCATTGTTTGGAAATTGAGATTTGGTCATTGGGATTTCCGGCTTGTCCGAGTTAGGGTATCAGATTCACGATGTACTGTTGTTTGTCTTGTCTTCTTCATGTTTGATAGAGAACGGGGTCTAACTCCCATTTCCACTCTTCGTTAACTTGCTCTTTCCGTGCTAATTAGTATACTGTATGGCCGTGATGAGCGGGCAGCTCGTCTATTGCTTCACGGACTTAAGGTAAAAGCAAAAAGGAGGAGTGAACAATGAAGGGTTTTGCGATGCTTAAGATTGGAGTAGCAGGATGGGTCGAAAAGGGAAAACCAAAGCCAGGCCCAATTGATGCTGTAGTTCGTCCCTTAGCAGTAGGCATGTGTACATCAGATATTCATACTGTGTATGATGGTCCTTTGGGTGACGTAAACTTTATTATGGGCCATGAAGCCGTTGGTGAAGTTGTGGAAGTTGGCCGTGAGGTTAAAGATTTTCAGCCAGGTGACAGGATTGTGGTAGGAGCGATTACTCCAGACTGGCGAACTATCGACGTTCAACGGGGCTGGCATCAACATTCCGGGGGAATGCTTGCAGGATTTAAATTCACAACGGTTAAAGATGGTGTTTTTGCAGAATACTTCCATGTAAGCGATGCCGATATGAATTTGGCTCACCTACCAAACGAAATACCACTCGAGGCAGCAGTAATGCTTAGTGATATGATCCCTACTGGATTTCACGGTGTCGAACTGGCTGATATGGGATTCGGAATGACGGTCTGTGTTATAGGGATCGGTCCTATTGGCCTTATGTCAGTGGCAGCAGCAAGACTTAGGGGTGCTGGCAGGATTATTGCTGTTGGAACTAGGCAAGCATGTGTGGAAGCCGCTAAATACTATGGGGCAACTGATATTATTAGTTACAAAACGGGTGATATAGCTAAGCAAGTTATGAATTTAACAGGAGGGATAGGAGTAGATGTTGCTATTGTAGCAGGTGGAGAAAAGGATGGAGAAGGCTTATTACAAGCGATAAAAATGACCAAAGCTGGTGGTACTATATCCAATGTGGCTTACTTCTCCACAGGCGAAACCTTACCGATACCTCGCAATGAGTGGGGTCTTGGGATGGGCCACAAAACGATAAAAGGTGGACTTATGCCAGCCGGTCGTTATAAGCTGGAGAGATTTATAGATTTAGTAAGATATAATCGGGTAGATCCCTCTAAATTGGCAACTCATGTTTTCCATGGAATGAAAAATATCGAGAAGGCCTGGTATCTAATGAAGGAAAAACCAGCAAATCTTATTAAGCCTGTAGTAATATATTAATCACGGTTTTTAGTAAGCGTGGCAGAGTCACTCGTAGCGCTTGATAACGTAAGTTAAGAATTTCGAGGAATTCCGCGGTTGGTAAGATAATACACCGCATCTGTAAATTCGATTCTTAAGTAGCCGCCCTCCAGACAGGTCACACCGCTCTCTACCGCGCTGCCTTTGACTTCACTCAGGAGATCGTTGAGGCTTAAACTACCGGCACGCGAAAGAACCTGATTGAGAACCTCTGCAAGGTATAGACCTGCTGGTGCTGGAGGACCTGGGGATGAAGAGACTGTTACCACGGTAGCCAAAGACTTACTGGAAATTGTGGTACGCCGCTAAGATAAGAAACGTATCATTAGTCAACAGTCATCTACCTAAGATTGTGCAGGGGAAAGAGATGGTGTCGTAGAAAAGCGATTACTTGCTCTAAATCCGCTAAAACACGGTCGGGAGCTGTATAGCTAAATCTTTCATGATCTCCTTTCCGTAAGTTCGTAACGTCGACTCCCCAGCGAGCGGCCATCGCTCGCCAGTTTGCAGGAATCTCATCATCAACTACAACATCATTCATCACTGCCCAGGTGAGCGTCCATGCCCGCACGACATTTCCGATATTATATCCACCGCCGCCGAGTGCCAGCCAAGGTCGCCTAAGATCTTTGAAAGTCTGCACTATTTGTTCAAACCCATGCAAACTCATCGCCAAAGAGGCTATCGTATCTCCTGTTAATGCGTCAGCGCCAAGCTGCGTGACGATAACTGGCGGATCATACGCATTGATCAGCGGAAGGATAACTTCTTTCATTGCTAACTGGAACGCACTGTCACCGGCTCCAGGCAGGAGGGGTATGTTCACCGCAAATCCTTGACCAGCTCCATTGCCGGTTTCATGCGGAAAACCTGTGCCGGGAAATATGTAATTGCCACTTTGATGGATCGAAATTGTCATAACACGATCAGTAGAATAAAACGCATGTTGAACACCGTCTCCATGGTGGGCGTCGATATCGATATAAGCGACTCGATCATAGTGTTCTAATAACTTTTTGATTGCTAATACAACGTCATTTATATGGCAGAATCCGGCTGCTCGTGTCGGCATAGCATGGTGCAGGCCACCAGCGAAATTAAACACTGTATTTGCTTTTCCGTTGATCAGTTGAGTAGCGGCAGTGATCGATGCGCCGGCAACGAGCGACGCCCATCCGTAGACACCAGGGAATAGCGGGTTGTCTCCAGTTCCAAAACCATGCATTATCATTTTAGGATGCCATATTCCTTTATCAGCTATGCATAGCGTTTCTAAATATTCTTTGCTGTGAAATGAGAGCATCTCTTCTTCAGTGGCTACCTGTGGATCTGTCTGATAGGCTTGTGGAAGATCGATCAGATTATAAGCCGCAATCAGTTTATATGTTAACTCTAAGCGATGGATTTTGAAGGGATGGGTAGGACCAAAATCGAATTTAGTAAATGGAAATATATCAATCAGGCAGTTCATTATTTTGACCTTCTTTTTTCTGTCTTGCGCTGTAGCAGTCTATCTTGGCGCGAGATGGTTTTCTTATTTAATATTTAATGGACATAGCAGAGAGTATTCAGCAACTTACAATCGGCAGGCACGCATCGGCTGATGACTTTGAACCACGAACTATGAACCGTAGTTAAGTTTAATCTTCGATGATGTGAGAATCAATAGTCCCTTGACAAGGATAAGATCAATCTGTTAAACTTAAAGTAAAAGGTTGGCCAGCGTAGCTCAACCCGGCAGAGCAACTGATTTGTAATCAGTAGGTTGCCAGTTCGACTCTGGCCGCTGGCTCATATCTTCTTTGGAGGGGTACCGAAGCGGTCAAACGGGGCGGACTGTAAATCCGTTGGTGATACCTACGGGGGTTCAAATCCCTCCCCCTCCACCAGAGGCAAAGCAAGACTGCGAATAATTTGTTTTTTGCAGTGAGTATCGGTTAATATCTTTGATATTTTCGGGTTGCCCGTGTAGCTCAGATGGCAGAGCACTCCGTTGGTAACGGGGAGGCCGTCGGTTCGATTCCGACCGCGGGCTATTTACTGTTGAAAATCGGAAAAAATAGAGGTAATATCTTTATCTGTTAACTTAAAGAGGAGGCTAAATAAATATGGCAAAAGAACAATTTGTGAGGACTAAACCGCATGTTAATGTGGGAACGATCGGGCACATCGATCACGGCAAGACTACGCTTACCGCTGCAATTACAGCGGTGTTGGCGCAAAAAGGTCTGTCAAAGGCGATAAGTTATGATACAGTAGCGAAAGCAAGTATAGCGCACGGCCGACGTGATGAGACGAAAATTTTAACGATCGCTATCGCTCATGTTGAATATGAAACCGATCAACGTCACTATGCGCATATCGACTGTCCTGGTCATGCCGATTTCATCAAAAATATGATTACTGGTGCAGCACAGATGGACGGAGCGATTCTCGTCGTCTCTGCATCCGACGGTCCAATGCCACAGACGCGCGAACATGTTCTGCTTGCACGGCAGGTAAATGTGCCGGCAATGGTCGTCTTCCTGAATAAGGTAGATATGGTTGATGATCCGGATTTGATTGACCTTGTCGAGATGGAAATCCGTGACCTCCTCTCGGAGTATGAATTCCCCGGAGATGAAATTCCGATCATCAAAGGATCAGCGAGCAAAGCGCTACGTAATCCTGCTCTCGATGGTGAGGATGCTCAACCGATTCTTGAATTGATGGATGCAGTAGATAATTATATTCCTCTGCCGGATCGTGAGGAAGATAAGCCGTTCCAAATGCCGATTGAGGATATCTTTTCAATTAAAGGACGGGGCACGGTTGCAACTGGTCGGGTGGAACGTGGTAAGATTACTCCGGGATCTGAGGTCGAGATTGTAGGGATTCGCGATCAGACAATTAAGACAGTTGCAACCAGTCTTGAGATGTTCAATAAAGTATTGGATAGCGCTATTGCTGGTGACAATGTTGGAATTCTCTTGCGCGGAGTCGACAAGGATGACATTGAGCGAGGACAAGTTATTGCTGCTCCTGGTTCGATCCGTCCGCATCGTAAATTTGAAGCTGAGGTGTACATCCTGTCAAAGGATGAAGGAGGCCGACATACACCGTTCTTTGACGGATATCGACCGCAGTTCTTCTTCCGGACCACCGATATTACCGGTGCTGTTAACCTGCCCGAAGGAATAGAGATGGTATTGCCTGGCGATAATGTCAAGGTCATTGGCGAATTGATTCATGATATCGCGATGTCGGAAGGCCTCCGTTTCGCTATTCGTGAAGGTGGGAAAACCGTCGGCGCCGGGGTTATTACTAAAATCTTTTAAGGCAGAAGAATAAATGGCAAAGAAAGGAATGCAGGTAATTCACGCTGAGCTCGCTTGTGGTGAGTGTGGAAGAAGGAATTACCATACGAAACGGAATAAAGTGAATACGCAAAAGAAATTGCAACTCTCAAAATATTGCAAGTGGTGTCAACGGCACTCTCTTCACAAAGAGGTATAGTTCAGACTTAAGGCTCGTAGCTCAACTGGCAGAGCGTCCGACTCCAAATCGGAAGGTTGGGGGTTCAAGTCCTCCCGGGCCTGCAATAAGAGGATACATTCTTTTCATTTGACGATGGAGGAGATATAATGTTCGCTCAAATTAGGCAGTATATAAGTGGAGTTCGTACAGAGATCAGCCGAGTCTCTTGGCCCAAAAAGAGCGAAGTGATATCATTTACAATATTGATTTTTATATTGGTCGTTATATTGACGACTTATATATGGGGAATAGATACAATTGTAGCGGCACTGATTACTTCTTTGATGCGAATCTAAGTACCTGGCTATCCAGTGTGACTCTCATTTGATCTCAACTTCTCAATCTTATAGTAAGGGGAGAGATTTAATTTATGCGTAGGAAAAAATGGTATGCAATTCAGACTTATGCCGGCTCGGAGTTAACAGTCAAAGATCATCTTACAGAGCAAGTCAGATTGCATGGATGGGAGAAAGAATTCGAGATATTCAAAATTGACGATCAGGAAGAGATATTTATTGTTCCGGTAGAAGAGGTGATTACTTCGCGGAGTCGTCATGGCGCTGGAACTGAATATCGCGTTCCCTATGAATATGATCTCCTCATCAACTTAAATGAACGGATATCACGCGGTGATCCGATTGCGCGGAAGCCACCGCGCCATATGGAGAAAGATGGACAGATCAAAACGATAGAATTATTCTGGCGGGTCATTATCGAGATGACCAATCGGAATGAAGAAGAGTATTTGATTCCAGCCAGTAAACGTATTAGGAGCGATATCCGCATGGGAGAGAAGATTCGCCACGGTGTCCCCCTCACAGCTGATAAAGATGAGCGGTTTATTGTTGCTAATACAGGGAAAATTGTATTGCGTGACAAGGTGTACTGTATTACTCTTACGTTTTCTGAGGGCAAAACCAGATCTATGACCCTGCTGGAAAAACGCGCGGTGACGCTAAAGCAGGGTATGGAACTGAAGCAAGGCGATCTTCTTGAACGAGAGGATATACTAACGGCAAGAGCTTCCGGTTTAGTCAAGGTAAAGGAGTATAAGGATAAACGAGTCGTCTCGATCCAGCGGATCGAAAAACGACGCCTCATCCCGGGGTACATCTTTGCCCGAATGCGGTTGGCGGAGAAAGATATGCATGAACTGATCGCCGGAGTCAATGGGGCAATCAGGTATGTAGGATCACATTTTAGACCGGCTCCGATAGATGAAGGGCCGGAGATGAAATTGATCAAACGTAAAGCAGGACTCTTAGAAATTCCTGTTGGAACAAGTGATCCGAAGATCGAGATTGATTTCGATGTCGGAGAAGTAGTAGAGATTGTCGAAGGACCATTTGCCGATTTCACGGGAACAATCAAAGAAATCGATAAAGAGGCAGAAGAAGTGACAGTGCTGGTTAAAATATTCGGCCGAGAGACACCAGTTCAATTAGAATTTGATGGAATCGAAAAGTTATAATCGTTATTGTGGTGCCTCCCGATCCATGTAAGGTAGTTCAAAGAAAGGCAAATGAAGAATGAGGTGTGAGATACGAGAAATCAGGTATGTGACGAGCGAGAAGGGGAATTATAGATGATCGACCATTGACTGCTGATTGTGAACTAAAGTTGTCTCGTGCCATTGGACTAGGGATTTATCCGTATTTTTCTGTGGTTTACTGATCCCGAAGGCGGCAGATCTGATTAGAGGAGAAAAATGGCAAAGAAAGCGATAGCAAAAATAGTACTACATAT
Source organism: Candidatus Acetothermia bacterium (assembly GCA_022684035.1). Classification (GTDB taxonomy): domain Bacteria; phylum Bipolaricaulota; class Bipolaricaulia; order UBA7950; family UBA7950; genus UBA7950. The sequence continues at coordinate 14,667 of JAJHSB010000056.1, read as the reverse complement.
TCCTGCCGGGCAGGCGACTCCGGCACCCCCGGTTGGCCCTGCTCTGGGAGAGCATCGACTTAATATCATGGATTTTTGTAAGAGGTTCAATGAGGCGACGAAAGAGGAAGAGACAGGAGTGATCATCCCTGTGGTTATCTCTGTGTATATGGATCGCAGCTTTGATTTTATTCTCAAGCAGCCGCCGGCGTCGGAATTGATCAAAATGGCGGCTGGAATTAAATCTGGATCAGCAATACCTAATATTACTAAGGTAGGCAAGATTTCCATGGAACAGGTAAGAAAGATCGCACAACGCAAACTGCCTGATTTAAATACTTATAAATTAGAATCTGCGATAGAGATCATCAAGGGAACAGCAAAGAATATGGGAGTCGAGGTGATTAAAGAGTGAGGCGAAGTAAAAGATATAGTCAAGCTCAGGAAGGATTAAAGCCCAATTTGATCTATAAGGTGGATCAAGCGCTCAACATGCTTAAAGAGCGGGCTACCGCCGGGTTTGATGAGACAGCAGAAGTATCATTCAATCTTTCGATCAAACCGGCACAAGTCGTCGTCCGTGGCACGTGCAAATTACCACATGGAACAGGCAAGACGGTTCGCGTGCTTGCTTTTGCCAAAGGCGAAAAATATACGGAAGCAGAAGAGGCAGGTGCTGACTATATCGGCGGAGAGGACTTAGCGGAAAAGATTCAGAATGGATGGTTCGAATTTGACAAAGTCGTTGCTACACCTGATATGATGGGTATAGTAGGCAAGCTTGGACGTCTTCTTGGTCCGCGCGGGTTGATGCCGAGCCCAAAGACAGGAACAGTCACAAAAGATATTGGAGTAGCAATTAGTGATCTTCGGAGTGGGATGGTGGAATTTCGCAGCGATCGGTATGGAATTATCCATACTATTTTTGGGAGAGCATCGTTTACTCCGCAAGCATTACGCGATAATCTGCTCGATATAGTAAAGGTCATTTTAGAGCGACGACCAACGGAAGGAGTTAAAGGTAAATATATAAAAAAAGCGACAATATCGTCGACAATGGGGCCGGGCATTTCAGTTGATATCGATGAATTAGTCAATATAGCAGAAGAAAATGTGTAGAGAATATGCCTCTTTAGTGACCTTAAAGAGAGGGGCAACGATGCGAAGAGGTGGAAGATGCCGACAAAAGCGAAGCAAGAACGGGTAGCTTTTATAAAAGAAAAATTAGAACAGACGGAAGCGCTGGTCTTAGTCGATTACCGTGGGCTTAATGCCAATGAGATGGTCGAGATACGGCAGCGGTTCAGTAAAGAAGGACTTGAGTTTTACATAGTAAAAAACTCATTGGCCCGTATTGCGGCAAAAGAGGCGGGAGTTAACGAGGTAGTAAATCATATCGCAGGACCAATTGGGATTGCGTTTGGTTACGATGGATCAACATTGGTCTTTAGAATCTGTGAAGAATATCGCAAAAAATATAACCCCCGGTATGTTCTGAGAGGAGGAGTTTATGAACGCGAGTTCTTTGGTCCCGACCAGTTATCATATTATGCTGCACTCCCTTCACGCGAGGAATTGTTGGCAACTTTAGCCAACCGGCTCAGTGGCCCAATGCGTATGCTTGCAATGGTGTTACAGGCGAAAATTCGCGAGCTTGCGGTAGTGTTGCGTGCAATTGGCAGCGTGAAGGAAGAATCTTAAACTAACGCGCTTACATAACTTAATTATCACGACTTATGGAGGAATCAAGATGGATAAAAACGCGATCTTACAAGAGATCGAACAGATGAGTGTTAAAGATCTGGCTGAACTGGTAACGATGATCGAAAAGCGATTCAATGTCTCTGCTGCGGCAATCGCTCCTGTTGCTGTTGCCAGTACCCCGCGTGCTGCTGAAGAAGGAGAAAAAGCAACTGCAGCAGTAGAAGCCTACAATGTTGTTTTGGTAAATCCTGGCCAAAAGAAGATACAAATCATCAAAGAGATTAAGGAAGTAACAGGCAAAGGGCTTAAGGAATGCAAAGAACTGGTCGATAAACTTCCGGCAATTATCAAGGAAGGAGCTAATCCGGATGAGGCTAATATCCTCAAGGAGAAGTTTGAAGCTTTGGGTGCCGAAATGGAACTCAGGTAGTTTTGTAGTAACAACTCAGGCCTGCCCCCTGGTCAAGCCAGGGGCAGGTTCTCGGCTGGCCCAGGGGTCCAAAGTTCCTGGGTGCACGGTGTAAAAGTAGGAAACGATTGAGATCAGACAAGTAGCCGGAAGCCGGAGCACCTTAAGTTGTTATGTAATAAATGCCAATTATGAGTAACCCAGCAGTTTAAGTGATGGATAGTATTGGTGATTTATCCCAAAGAGACTGTTTTCCAGCGATTAGCATTCAGCCATTAGCATGCAATAGATTACCGATTTGCGCTTGGCTGAATGTTTATTTTGCATGGAACTGTTGTCCTGAACCTGGTAAAAAGGGCGGCAAACAGGTACTACGGAGGAGAGATGAAGGTTAGAAAGAGAAGATTTTACGGACAAATGCGGAAAGTAATGGATCCACCGCATTTTTTGCGCGACCAGCTGGAATCTTACCGCAAATTTTTAAGCGATGGCATCCCGGCAGCATTTGCTGATATATCTCCCATCCGAGGCAAGCGGAAGGAGACTCCAACACTCGAATTTATCGATCCATACCTTGGCGAAGCTCGGTACAGCGAATATGAGTGTAAGGATCGAGGCCTTACTTTTGCTTGGCCGTTACGCGTCACCGCCCGTTTGTTATTGGCAGACCAGGTTATAAAAGAGACAGAAATCTATATCGGAGACCTACCGATGATGACTGATCGTGGTACATTTATCATCAATGGGAGAGAAAATACGTTAATCAATGAATTAACGCGTTCTCCCGGTGCATATTTCACCCAAGAAGAGAAAGAACAATATCGCGGGCATCTCCTTCCCGCAATTGGAGCATGGTTAGAGATCATCCTTGAGACTCGCCGCGAGAGAATTACGGTTAATCTCGACCGTAAAGGGAAAGTACTTGCAACTGTTCTGCTCAAAGCGTTGGGGATGGATGAAAGAGAGATTATTACACGTTATAACTTTACTGTCTCTCCGGTTACCGCTGAAGGGTTGGAAAATTACATTGGATATCGCTCGGCAATGGATGTTAATGCAGACAAGAAGGTTATTCTCGCAATAGGCGAAGAATTATCAACCGAGGTTGTGCCTGAACTTGTGAAATTGAAATTACCTTCTTTACAGTTGGCTGATCGCTATATCCAGAAGACATTGGAAGCCGATCAGATCAACACTCAAGAAGAGGCGCTCCGCACACTTTATCGTCGATTTCGTCCTGTAGATCAAGCATCACCAACGCAGATCGCTGAGTACATAGAGAAGCTTTATTTCCATCCCGCTACATATCATCTGTCAGATGTGGGAAGATTCAAAGTCAATCGCAAACTCGGTCTGGATTTGAAGCAACCGGTGCTCTATCCGGAAGATATTCTCCGGACATTTGATCTTCTTTTACGTGCTCCTACTGATCCGACAATCTTGGATGAGAAGGATCATCTCGGTAACAAGCGAGTTCGTCTTCCCGGTGAATTGGCAGAGAGCGCATTGCGGACTGGCCTTATCCGGATGGCGCGCATTGTGCAGGATAGACTGAATAAATACGCACTTAATGACCAAGATACGATCCGACGTTTGATCTCCACCCGTACAGTGCAAGGCACTATCAATCAGCTCTTTTACACGGGGCGATTCTCCCAGTTTCTTGAGCAAGTGAATCCGCTTACCGAGCTTACGCACAAACGACGGATGAGCGCATTAGGAGGAGGATTGACAAAACGGCGCGCAAAAATTGAGGTGAGAGATGTCCATTCTTCTCACTATGCACGCATTTGCCCGATTGAAACTCCGGAAGGACAGAATATCGGTCTGATCACGTCGCTTGCGTGCTATGCGCGGATCAATGAGTATGGTTTTTTGGAAACTCCCTATCGTAAAGTGAAAGATGGGTATGTGACTGATGAGATCGAGTATCTAATGGCGGATGAAGAAGAAAAATACTATATCGCTCCGGCAACGTCACCATTGCGGAATGATGGGTATATCCGAGGCGAAAGGATTGAGGTGCGATTTGGGCAAGATAAGATTCTGCTGGTAAGTCCGAAACAAGTTAATTATATTGGTATTTCACCGCAAGCGCTTGTTGGAGTCTCGGCGGCGTTGATCCCTTTTCTTGAACACGATGATTCCAATCGTGCGTTGATGGGAGCGAATATGCAACGGCAGGCAGTACCGCTTCTTAAAGTGGAAGCTCCATACGTAGGGACGGGAATGGAATATCAAGCTGCGGTCGATTCCGGCATGCTCGTATTGGCAAAGGGGAAAGGCGAGGTTGTGCAAGTTGATGCGTCAGAGATTGTCGTCAAGTATGGCCGAACAAAATACAGCCATCAGCTGCTGAACTTTGAGCGTTCCAATCAAGATACGATCCTTTGTCATCGTCCGATTGTCGAAAAGGGAGAGAAAGTAGAGGCAGGAGATGTGTTGGCCGATGGACCGTCGAGTGATTTAGGTGAACTGGCTTTAGGGGCGAACCTTCTTGTCGCGTTTATGTCGTTTGAAGGATACAACTACGAAGATGCGATCTTAGTGAGCGAGCGACTGGTACGCGAAGATCTGCTTGATTCTATTCATATCGAGGAGTTTGAAATCAGGGCTGAAGAGACAAAACTTGGCCCAGAAGAGATTACTGCTGATATCCCGCATATCAGTAAAGAAGATTTAAAGAATTTGGATGAAGCAGGAATAGTTCGGATAGGAACCGTTGTCCGTACTGGAGATATCTTGGTGGGAAAGATAACTCCCCGTGGTGAAGCTGAACCTACTCCGGAAGAGAAGATCTTCCGCGCGATCTTTGGCGAACGATCACGCAATGTCAGAAACACGTCACTGCGGATGCCTCCGATCTCCGGGATAGCTAAAGTTATCAAAGTCAAAAAATTCTCGCGCGATCAAGGTGACGAACTGGATGCCGGCGTCAACGAGTTAATTAAGATTTACATTGCTCAGTGGAAGAAAATCTCTGTTGGTGATAAGATTGCCGGCCGGCACGGCAATAAAGGAGTAATCTCCAAGATTCTTCCAGTGGAAGATATGCCGTTCCTCCCTGATGGTACTCCGATCGATATTCTGCTCAACCCGATGGGAGTTCCATCGCGAATGAATCTCGGACAGTTGTTTGAACTTAATCTCGGTTGGCTGGCCAAGTTAAAGGGCATTTATACTGCTTCGCCGGTATTTGACGGTGCAGAAGAGGATGAGATATTCAACGAACTACATCAGCTGCGCGAAGAAGCAGGATTAGCAGCAGGAGATAATTTCGACGGCAAGGTCACATTGTATGATGGCAGAACCGGAGAACCGTTCAGCCGGCCGGTCAGTGTTGGTTATATGTACATCCTTAAATTAGAGCATATTGCCGACGAGAAGATTCATGCCCGTTCTACCGGCCCCTACGCACTTATCACTCAACAACCTCTGGGAGGAAAATCCCAATTCGGGGGACAGCGACTGGGTGAGATGGAAGTATGGGCGCTGCAAGCCTACGGCGTTGCCTCTCTCCTGCAAGAGATGCTGACGGTTAAATCCGATGACACACGCGGTAGAACCCAACTGTATAAATCGATTCTTAAAGGTGAAAAACTTGGTGGGAGCGGATTGTCAGAATCGTTCTTAGTCCTGTTACGCGAAATTCGGAATCTCTGTCTCCATCCGCGTATTTTCGACAAAAATAACCGTGAAATCGATATTCTGTGATGTTGGTTATTTAGCCAGTAAAACGTAACCGAGGCAGAAGAATTTCAAACTGCAGCATGCCGGTGCGTACTGCATCTCTTTGAATGCAGATGTACAAGCAGGTACAGGCAAGCAATTAAAGATACAAAATGGAAGGAAAACTGCAGTATGGAGTGAGGATTATCGCGTAAGATGTTACCTTTCATTAAGGAGAGATCAGCCGGCCTCGTTGTCTTTTATCAGGATGAGGGAAAAAATCGTTATTACGTTATTCTCTGCCACAGCAATGGTTTGCATTGGGGGTTTGCCAAAGGAAACATCGAGGCGAATGAGGACGAAAAAGAGACTGCGCAACGGGAGACTGCAGAAGAACTAGGCCTTACCGAGATAGAGATTATCCCTGGATTCCGTGAGGAGGTTTCATATCGCTTCTATCGAGGGAAATATCCTGTTGTAAAGAAGGTTATCTTTTTTCTCGGTCGCACATTTACCACCGAGTATCGCTTATCAGCAGAGCATATCGATTACCGATTATTACCATTTGATGCTGCCTTAAAGCAAATTACTTATAAAGAGAGTCGAGCGGTATTGCGCCGAGCAGAAGAATTTTTGCGTCTGCGGGAGGAAAGAAGCCACAAGCCATAACAGAGCACTATGTGCTGGGATACTACTTAAGCCGGATTGACTGAAGAGGAAAGGCTAATCGGGATAAATTATGCGTAACACCCACAATGGCTAAAATACGTCCACCTTCGCTCTTCAATCTAATAAAATGAGTAGTTGCAACTAAGTTAGAAGGATTAGGTAACGCACATGCCAGAAGTTAAACGATTGAATTCGCAAATTGCGATGATCGACATTGATCTGTTCGGACTAAAAGAATATGGCAGTGTATATGTCGTGCAGGGGAAGAAAGCGGCGTTGATCGATGCAGGCACATCACATGCAGCGACAACGATTGTGGATGCACTGGCGGAAATCGGGATCAATGACTTGGAATATATCTTTGTCACTCACATCCATCTCGATCATGTGGGAGGCGCTGGCTTGCTCGCGCATCGATATCCGAATGTGAAAATAATCGTGCATCATCGGGGAGCGCGTCATCTCATTAATCCAACTGAGCTGGTAGAGAGTGTAAAAGCAGCGACAGGAAGTACGTTCGAATATTACGGTGAAGCTGTCCCCATACTTTCGGAACAAATCATCGCCTGCAGCGGCGACGAAGAGTTCTATTTAGGGGACGATATTATCATCCAAACAGTTGCTACTCCTGGCCATGCTTCGCATCATCTTGCTTTTTTCGAACCTAAGAGCGCGTCGGTCTTTGTTGGGGATGCAGCTGGATTATCGAGCCGAAATAGACTTCTACCGGCAACGCCGCCGCCACGGTTTGATCTTTCTAAAGCATTAGATAGCCTAAAAAAACTGAAGGAGTTGAATCCGAAGCAACTACTGTACGCCCATTTTGGTCCGGCGACCGATGGAGTAGAAGTACTTGACCGTTATGCAGCATTATTACCGATATGGATACAAAGAGTAAATAGAATATCTGATAAAATTGGCGTTGAAGCGACGGTCAAGAAGATTCTTTCCGAGTTGACAACAGACGATATTCTGTTCAGTGAAGAGATGACGCTGCATGAACTCTCGATGTCTGTGCGCGGCGTACTGAGTGGCCGGGAAAGATCGTAATTACAAAACTCCGAATCTCTGTCATTGCGAGTCTGCGAAGCAATCTCGTTCGTAGAAGAGAGGTAGCTGGTGGCTGGTGACTAGTGACTGGTTTCTGGCTTCTGTCTACTGTCTACTGTCTACTGTCTACTGGCTTCTGATTCGAGATTGCCACGAGTTCGGCGAACTCTCGCAATGACAAGAAAAAAGGATGGGCACGGACTCCTACACTGACTGCTGACTGCCGTACTTCCGTTTGTTGATATTACTCGTTTAATGTATTATGACAATGATTATTACTTGATAAGCGATTATCAATCCAAACCATTCAAATAACTATTCAGGTTGAAGGGCAGATGAGTAAGGAGTAGGAAAGTGGATAGAAAACTAATTGCAACAATCGGGTTTGTGGCGTTACTGATAACAGCAACTCTGCTGGTGATTCTGATTGGCTGGCCGGCACCAGGTACGCCGGCCGTACAGCCGCGGGTTGAAGAGTCAGTCGATCAAGCGACTATTGTGGAGATCAACCGAGTCACGGTGGTGGATGAAGCGACCGGTTTACCTACCCGGTTGGGCGATGAAGTTACTATCGAAGGCATCGCCACCGTAGGTGCGGGGGTAATTCACCCGCATCATACAGTCATGTTTTTACAGGATCACACAGGAGGTATTGGACTATTTAGCCATGGGAGGCATATTACAGTTGCTCGTGGGGATGAGGTGCGCGTCACCGGCGTGGTGGAACACTTTAATGGTCTAATACAGTTGAACGTTGTTACGTACAAGGTCTTAAGCCACAACAACCCTTTGCCGGAGCCACAAGAGATATTAGTCTCTGATTTGACCTCGTTTGCCCGTGCTGAGCCCCTCGAAGGTGAATTGGTGCGGGTAAAGACCAAGATTGTAACTATTCCGGCAAGCTCAATCGGCGGGGCTTATAATATTACTATTACTGATGTGACGGCAGAGCATACTGCCACCTTACGAGTCGGAGTCGGAACCGGAATTGATCTACGTGATCTGACAGTTAGCGGTATTTATTTCATTACCGGTATTGTCGGCCAGTTCGACCGCAGCGAACCGCACCATGATGAATATCGAATCTTCCCCCGTAGCACGGCGGACTTAGTCTTTCGCCACATCGCAGGAAAACCGGAGCTTAAGTCTAATCTCATTCTTTTGCTTACTAGTGACCTCCATGGATACATGGAGGCACATGGCACTCTCGGCGAAATTGGCGGCCTATCCCGGATTGCTACTCTGGTGAGAGAGATAAAGGCGGACCATCCAGGCGTTCTTTTGCTTGATGGCGGTGATACCATTCATGGCACCCCACTTGCTGGTTTGACTGAAGGTGAGGTGGTGATAGCTGTCATGAATGCCGTGGGGTACCATGCAATGGTCGTTGGCAACCATGATTTTAATTTCGGGCAAGATATCCTGGCGAAGCGGGCTAAGGAGGCGAAATTCCCGTTCCTTGGGGCTAACGTACGTCATGCTGATGGCGCTGCAGTGCAATTTTTGCCGCCTTATGCCATTTTTACTGTTGGAAAGCTAAAAGTAGGAGTAATCGGGCTAACATGCGTCAGGACACCGGAAAAGACCCATCCATCTGATATAGCGGGACTACAGTTCTTAGATCCGGCAGCGGTGGCAATCGAGTATGCACGTAAGTTATATCAAAGAGTTGACGCGATCATCCTACTATTGCATATGAGCTGGACTGATAAGCGGGTAGTGGTGGCAGCTGTAGAGAGGAAGGTACCGGGCATTCTTCTTGCTGCAGTAAGTGCTGATTCTCACCGCCAGCATTATGAAGTACGGCGCGGTATTCCGATGATCAGTGCCGGCGAATACGGTAAAGCTCTGGCGCGGCTGGATATCCTGGTTGAAGCGGGGGAGGTAAGCGAGCGCAAGGGGGCGTTCATACCGGTCACCTCGGAAATCGAAAAATGTGGTGAAATAGAGGAGATGCTGGCTCCTTACATAGCATATGTAGAGGAAATACTTGCTAGGGTAGTCGGCATAGCCGCCGTGGCGCTCAGTGCTGAATATGTACGACAACAAGAGACTAAGATAGGTAACCTGATCACCGATGCTATCCGTCAGTATCTCCGAGCGGAAATCGCAATTCAAAACGGTGGCGGTATCAGAGCCTGTATTGACGCGGGGCCGATTACCTTAGGAGAGTTATACCTGACATTCCCGTTTGATAATTATATCGTCACCTTAGAACTAACCGGCGAACAACTCTTGGCTGCATTAGAGAACGGTGTTAGCAGATACCCAGCGGGCCGCTTTCCGCATGTATCTGGGATGAGCTTCACGTTCGATCCGACCCGAGAGCCTGGCAATCGCATCTTGGAAGTAAAGGTTCATGGGCTGCCATTAGATCTTACTACGATCTATCGTGTGGCGGTGAACTGCTTCATGGCAGGCGGAGGAGATGGATATGTGATCTTAAGGGATGTTAAGAGAGTAGTGAGCGAAAGATTGCTGCGCGACGCAGTAGCAAAGTATATTCAAGCTGCTCACGCAAGGGGTGAAAAGATCGAGCCCCAGGTGGAGGGGCGAATAAGAGCAGTCAGGCGGTAATATCTGGGAGAGTCCAACGACCGAAAAATGAAGGTATAAAGAGTGATAATAGGAGCGCGATGATTAGACGGTTTGCTTGTTTGCTGATTGCTTGTTATCAGCGGATCATCTCGCCTGCCTTGCCTGGCAGCTGTCGTTTCTATCCGAGCTGTTCGCAGTACGCCAAGGAAGTAATTATGAAATACGGTCTCTTACGCGGAGTACTACTCACCTTTCGCCGTATCCTTCGCTGCCACCCGTTTAGCCGCGGTGGCAGCGACCCGGTTCCCTAATCGGGTTAAAGAGTGGACTAATCGATCAGCCCATAGATAGCAGGATCAAAATCAGCGAGCTTCTTCGGATCGAATAGCTGCGCTGGAAATGGTTCTATCGGTCGCCACCGCTCATAGATAGTGATCGTCCTTTCGCTCCCCGCAAGTAAGTTACGGATACTGATCTTTGTGGGAGCGAATACCTCCTCAAACTCTTCCCAAGCGAGGATTTCGACTTGTAGTGCCAGTTCTCCGGCAGCGGTGTAGTTCTCAATGCGCAGTGGGAGGAATCTCTCTTTATCGACCCACATCTGCACGCTGGGAAAATCAACGCGCGCATCTGGTCGGGCAGTGAGGGCGAGCAGGTAGACCGGCCGCTTCTCCTCAGCAATAAATAGGATCTCTTCTCCGATCCGCTGTGCTGAGTATTCCTCAATAATAATCGGTTGCACCCCGATCATAAAAAGACCGCCAGCGCCAGTGATAGCCTCCTCAACGATGATTTCAGTTGTAATTCCCAGGAGCGGCAGATAGAGCCACATGCGGGCTTCCCCGTCGCGGTGCAGCAGCAGATGGATCATCCCAAAGTTCTCCGCTGGCTCCTTAACGAACAGGAGAAAGGATTCGCCCTCTCTCGCCACCCGTTGTGACAGACCGGCAAAGAGTTTTGTGCTCGTTGTTCCATCGGCATGCCGATCAGTGATGCGAAATATAAAGATCAGATCACCTTCGAGAATCGAATCAGCTTGCATCTGCACCCGGGTAAAGATCTCATCCCCACTTAACGCTGCTACCGATGCGACTCCACCCACAATAAAGATCAGTGCCGCAATGAGTAATGGTGCGGTTAATCGCTTGTATTTACCAAGTCGGCCCAGGTAATATCCCAATTCGTTATTTTTGCTTGATTTTGTATTCTGTGTTGAATCAGTGCACTTAATCTTCATCTTAACCCTCCTTTTTAGGTGTCGTTGTTCTCTTCTTTGACCAGACCGGATGCATGAGGAATCCAGGTCGCCAAGTGATAAGTATCGCCGGAACCACAGTGAACGTGGCAAGGATGCTGATCACCATAGTCATCGCAAGAAGCATTCCAAAATCATTTATTCCCCGAAAACCGGAGAAGAGAAGCACGATAAACCCCAGGGCAAGCGCAAGCGCGTTGTAAACAATTGCTCGTCCACTTGTCTGGATCGTTGCTTGCAGTGCGTTGTCCATTGATTTACCAGTGCAAGTCTCTTGCCGGAAGCGGCTGATAAAATGAACCGCATGGTCGATTCCGATTCCGATTGTGATCGAAGCGATCATCAGCGTAGCTATACCTAAGTATGTGCCAATATAGGCCATTATCCCGAAGTTTATCGCCACCGTAAGCAGAAGAGGAATCAGAGCGATCAACCCAGCGAGGAGAGACCCCATCAGAAGACTGACGATAACTCCAACAGCGATAATGACTCCCACTAAACTTGTGATCTGGGTAGTAATCGTACGTGCGTGCAGGCTTGCGTGAATACGTGAGGTCCCGACCAGCTCTGCCTTTGCCAACCCACTAAATCGCTCATCGAGATACTTCTGGACTTCACGGGTAAAATCGACTAACTGGGCACTGGGCTTACGCGTATACATTCCTATCACCTTTCCGGCAGAGAAATCTCCCACTGCCATCGGTGACAGATCAGCACCTTGTAAGGCGAGCAAAAAGAGCAACTGGTCGACGAGCCGACGATCAGATGGGATCACGTAATAAGCCGGATTATCACCGCGGAGCTTCTGGTGCATCTCTCGCACTATATCGGCAAGTGAGATCGTTTTTCTCACCCCTTGTTCATAGAGGAACTCCTCCAACAAGACGATCTCCTTTAACAGTTTCGGGTCTCTCATTCCGTCCCGCCTACCAGTATCGATTGCGATGTGGATCTGCTCACTGCCCGCAAAATGATGATCCATCACCGCAATTCCTTCCACTACTGGGTGGTTCCTGCCGAGAAAGACGACTGGAGATATCTCCACCTGTAGTAACGGGATTCCCGCCAAGCAGACGATAAATAAGACTAATGCGCCGATCATGACCATGCGAGGATAGCGTAAGACTACTCGCTTAAGAGCGGTCAGAATATATGTCAGCATCTTCTGCCTCTCTGCTTGCTTCTTACTGTGCGACGGCTTGAGAATCGCCAGGAGAGCAGGGATTAAGGTGAGAGAGAGCACCATTGCCGCCAATACTCCCACCGCAGTGAATAGGCCGAATTGTCGCTGTGGCGGCAACACCGCATTTAAGAATGAAAGGAATCCGGCTACGGTGGTGAGAGCGGAGATCACTACCGGCGAGAAGATTCCATCCATTGCGGTGAGGATTGCAGTACGTCTTTCGCTTCCATGAACCATCTCCTCGTGGTGTCGATTCAAAACATGTATTCCACTGGCGATTCCGATCGATATCAGGATTACTGGGAGGATCATCGAGATGACTGTCAACGGGATGGCAAAGACGGCCATTGCACCTAGTGTCCATAGAACAGCAAGGACGGCGACCAAAAACGGGATGATTACCCCGCGCCGGTTGCGGAAGAAAAAAAACAAGATGGCCGCGATTACCAGAATAGCAAGTGGAAAGAGAAATTGCATATCACCAATGACAGCCTCCATGAGGATAAGATTCATGTACGGAAGCCCGGCGATATATATCTGTTTGGCATCAGCTTGATATCGATATTCCTCAACGATCGCTATAACCTGGCGAGCCACCGCGATATTGTCGGCATCGCGCTTAAGTTGAATCGAGATTCCAGCAGCTTTGCTATCGGCAGAGATGATAAAACCACGCATTGCATCGCTTTCCATCGCTCTCATGCGGAAAACCTCCATCTCTGTGGCCGTCTGGGGGACTCTTCCGCCTGGCGCAGCTGGACCGATACGGATCGCTGCCTTCATGCCGGTAATCACCTGAAAATCAAGTGGGCCGATCACCTCGTCCACTCCCGGTAACTGTGCAAAGCGTTCCTGCATGCTCTCTATCTTAGAAAGAGTTGTGTAGTTAAATATCCCTGCTTCGTTTGTTACGGCAACCATGAACATAATCGGGGGGAGACCGAAACGCTCCTGTACTCGTTCCATCGCTTGTACTGCCGGGTCATCCCGATCAAGAAAGTCGGCAAAATCGATCTTTATTGTGAGTTGCGGGATAAAGGCTGCTAACCCAATACTGATCAGGAGAATGACCACCAGTGTTCGGTATGGATGGTCGATGATGAGTGTGAAAAATCTTTTCTTCATGCGCTTGCTTCCTCCTGTTTAAGCCCGTTCCAAAGTAGATCGACCAATTCGGCAGGAGCTTCTTTGCGGATTTGATCTGCTTCCTGTGCCGGATAGAGCAATGCGCCGGCAGTGACCGATTCAACAATACCGATCAGCGCATGCGCGATAATTCGCGGATTACATGGTCGTACCCATCCCTGCGCCACTCCCTCGTTGATTAACGCTTCGATACGCTGCACCATCTCTCGGTGAAATTTGTGTATTCTCTCTTTGAATCTCTTGCCGGGATAAAACCGTTCCCGCACCGATACCTGTGCCAGATCGCCCCGATCCGTTGCGAGTAAAAAATGCTCCTCCAAGAGAGCGCGAATCTGCGCGGGAATCGGTAGATTACTGTTGCGCAGTTGTTGATACGAGCCTATGCGCGCCTCAAAATCGGCCTCAAAGATAGAGAGCAGGATCTCCTCTTTACTGGGGAAATAGTTATAGATCGTCCCTACCGCCACCCCGGCCTCGCGTGCAATCTCCTCGACTTGTGTGTTATGGAATCCGTGACGTGCAAAGACGTGGATTGCTGCTTGGCGGATCAACTCTTCTTTACCAATATTTTGTCGACGTACCATTGTTTCTCCTGTTTTTTATATATGAATGAGTGTTCATTCATTATTTTACCACCATGTTCCCGCTTGTCAAGTGAATGTTAAGTTATTCCTGCTCAAATTAGTCGGTTTCGTCCCTGAGCTTGACAAGACCGTTGCCCTGCATCTATTCGGGGTCAGGGATAACCCCAAAAACCTGATCCCTGATCCTGATTCGCGGTAGAGGTGCGGCGTCTCTTTTTCTTGTCATTGCGAGAGTTCGGAGAACTCGTGGCAATCTCAAAGAGATAATGCTCGTTTAGATACTAAAATCTGAAGTCTTGCGCAAAATGGGAAGGAATTGAAATCACAAATTCCAAACACTAATTTCCAAACAAATCTCAATGACCAATGACCAAAATCTCAAACAGAAAGGCCGGAGTCTTTTCCTCGATTGTTGACAAATCGCTCATAGAAGTTTGGTTATTGGGATTTGGTTATTGTTTGGAAATTGAGATTTGGTCAT
>JAJHSB010000043.1 GCA_022684035.1 Candidatus Acetothermia bacterium | reverse complement strand
GACCAGGGTGAGGCTTTGCCATCAACGCTTCTTTCCCTCCTTTCTCTATCAGATCCTTCCAGCGTTTCACCGAGGATGGTGATGCCATTACCTGCTGGGCTACCTCCCGAATGCCCGAACCTCTTTCCAAGAGGGTTGCTGCTCGTTGTCTTCGCGCTTCCAGTACTTTTGCACTTCCTTTTGGTCTCATGTATTATATAGTCTTGTTTTATTATAAATGCAAGGGTCAATAACTTAGCTCACCAGGTGGTACAACTTTCCTCCCACCCTCCGAGCACAAAATAAACTAACGGCGGTGGCTTTTCAATCTTTACCTTGCTAACGGGTAGGAATACGCAGTAAACTTAACGATTGAGGTGGTAAAAATTGTCTTTCAGGGAAACAGATGCCTTGTGCGATCTTTATTGTAAAGCGAAACAACAGGGATATGGTTTTTTCGCCAATAATATTGCTGATACGAACACGCTTGTCGGCTTGCTGGAAGGATATAGCTCAAAAAGGTCCGATCTGATTGTTCAGATCAGTTCGGGTGCCGCTGCTTTTGCTGGAGGGGGCAATAAGCTTGCTGGATTGCGGATTCTCTCCTACACTGTACGCGAGCTAGCGCGTAACTATCCGATCTGGGTATTCATCAATCTCGACCACTTTACAGTCAATGAGATGGACCTGATTAAAGTGGCAATCGATGAACAGTTGGTCACATCGATCATGATCGATGCATCGGCAGAGAGTTTCAATGAGAATGTGCGGATAAGCCGTACTGTTAAAGAGATGGCTGAGCCGATGGGAATATTGATCGAAGCGGAATTGGGAAAGATTAAAGGAGTGGAAGATGAGATCTCTTCTGACGAGGCATTTCTCACCGATCCGCAAGAAGCAGTGGAATTTGTGCAGCGAAGTCGGGCTGATCTGCTGGCGATCTCAGTTGGGACCGAACATGGGGTTTCTAAAGGAAAAACGATCACTCTGCGAACCGATATCGCGCGAGCGATCAATCAGTCACTGATCGCAAATGAACTTAATATTCCGCTCGTTCTCCATGGAACATCCGGGCTACTGCCAGAACAGGTCGCTGAGATGATATCCTACGGAATTTGTAAGTTAAACAAAGATACGCATTATCAATATGTGTACGGACGAGCAGCACACGATTTTTACCTGGCACATACCGCTTCGATCGTTCCGCCAAATACGATGCCGGAGCAGACTATCGATGTTGATCATATCTTTGCAATGAGCGATTGGAGTCCGCGTAAAGAGCATTTTGACCCGCGTGTCGTCAGTAAGATGATCCGTAAACAAATAATGGAAACAGCGATGAAATTAATCGATCAGGTGGGAAGCGCCAATAAAAGCATATTTCGATAGCACAGGAGGAATGAGATGCAAATAAAACGAATCGGGTTGCTGACCGGTGGCGGTGATTCACCGGGGATCAATGCCGCAATCCGCGCTGTGGTCCGGCGGGCATGGAAAGAGAAGATCGAAGTGCTCGGTTACGCCAACGGCTGGGCTGGCCCGTTAGAGGGACGAGCGCGGGTATTAGACCGCGACAGCACTTCGGGAATACTCCCGATCGGGGGAACGATCTTAGGTAGCTCACGCACCAATCCGTTTAAGATCGACGGAGGACCACAGAAGATTATCACCAATCTTCGTAGTGCTCAGATCGACGTTCTGATCGCCATCGGCGGAGATGATACCCTCGGCGTAGCCCATCGTCTGGCTGAATATGATGTAAACGTAATCGGGATTCCGCAAACAATCGATAATGATTTGGCATTAACTGATTACTCGATCGGCTTTGCTTCGGCATTAGCAACGATCACTGACGCGCTGGACAAGCTCCATACCACTGCGCATTCTCATCACCGCGTATTGATTCTCGAAGTAATGGGTCGCGACAGCGGTTGGTTGGGATTACTGGGTGGGCTGGCTGGAGGCGCAGATATTATCCTGATTCCGGAAATCCCCTTCTCTGTCAGCGCAGTGTACCACCAGATCAACGAACGGAAGCGGCGAGGAAGACACTTTAGTATCATCGTCATCTCTGAGGGAGCCAGCCCACAAGAGCTTGCCGAGCCGGTGGTACAGGAGAAAGAGGTCGATCCATTCGGACATGTCAAATTAGGAGGAATCGGTGATGCTTTAGGCCGCGCACTGAATAAATTCCTCGATCTTCCTGCCCGGGTAACGACATTAGCGTATCTACAACGGGGCGGCATTTCCGATCCCTTTGACCGGATCCTTGCCACCCGCTTCGGAGTGGCAGCAGTCGAATTTGCCGGTGATGGTCTGTTCGATAAGATGACTGCGTTGCAAGGGAACGATATTATACCGGTCAACCTGGCCGACGTTCTTGCTGCCTCGCCGCAATTAATCGACAATAAGCTGATCGAACTCGCGGCGTTATTTGACTGAAGAATCCAGCACGCTACATAAGTAATTTGGCCATTATCGCCCTTTCCCTAAGTCGAGGATAAATTGACCAACTAATCTTACCTGCCTGGACGGCTTGCAATTTTAATTTTTAAGCGACGATCTCTACTTGACAAAACTTTCTCGATGGGATAGGATAGATGTACGTTTAGCAAACGATATACGAGAATGCTAAGTTGCTCAAAAAAAGTTGTATTTGACAAAGCCCCGACTATTGGATAAGATAGATGTATTTTTAGCAAACAATGCACGTGAGTGCCAATTTTAACAAACAAAAGGAGGTGGCCAAATGAAAATAAGGCCATTAGGAAAGCGAGTTTTGGCCAGGAAGGTCAAAGAAACAGAGAAGAAAACTGCTGGTGGCATCGTGTTGCCAGAGAGTGTCAAGGACGACAAAATAGTCCGTGCGACGGTAAAAGCAATCGGCACCGATGAAAAGATCTCAGTCAAAGTGGGAGATGAAATAATAGTTTCCAGCTTTGCCGGCACTGAGATGGAGCTTGAAGGAGAAAAACTCATCCTCGTCAAGTACGATGAGATTCTCGCAGTTATTGAATAGCATTACAAGTAGAAGGAGGATATATCAATGGCAAAAGAAGTATTGTACGGCGAAGAAGCTCGCCGTAAGATGATGAAAGGAATCGATAAACTCACAGATGCAGTGCGCATCACCCTCGGGCCGCGTGGACGGAACGTCATCATCGACAAGAAATTTGGCTCTCCGGATATCATTAATGACGGTGTAACGATCGCCAAAGAGCAAGAGTATGAAGATGAATTTGAAAATCTGGGAGCACAACTTTTAAAAGAAGCGGCCAGCAAAACGAATGATATTGCTGGTGACGGAACGACTACCGCGACAGTCCTTGCCCATGCAATGATCAAAGAGGGATTCAAAAACCTGGCTGCAGGAGCAAATCCGTTGGAGCTCAAGCGCGGATTGGAAAAGGCCGTGGAAGTTATCGTTGAAGAGCTCCGGAAGAACAGTCATGAGCTAAAGACCAAAGAACAGACAGCGCAGGTTGCGACGATATCTGCCAATGATACATCGATTGGTAAGATCATCGCGGACGCGATGGAAGCGGTTGGAGACGACGGAGTTATCACAGTCGAAGACTCGGATACAATAGATACTTACTACGATATGGTCGAGGGCATGCAATTTGACCGTGAATATATCTCCCCTTACTTTGTCACTGATCCCAAAAAGATGGAAGTCAACATGGAAGACCCGTTTATTCTGATCACTGACCGGGAGTTAAAGAATGCTGCCGATCTCATCCCATTACTTGAAAAGATAGCCCAGTCCGGCAAACCCCTGCTGGTTATCGCCAACGATGTGAGCGGTGAAGCGCTGACCACATTGGTGATTAACAAACTGAGAGGAACACTTACCAGTTGTGCTGTCAAAGCGCCTGGATTCGGCGATCGCAGAAAAGCGATGCTGGAAGATATCGCTGTACTTACCGGAGCAAAAGTCATTGCCGAAGATGCGGGTATGGAGGTCAAATCGGCGACACTCAACATGTTGGGTCGTGCCGAGCGGGTAAAAGTTAACAGCGATGATACTACCATTATCGGTGGCAAAGGCTCTACCGAGGCAATCAAAGGGCGTATTGACCAGATCAACGCTCAGATTGAAACGACCGACTCTGATTACGATCGGGAAAAGCTGGAAGAGCGCAAAGCAAAACTCGCTGGTGGAGTTGCGGTCATCAAAGTCGGCGCAGCCACTGAAACCGAGCTTAAAGAGAAGAAGCATCGGATGGAAGATGCGCTGGAAGCGACAAAAGCTGCTGTCGATGAAGGGATTCTCGCCGGTGGTGGAGTAGCATTGATCAATGCTGCCAAGCGGCTTGATTCTCTTATGCTGGAAGGTGACGAAAAGATCAGCTTGCAAATCATGCGCAAGGCTTTGGAGGCTCCGACTCGTCAAATAGCCGATAACGCTGGTGTCGAAGGGGCAGTCGTTGTCGCACGGATCAGAGACGAGCGACCTGAAATCGGTTTCGATGCCATAACCCGCAAGTATTGCAACATGGTGGACGCCGGAATCATCGATCCGATGAAAGTAACACGTTCAGCACTGCAAAACGCGGTCTCTATTGCCGGAATGCTTCTCACCACCGATGTAGTGGTGGCAGAAATAAAAGAGAAAGAACCAGCAACGCCGCAAATGCCGCCGCAAATGCCTTACTAAAGTAAGGCTAACCAGAACTTCCTATTGGTCAACAAAACTTGATCAATAGGAAGTTTTTAAATTGGGATCATCTCCAAAAAAGTTGCTAAGATCATGAGGATTTAAGGGGTCAAGCCCCGTATCAAGTACAGGGCAAGGAGTCGAGGGAAATGCTTATAAAATCCTTACTAAAAATAAGCACTCGAACCCTTGAATCCTTTCTAACAACTAAATTGGAGAAAAACCTTAAATTGTAGTCTTCTGTAATATATCTCTCTCTTTCCTGTTACCCTCAGAACGACTATTAGCACTCTTTATACTGCCACCAGATAGCGATTTAACAGATTAAATGCTGTCTTCGGCATCTCTTTGGCCAGCAAGCCTGCTGCTGCCATTATATACTCTTTGTCAAGGAAAAACTCCCCGGCCAGCGGCGTGAGAAGAGTCTTTTCGCCTGACGGACGTATTGCTCCGGCAAGTATATCTTGTGGAGATTGATGATGGACTAAAATTCCGCCGGTGCCGATTATTTTCTTCACTTGCGACAGATCTTTTCCTCTCTGCAGAAAGACTTCTCCGTGGGGAGTGAATATTTGTTCCAATCTCCCTGCATGTCGGTTCATTGCCGCTGTCACCGCTGCCCGGCCAATGATCGTTTCGAAAAATATCTCTTTCTCCGTGGTGTAGATTTCACTGGGCACTCTTCCTAACGAGAGAATAAAATCTTCTAAATTACCATCAGCAATAGGAAAATTTGGATTCAATTCTTTTCCAATCTGCAGTAGAAAAGCTTCCCCCACTGCGGCAAAGAGACTGGCTGCGCTATAGCGTATACCAAGATCACCTTCAACTGTCCGTTTCTTCCACGGTTCAACCAGGCCTTTTAAGACCACTCCTGACGATGTCGGGTCTCCTGTGGCCATTGAATGTACATCTGTCGTTGCTCCTCCCACATCAATCACCAGTAATTCGCCCCACCCTTTATCTTTCCCATCTCCCTGTGCCAGCAGTTGAGCCGCATCCATTACTGCAGAAGGAGTAGGCATTACTACCCTATCGACGAAACGCTGCATGGTATCGAGCCCTTTGGCATGAATGATCCGTTCAAGGAAGAGAGCGCGAATCGTCTCTCGTGCCGGTTCGATGTTCAACTCCTCAAGTTGCGGCATCACATTATCAGTGATGCGAAGATCTTTCCCTGCTGCTTGCAGGATTTTACTAACCTCATCCTGGGCTGCTTTGTTACCGGCGATAATTATCGGAACATCAAGGAGAGAACGGGCCAGCATACGAGCATTGTGAAGAATCGTGTCGCTGTTGCCACCGTCGGTACCGCCGGCCAGCAAAATGATATCAGCGTCAAGTTCACTAATCTTATCTATCTCTTGTTTGGTTAATTTGAACACGAAAGTCTGTAAGACTTTCGCTCCTGCGCCGAGGGCGGCCCATTGGGCAGCTTGCGCGGTTAATCCCGGCACAAGGCCAACAGCCACCATCTTCAATCCACCAGCTGCACTACTGCAGGCCAGCTTAAAATCAGCTCGATCAGCGATTACTCCTATCTGGTCTTCTAATTGCGTAACAGCCTGCTTGAGACCCTCATTCACATCAGTGTTGATCGTTGTCGGAGCTGCACTTCTTCCTAATAACTTGGCTTCATCACAATCAACGGCCGTCACTTTCGTGAATGTACTACCAATATCAAATAGAAGTGCGATCATTATTGTATTAGTCAGGCAAGCCTAAATCATTCTTCAGATCGCGGATCGGTTCATCCGGTAATGTTCCTGGCGGATAGACACGATCAAATCCCATATTCAGAAAGCGTTCTTTAACCTCTTCCCAATTCTGCTTCCCGATCACCAGGTTTCCTCCTACATAGAGTAGGATATTATCTAATCCAGCCTCGATACAGCGGTCGCGAAACCCCTGGCAGTCAAGTTCGCCGTGGCCATATAGAGAGGAGACCAAAATGGCGACCGCATCTGTCTCAATCGCTGCTTCGATAAAATCTTTCTGGGATGAGAGGACCCCGATATTTACTACATTAAAACCCGCTTTGCTGAACGTATACTCAAGAATTTTATTCCCTACTGCATGGACATCAGCTCCGATCACACCTAAAATGATCGTTCTTTTTTCCGCCATCTCTCTGCTTCCCTCCTGAACACGAATTACACAGCTATACGAATAGCACGAATTCTAATTTGCACTTCTGATTTCATTACCGTGTATCTTTGGAAGGTTCTTCATGATCTTACCAACTTTTTTGAGATGATCCCTTTGGAATACCTATCCGAGGACTCGTTGGAGCAACTCGATTATATCATCGAACTGCGTTGCCACATACGCACCTGCTTTTGCCAATCGTTCCATTTTAGCGGAAGGATAACCTCTCTTTTGTTCGATAATTGCTGCTGCATGTCCAAAGACCGTCCCTGCCGGCATATCTTCTGTAAACCGTCCTGCTACATACGCAATCAATGGTTTGGTGAACTTACCCTCTTCTAAGGAGTCAGCTACTTCTTCTTCAAAGGTTGTTCCGGGCTCCGAAAAGAGCAGAACAGCTTCTGTCTCGTCATCTGCCTCAAATAAAGGGAGCAACGCTTGGGGAGGTGTGCCGATCAGTGCATCACCACCGATACTAATGCTGGTGCTCACTCCGTAGCCGGCCCGTTTGACCATCCAAGAAGACTCTGCTGTCATTCCCCCACTACGTGATATAACGCCAATACAGCCGGGAACGAAACATCGCTCGGTCTTATCACCGCCGATTGCTCCTATTTTGCACCGCTCTGCCGGGCTGATTATCCCGACGGAATTCGGCCCGACAATTCTCACCCCATAATTCTTTGCTAGCTGAAGAATTTTGATTACATCAAGTTGAGGAATATTCTCCGTAACGATGAGAATAAGTTGAATATTATTGGCTACCGCCTCCCAGACTGCGCCTAAGACTGCCGCTGGAGGGACATAGATGATACTCGTATCTAACTCGTGCACGTGACAGGCTGCTTTGAGTGTGTCATAGACAGGAACGCCCTCTACCTTCTGCCCGCCGCGACCCGGAGTTACGCCGGCCACCACCGGAGTGCCGTAATCGAGCATCAATTTTGTTACCATTGATGCTTCTCTTCCAGTGATTCCCTGGATTACCACCGTAGATTCTTTACCGACTAAAATTGCCATGATGCTTTCTCCTTTCAGTAGTCATAGAACTATCACAAAATTAACCACAGAGATTTAACCGCAGAGAAGAGAGAGAATATGCAATTTATTAAAGCTCCTATATGGTACGGGTACATTGTAGAGACGGGTTTGAAATCCGCCCCTACTTACCCCATCACCTCTTTCTATTTGTCACTACCGCGATCATAATCAGGGTAGAATTGCCGCATCTTCTTCACCATCAAGCGGGCCGCCTCTTCGAGTGTGATATCATCACCATGGTACTCGATTCCTGCTGCTTGAAAAATTTGCTTGCCTTCTTCATCGTGAGTTCCCGCTTCACGGACGACAACCGGAAATTGCGCAGGATCGATTCCCATATCTTTGAACGCGCGAACTACTCCTTTGGCCATCACATCAATTTGAGTGTTATTCGTTATATTATGAGCAAGAAAGAGTCCCTTTACTCCCGCTTTGGACAAAACTCCGCAACAGAGTTGATAAACTTTGCTCTCCGGTGGATTACCGCCAATTTCACTATAATTGGCCGGTCTGCCGCCGAATCGACGCAGTGCGTCCATCAACAACAGACTTGCACCACCGCCACCGCACATGAATCCAATATCCCCGCCATTAAACTCTGTGTAACGAGCCGTCCCTCGATAAGCTTCATCTTCGCCGGCTGCAATCAGTTTTCGTTCCAATTCTGTCAGCGGGCGCCAGGCACGGTCACTTCCCGGCTGTACCATCTTAGCGATCTCTGGCTGCCGGTAAAGCGCATTTTCATCGATACTAAGCACACAGGCAGCAGCGATAAGGGCATCCTCTTCCGTAATTGTCAGCGGATTGATCTCTACTATCACAGCATCGAAATTGACGAACATTTGATAGAGACGCATAAGGATCGTGCTGGCCTGGCGCAATAACTTACCGGTTAACCCGAGGTCAGACCAGATTTCGACCGTCTTGTATTCTGGCAGTCCGATAAGCGGATCGATAGATGTTTTGCTCACCTTCTCTGGATGCTCTCTACTCAACTCTTCAATATCGATTCCACCGAGCGTGCTGGCGATGATCACCGGAGATTGCGAGGCCTTATCGATTGTAATCGACAGATATAATTCTTGCTTGATCGCCAACTTCTGCTCGATTAATAGTGCCTCGATTGGATAGAACGAGACAGTCATGCCAAGAATCTGTTCTGCTTGCTGTAATACTTCCTCTTTAGTTGCGGCAAAGCCGATCGCTCCTGCCTTACCTCGTTTACCTACCGGAATAAGTCCCTTGACTGCAACAGGGAACCCGATCTGCTGAGCAATCTCTGCAGCCTGAGCAGGAGTCGATGCGATCTCCCCTAACGGGACAGGAATCTTCAGTTTGCGTAACAATTGTTTGCTATGATGCTCAAGAAGACGCGCCATTTTGTATTTCCTCCTTATATAATCTTAAGCGAATTAACCACAGAGAAGAGAGAGAATATGAAAAAACCCTACATGGTACGGAGAGATGGCAGCGAGCGGGTTTCAAACCTGCCTCCGACGACTTTTCATCTCTTTTCCTTAAGTGATCTCTGTGGCTTTACAACGTATTTTCCTTATAGCAGCGGCAACAGCGAGCAGACGTTGGGCATTACGAACGACTGGATAATCGATAAATTTACCATCATCGAGGGTAATTGCAGCGTGACCAGCCGCCTCTGCTTGCTCGAAAGCGGCAACTACCCGCTCGGCATACGTAATCTCCTCTTCTGACGGAGAGAAGATCTCATTAACCGGTTCGATTTGATCGGGGTGGATAACAAGCTTTCCCTGAAACCCAAGGCCTCGTGCGATGATTGTATCAGCGCGTAATCCGTCTATATCCCGAATGTTGGGATAGACTGTGTCGATCGGCGACTCCAATGCGGCAGCGGCAGAGGCGTTGACCAGTGAGGAACGAGCATAGAGAATCTCCATCTTCGCGACAGAGAGCTGAACGTTAATATCGGCAGTGTAATCTATTGCTCCAAAGCAGAGTCGCTTCACTCGCTGGACAGCCGTAGCAATAATGTACGCATTACGTATGCCTTTGGCGTTCTCTACCAGCGGGATAAGATCAATAGAACCGATTGGTAAGGATCGTTTATCTTCCAGATACGAAAGATACCAATCGACCTTGCTTAAGTCTTCCGCTTCCTCTGCTTTAGGGAGAATTATTCCATCTAATTGGGGCGAGACAACTGCTGTTAGGTCATCTATAGTTAGACCGGTGCTCAGCGCATTCACCCGGACATAACAGCGGCTATTACGTGGTTGGTTTAATGCTGCAGCAATAAGCTCGCGAGTCAATCTTTTTTCTGTGAGTGGTACTGCATCTTCCAAATCAAGAATCACGGCGTCGGCATTAAGGTGCAACGCTTTCTCAACCCGACGGGATACATTTCCTGGCGCAAAGAGCAATGATCGTAAAACCATCGGAAGTTAACCTCTCTTAGTTACAACACTTAAGTTATTTAGGTTGAAGGAGCCTTCAACCTTCAGTTTAATTCACCTGCGTAATTGCGGGCACAGCATCTTATCTGTCCCCGCCTCGATGTACCGTGAATTTTCTTTACAATAGCATAATTAACCATGGAATGCAAGTGGGGAATGTAGTTTCTGTACGAACTATACGATTCATTATTTACGTCTTTCCCCCTTAATCTGTCATCCGTGATCCGTTTTTGACTGCCGACCGCTGACGATCGGCGTGCAATATAGCATAAAATGTGGCATAACTTATGGTATCTTGAAGATGAAGTTTTTACAGGAGGAGAAAGTATGCAAGCTACCCCACAGACAAAGCCCGCAACTGACCGGGATAACGGAACAACCATAACTAACAGAGTAGATCAATTATTCGCTGTGTGGGACAAACCGACTTCACCCGGTTGTGCCCTGGGAATTATCAAGCAGGGACGAATGATCTACCAACGTGGCTATGGAATGGCCAACCTTGAATATGATATTCCTATCTCTTCCAAGACAGTCTTTCGCATCGCCTCCACATCCAAGCAATTCACAGCGATGTGCGTCATTCTGCTCTCTGAGGAAGGGAAAATCTCCTTGGACGATAATATTCGAAAATATCTGCCGGAGATGCCGCAATATGAATCTCCCATCACCATTCGCCATCTTCTCCATCACACCAGTGGTATCCGTGATTATCTCGAGTTGATGAGCTTGGCAGGGATGCGTGAGCACGATTACTACACCGATGATGAAGCGCTCACTCTGCTGACGCTACAGAAGGAACTGAATTTTAACCCCGGGGATCAATACTTGTACAGCAATGCTGGCTATTTTTTGTTGTCGGTGATCGTCCGAAGAGCCAGCGGTAAATCATTGCGGGAGTTTGCTGCCGAGAAGATCTTCCGACCGCTCGGCATGTCAAGCACCCATTTTCACGATGACCATACGATGATCGTCAAGAACCGTGCCACTGGGTATTCTCCCACTAATGACAGCAGTTACCGAATAAACATGACCACGCTCGATATGGTCGGAGACGGTGGTATTTTCACCACAGTGGAAGAATTGTTCCTGTGGGATCAGAACTTCTATCAGCCTAAATTGGGTAAAAACTCGCTCACTCAACTTCTAACGCCAGGGAGGCTTAACAACAGCGAGAGATTAGATTATGCCTGCGGATTGATCATTAGAGATTATAAAGGGCTGAAGATGGTCAGCCATGGCGGCGCTTTCGTCGGTTTTCGCGCTGAAATGATTCGTTTTCCCGAACAAGAGTTCACAGTGATCTGCTTGGCTAACTTAAGCAGCATTAATCCACATCAGCTTGCCTTGCAAGTCGCTGATCTTTACCTGTTCGATCAACTTACGGAAGCAGAAGATAGCCGCACAAAGAATAAGATCAAAGAACTTCCATTATCGAAACTGGAGAGTAAAGTTGGTCTCTATCACAGCCCTACCACTGACACAATCTTGGAACTATCAGTGCGGGAGGAGAAATTAACCGCTGAGATAGCCGGCTTTAAGTTCCAACTGGTTCCTGTCAGTGCGGCAGTCTTTCACGCTGTCGAGACGCCGATCAATATTGAATTTACAGAAGAACAGCGAGTGCATCTACGGATTGAAGGAAGAAAACCTGATACCCTGCAAGCGATCAAAGTAGTTTCCCTCTCAGCTGATCAGTTAACAGCGTATGTGGGAGATTATTACAGCGACGAACTGCAAACGACCTACAAAATCGTGCTTGAGAAGAGTCAACTATATATTAAGCATAAAAACTCGCCTCCAGACCCGTTTAAACCGGCGCTCAGCGATATGTTCATAACTGGTAGATTGACGCTTCATTTTAGCCGCAGCGAAGTCGGTAAAATCACCAGTTTTACGGTGAGCACAGGGCGGGTGAAGAATATTCGCTTTGTCAGGAGGTAAAAAAGACGCTTATCACGACAATCCCCAAGCAACAATGATCGGTTAGATTTCAAATAAACACCGTAGGCTAACGCAGAAACAGGTAGCAAACCGCAAACTCTGTCGCAAGCGGGAAGACCGTCTCCTGTAGTCTATCATCCTAACTGTTAGAAGTCCCAGTCGGGCAGAGGGGTGGGAAGGCGAAGAAGGGCATCGAGTCTCGCCAAGAGTTCTTGCGGACCGGTAAGCTCATCGGTCCACGCAAGTTCGCTTGCCGAACGTACCCCCAACCAGAGACGGGTAAAGGCGTTAATCGACGCGGTCAGGGTGGAGAGACTGCTGTCCTTTCCTGACTCGGCGCTCGAGGATCTTCCTATGGTAAGAATGTAGTCCCCCGCGATTCCGCGCCATGGACCCGCATCAGAGAGAAAAGACTTAATCGGATCGGTGAGTGTGAGGTTGAACCGCACCGTTTCGCAAGGAAGGTGCGTTCGCTTCAGAGCGCGGTCAAGGTTGAGAATCCGGACCTGCCAATAGGCGCTCGTTACCATCCGGTTTTCATGCTCTGACTTGGCGGTTATCTGACGCGCCCTGAACGGCTGGATGAGAAGATCTTGTAGCTGAACGCCTGGCGGCTCGCGGAGTTTCACCACATAGATCTGATCACTAAAACTCTTCAGCAGAGCGAGAAGTTCGAGGAATTCCTCCTTTGCCTGATAGGTCATCCACTCGACAGTGTAGGGACCGTTTTCAAGGGCAGTGGTGGAACACCAGAGATGATGAGTCAGCGCGCCGCTTTGATCTCCGTAGTAACCAAGACCAAAACCGTTGTTGCTTTCCATCATCTCGGCCTGCGTTATCTCCGAAGGGGTTATTGAGCAGGCACCATGTCGGCGCAGACGGGAGAGACGGGAGTGATGAACTCTCCTCCAGTCCTCGGGAGTGATCCGTGCCGGAAGACGAGGACGAATGTTAATATTGAGATCGGCCGGATCGAATACACACCAGTGTTCGTAGCTCCCGTTTCCAAACCCCAGCTGGTTATAATAGCCCTGGTCGAAGATGCCGAGTAAGGCAAGCTCCATCCCCGCAGCCGCTTCTTGTGCGAGCGCATGAGCCGTGAGACGGCTTGCCCAGCCACTTTTCCGCGCCACACGGCTTGTAGCGACGCCGGTAACGAACGTGGCATTGATCTCTTCATTGAGATAGCGTAGAGTACCAGGGGTGGTTTTGACCATGACCTCAGCTTCACCGTTTACTTCGGCAACGACTGTGCTACTTCCCTGGAGGGAGATCTCCATCATCTTCTCGTCCTTTTCCTCCTCTATCCAACCAATCTCACGCCAGATACGGGCGACGGCTTTCATATCTTTATCAGGGTTGTACTCTCTGAATATCATCGCTCGGTTCTCCATTGTAAAAGTGATTGATACTTAAGGTGTCATTTTGGTGTCATGCTCTCCTTCCCTTTCCTTTCTGCTGTGAGTTAGGCCGATCATGGCCGCGTAACAGGCGTAAGTGTAAAATAATAACGGCTCCTCACGTTCACGGCAAGGTAGCAAGTCTTAACAAAATATCGTTTTGAGTATATAATATTTCCTGGGCAGGCATGCCACTTGCTTGTGCCGGCATGGTAGATCAGGTGTCCCGGCAAAGTCTTTTAGCGATATGCGAAGGGCGGGACTCGAACCCGCACGGGTATTCCCCACTAGCTCCTAAGGCTAGCGCGTCTGCCTATTCCGCCACCCTCGCAAATTAAGGGTAAATAGATATGGCGCAAAGTATCCCCTCCTCCGTGGATACCTTCCCTAAGGAACTCCGCCCCTTAAGGCTCGCCTGTCACTTTATTTAAGTTCCGATACTTCAAAATACGCTGGTACGCCCGAGAGGATTCGAACCTCTGGCCTGCGGTTTAGGAAACCGCTGCTCTATCCAGCTGAGCTACGGGCGCTGATTAGTTACGATTTCAGTATAACTATTAAAATCCTTCAAGGACAAGGTATAATTGTTTGGCTGCTGCTTGCTCGGCTTCTTTTTTGCTGTTGCCGCGTCCTTTGCTGCGATGGCCGGCAACAGTAATGTGTGCGACGAATCCTTTTTGGTGTTCAAGTGTCTCTTTATCCTCAGAAATGGTGTACAACGGACGACAATTGAACAGCCGTTGTGCCAGTTCTTGTAGCAAACTCTTATAATCATTCGTTGCTGACTCTTCGCTCATCACCTCATTGATTTCATCTTTTAATAACGAAATAACAAATTTTACCGCTGTTTGATATCCTCGTTCTAAAAAGATGACTCCGATTAATGCTTCAAGCGCGTTAGCCAGATTGGAAGACCGGTAGCGTCCTCCATTTGCTTCTTCACCTTTGCCCAACCGAAGATGATCCGGTAGATTTAATTCGACGGCCTTGGCGCATAAGACCGGACGGCTGACCACTACTGACTTGGCCTTTGTCAATCTCCCTTCATCGGCATCAGGGAACTGGGAAAAGAGATAGCTTGTTACAGCTATCCCGAGAACCGCATCGCCCAAGAACTCCAGACGTTCGTTTGATCCTCGCTTATCATCCTGTTCATTTACATAAGAGCTATGAAGGAAGGCCAACTCCAATGTGTCTAAAGAAGTTTTAGTGCATATTCGCTCGGCAAGTAAAGCAAGTGATGATTTTTTTTCCATTATCTTAATTAGGGCGGAAGGACTCGAACCTTCGATCACGGCTCCAAAGGCCGTTGCCTTACCACTTGGCTACACCCTAATATGAAATTTAAAATGCAATCTACCGTTGGATTCACTAAGTTACATTTTAATTATAATTGTATCTTAACCAAACTACCGTCTCTTTTCAATCACACATTCTATACTTTCCGATACCTGAACCAACTTGAATTATGGCATAGTTTTACGGTATTCTAATCCCATAATAATTGGTAGCGACATTCATTTGTTTAAGATAAGAGGTGAAATAATGTTGACTCTTGAAGAGATTCTTTCCCGAACAGCACATGCTTTTCCTGATAATGAGGCGATCGTCCTTACTGATCAACGGATCACTTATCGCCAGCTTAATAAGATGGTCGATCATCTTGCCCGCGGGTTGATTGAATTTGGGGTAGCTAAAGGAGATAAGGTAGGTTTGTGGATGCCAAATTACCCGGAATGGGTAGTGTCGTACTTTGCCATTGCTCGCATCGGAGCAGTCGTTGTGCCGTTTAATACTCGCTATAAAACTCATGAAGTTCAATATATCCTTGAGGATTCTGAGGCTACTACTCTATTTATCGTCGACTCATTTGCGGGCATTGACTATCGCACAATGATCAACGAGATCCGATCTATGCTTCCACGCTTGCAAAACATTATCGTTTTGGGAGAGGCAGGCGAGAAGATGATTCCATTCTCTAACATCCTCACTCTCGGTGAGCAATATTCTGGTGATCATAAACTTGCCGATCGCCAGGCAATACTCTCTCCAGAGGAGAATATCCTTATTCTCTATACATCCGGTACTACAGGACAACCGAAGGGAGCGATGCTTTCCCATCGCAACATGGCGGAAAATGCCCGTCAAGTAACAGCAGTGCTGGAGACATCCGAGCACGATCGTTTCTTCCTTGCCGTGCCGTTCTTTCACTGCTTCGGTTGTGTTATGGGAATCCTAGGAGCGATCACCTGGGGAGCAGGTATAGTGCCAATGCCAATCTTTAAACCGCGCGAAGCGTTGGAATTAGTCGAACAAACAGGTGTTACAATCCTCTATGGTGTTCCAACGATGTTCGTGCTGGAATTAGAAGAGTATCGTAAGGGTAAAAAGGAAGGGAAAGAGTATGACCTTACTACATTACGTACCGGTATCATGGCCGGCGCGCCTTGTCCAACAGAGGTCATGAGCGCAGTGATAGAGGAATTAGGCTGCAACGTCTGTATCTGTTACGGTCTTACCGAGGCTTCGCCGGTCATTACGATGACTCGATTTACTGATTCAGTCAAAGACCGCGTCGAAACGGTCGGGCAGGCTCTTCCCGGGATTGAGGTTAAGATTGTTGATGATGCCCGTAATGAACTTCCAATTGGCGTTGCAGGAGAACTGGCTTGTCGCGGTTATAACGTCATGTTAGGTTACTACAAAATGCCGGAAAAGACAGCTGAAATCATTGATGGTGATGGCTGGCTCTACTCAGGTGATTTAGCAACGATCGATGAAGATGGATATGTCCGGATCGTTGGTCGTAAGAAAGATATGATCATCACCGGCGGATTCAATGTTTATCCGGCAGAGATCGAAAACTATCTCTTTACTCATCCAAAAGTGCAAAATGTATCGGTGATCGGAGTTCCGGATGAAGTAATGGGCGAAGTAGTGATGGCATTCATTATTCCGAAAGAAAAGACAGTTCTTACCGCAGAGGAGATCATGGATTTCTGCTCCGGAGCAATCGCTAATTTCAAAATGCCACGTTACATTCAAATTGTAAATGAGTTGCCGATGACGCAATCGGGAAAAGTACAGAAGTATAAATTGCGGGAGAGTGCAGCCCAATCCTTGGCTGCGGGAAGACTCGTTAAACTTCCACCACATAAGAGATAAAGTCTCTGCCTGGTGCAATGCTGTATTCACAAAAGAACGTCACAGCACCCAACATAGAACGACTAAGGGTTGTACTATTTTGCAGGAGGGCGGATTGAGAGAGATAAAAATAAGAACTCTGTTTCATCTGCGGTCTCAACGGTAAATGTAAATCAAAGCAGGAGGTTATAGATTATGTTGCTGGTTTGGCCAGTGCTGATTGGGTTAATAATTGGATTTCTCCGTGGAGGTAGAATTGCGCAGTTAGGAGCACTGCCGCTTAAAGTGACTTGGCTCATTCCCATCTCATTGGTGATCCAATTACTCATCTTCCCTCTCATTGCTCCACAACCGATTATTGTATGGGGAACAGAATATTTTCATATCGGTTCCTATGTGCTCCTCGTCGTATTCGTTGTGATCAATCGGCGGCTTGTACCGCTGGTAAGCGCCGGTCTCGGCATGATAACCAACTTCATCGTGATCGTTATCAATGGAGGCTATATGCCAGTTTCGATTACTGCACTCTCCCGCACAGGAGCAGAGGGCATCATTCCCCGTCTTCAGCAATATGGATATTTTGGGAATGTCATGCTGATGAGTGAGCAAACAGCACTGAATTTTCTCGGCGATATCTTATATCTTCCACGGTTTATCCCTTTTTCGGTTCCGTTCAGTATTGGCGATGTGATAATCGGCATTGGTATCGGATGGCTTGTTGTCCGGGGAATGGGAAGGAGTGAAAAAGGTTGATGAGTAACTACAACCATCTAATATATTGCGATTTATTCTCGTTTTCACCATGAATAGAGTGACGATTTACACTGATGGAGCTTGTAGTGGCAATCCTGGTCCAGGCGGATGGGCAGCAATTATCATCAACGCAGATCACAGGCAGGAAATCTCCGGCAGCGATAGTCATACCACCAATAACCGCATGGAGATGCAAGGTGCACTAAGAGCGTTGGAGGCGCTTACCACACCGAGCCGAGTCGAACTTTTTACTGATTCCCGTTATTTGCAGCGCGGAATGAGTGAGTGGATCCACACGTGGAAAAAGAATGGCTGGAAACGGAGGAGTGGAAAACGACTACTACCGGTGAAGAATGAGGATCTGTGGCGAAGGCTCGATGCTTTGGCAGAGATTCATCAGATTACGTTCCATTGGGTGGAAGGACATAACCGTAACTTCGAGAACGAGCGGTGCGATGAATTGGCACAGCAAGCGATCAATGCGTTTAAATAACATACATGCCGTGGATGAATCTCACGTGCACGAGAAACCTCTTGTTCTTTCTCTCGCTTGTTCGGTTGATGGGTAGATCCCATGCAACATGATTGCACGGAGCAGGCCCCGCGCAATACTCTATTCTTACCTATCTATGTGAGAAGAGGTAGACCTACATGTTCTTTCCTCTTTTTCCTGCCCCATCACCTTGTCGTATGTGGTCTCTTTTTGCCGATGATGATCCGACTTTTGGTTGGCAGCAAAGATCTCTGCGAGGTAATGACCGGTATAAGAACGATCATTTTTTGCGACTGCTTCCGGCGTGCCGCCGGCGATCACTCTGCCTCCCTCTACCCCACCTTCGGGGCCAAGATCGATGATCCAATCAGCGGTTTTGATTACATCGAGATTATGCTCGATCACCACAACTGTATTTCCTCCATCGACAAGTCGATGGAGGACGGTAAGGAGCCGTTTAACATCAGCGGCGTGCAGCCCGGTTGTCGGTTCGTCAAGGATGTACAATGTTTTGCCGGTAGCTCGTTTGGAAAGCTCACGCGAGAGTTTGGTCCGCTGTGCTTCGCCTCCGGAAAGATCAGTCGCGGGTTGGCCGAGCTTTATGTATCCTAAACCGACGTCATGGAGTGTCATCAGTTTATTTTTGATTGCCGGGATATTTTCGAAGAAGAGCAACGCTTCATTGACACTCATTGCGAGGATATCAGCGATTGTGCGGTTCTTATAGCGAATTTGTAGTGTCTCCTGGTTATAGCGACTTCCCTTACACACTTCGCAGGGGATATAAATATCAGGAAGAAAGTGCATCTCAATCTTCACCTTTCCTTGACCGTGACACGATTCACATCGTCCACCTTTGACATTGAAACTGAACCTTCCCACAGTGTAACCACGAACTTTAGCATTGGGAGTAGCGGCGAAAATATCGCGAATATGATCGAAGACCTTTGTATACGTCGCTGGATTGGAGCGTGGTGTGCGGCCGATCGGAGATTGATTGATTTCAATTACAGTATCGATGTGCTCAATCCCTCCTATCCGTTGGTGTATACCCGGTCGGTTCACTGCCAGTCCTAATTTCTGCGCAACACCACGGTAAAGGATATCTTCGATCAACGATGACTTACCTGATCCGGAGACGCCGGTAACGCATACGAAAACGCCCAGTGGAATCTGAACATCGATCTCTTTTAGGTTATGTTGTGCCGCACCGATAATCGTCAGTGCGGTGCCGTTTGAGCACCGACGTTCGGAAGGAATCTCGATTTGCAAATTACCAGAGAGATACCGACCGGTGATTGAGTTAGGATCTTTCATAATCGCCTCTGGCGGCCCGGCAGCAACTACGTATCCACCGTTATCTCCGGCGCCCGGACCGATATCGATGACAAAATCGCTCTCCCGTATCGTCTCCTCATCGTGTTCAATGACGATCACTGTGTTGCCCAGATCACGCAGATCCTTTAATGTTGCCAGTAATCGCCGGTTATCGCGTTGATGAAGACCGATCGACGGTTCGTCAAGGACGTAAAGGACTCCGGCTAATTGAGAGCCGATTTGGGTCGCAAGTCGAATCCGTTGCGCCTCGCCGCCGGCTAAACTGCCGGCTGTCCGGTCGAGGGTAAGATAATCAAGACCGACTGCAACCATAAACCGCAGTCGTGACAGAATCTCCTTTAATATCTGCTGCGCAATCATTCTTTCGCGACCGGAAAGTCTGAGCTCCGAGAAAAAATCTAATGTCTCTTTAACTGTCATCGCACTGACCTGGGCAATATTCTTATTGTCGATGGTGATAGAAAGAGCTTCAGGCCGCAACCTGGCGCCATTGCAGGTAGGACATGGGAGGATTGCTACGTACTGTTCCAGTTTATCACGCCATTCGTCGGAGTTCGCCGACTGATACCAGCGCTCCAGAGTCGGAATAACTCCCTTAAATGGCTGTTTATATATGCGGCCGCGGCCAGTAGTATTCGTATAACGAAACGAGATTGGCTTCCCTTCTGATCCGTACAGAATAATCTTCTCTTTCTGTGGGTCAAGATCGGCCAGCGGCATATCGGCATCGATGCTAAAAGTTTGGCAAACCGCATCGATCTCGGCTTTAAACCAGCGACTGTTAGAGTTTGCCCACGGACGCAGCGCGCCGTCATTGATTGAGCGGGTGCGATCAACGACGAGATCAACGTCAATCTTTCTGTGACTACCTAATCCATCACATTGCGTACAAGCACCATACGGATTATTGAACGAGAAGATTCCCGGCGAGAGCTCCTCAAACCCAACCTCACAGTTAATGCAGGCAAAATGTTCGCTGTAGAGAAGTTCACCCCCCTTCTCCAGAGTGATGATAACGACTCCCTCTCCTCGTTTGAGGGCTGTCTCGACTGAATCGGCAACACGATGGCGTTTGCGCGGATCTACCACCAACCGGTCAATGATGATCTCAATCGTCTGCTTCTTTCCCTTATCGAGCTCGATATCTTCATACAGCGTCCGCACAATACCATTGATACGAACACGCATAAATCCTTCGCGACGGATCTCATGGAGAACTGCCTTATATTCACCTTTGCGATTACGGATTACCGGTGCCAAAATCTGGATCCGTGTACCTGCCGGGAGACTAAGAATCGCTTCGATGATCTGTTCGGCAGTCTGTTGCGTTATCGGTTGTCCGCATTTATAACAGTGCGGACGGCCGATCCGTGCATACAGCAAGCGCAAGTAATCATAAATTTCGGTCACTGTACCCACCGTGGAACGAGGATTATGAGATCGACTCTTCTGGTCGATCGAGATTGCCGGTGATAACCCCTCAATCGAATCGACATCCGGTTTCCGTAACTGTCCGAGAAACTGGCGCGCATATGTGGAAAGAGATTCAACATAGCGTCGCTGTCCTTCGGCATAAAGTGTATCAAAGGCAAGCGATGATTTTCCTGATCCGGAGATGCCGGTGATGACGACTAATTTATTGCGCGGAATCTCAAGGTCGATATTCTTCAGGTTGTGTTCACGTGCACCTTTAATGCGAATGACATTCATAACCTTTCTTTTAGCTCCTTGATTTTGTCGCGTAATGTAGCGGCAAGCTCAAATTCCAGCTGTTGGGCTGCTTGTCGCATCTCATTCTGTAATGCGGCAATCCTTTTCTGCAATGCAGCGCCACTCAATCGCTCTTCATCAGCCTTTCCACTTGAGGTTCCATGATGGTAATATGATTGCGGAGAGCGGACCGTCTGCGACGAGAGTCCCTGCAGGATGTCGGTAATCTCACGCTCGATCGTCTGAGGAATAATTCCATGTTTCTTATTGTAGGCGATCTGAATGGCGCGGCGACGATTCGTCTCATCAATTGCACTACGAATAGCATCGGTGATCTGATCAGCGTACAGAATAACCTTACCATTGACATTGCGCGATGCGCGACCAATCGTCTGAATCAACGAGGTGGCAGAACGGAGGAAACCTGTTTTATCAGCATCAAGGATCGCAACCAGCGATACTTCTGGTAGATCGAGTCCTTCTCGCAACAGATTGATTCCCACCAGAATAGTAAATTTTCCGGTGCGCAGATCGCGTAAAATCTCAATCCGATCCAGAGTATCGATCTCTGAGTGCAGATAACGCGCCTCTTTCCCAATATCAACAAGATACTCGGTCAGATCTTCGGCCATCCGTTTAGTAAGTGTTGTCACCAGCACGCGCTCTCCGCGCGTTGTCACAAGTTCTATCTCATTGATCAGATGATCGATTTGGTTTTCAATAGGGTGCACTTCGATCATGGGATCAACGAGGCCAGTCGGCCGGATGATCTGCTCGACAATTTGACTGCTATAGCGATATTCATACGGACCAGGTGTAGCTGAAGTAAAGATAACTTGGTTTATTCGTGCTTCGAATTCGGAAAAAGTGAGCGGCCGATTGTCGAGTGCTGAAGGGAGGCGAAACCCAAAGTCAACCAGTGTCTCTTTACGAGAGCGATCTCCGTGGTACATTGCGCGAATCTGTGGTATTGTCTGGTGTGATTCATCGATTACAAGGAGAAAATCATCCGGGAAATAATCGATGAGCACAGCAGGCGGTTCGCCGGCAACACGGCCGTCGAGATGGCGGGAATAATTTTCTATCCCCGAACAATAGCCCATCTCTTGTATCATCTCCAGATCATATCGTGTGCGCTGTTCCAAACGCTGCATTTCCAGTAGTTTCTTTTCCCTGTTTAATTGCTCCAATCGCTCTGCCAGTTCTTCTTTGATCGTGGCGATCGCCCGCTGCGTCTTCGCTTGTGGAGATATAAAGTGAGAAGCAGGGTAGATCATCACCTGTTCCTCTTGGCTGATCAGCTGACCAGAGACAGGATTGAGAATGAAGATCTGCTCGATCGTATTACCGAAGAACTCGATCCGGATAACCCTCTCCTCATCAACCGGAATGATCTCCAGTGCATCACCACGTACCCGGAATGTTCCGCGCGTAAAACCAATCTCATTACGTGCATATTGGAGAATAACAAGTTTGTGCATCAGCTCGTCGCGATCCTGTTCCTCTCCCTGCGTGATAGTCAGCGACATCGCTCCGTAGTCCTCTGGCGACCCGAGACCGTAGATACACGAGACACTGGCAACGATAATCACATCGCGCCGCCTAAGCAGGGCACTCGTGGCAGCATGGCGCAGCCGGTCGATCTCATCATTGATCGCAGTATCTTTTTCGATATACGTATCGGTTTGGGGGATATAAGCTTCAGGTTGATAATAATCGTAATATGACACAAAGTAGTGGACCGCATTATGAGGAAAGAACTCACGCAACTCATTACATAGTTGCGCCGTCAATGTCTTATTATGGGCGATGAGTAAAGTCGGCCGTTGCACATTGGCAATTACGTTAGCAATCGTAAACGTCTTACCTGTTCCGGTTGCGCCGAGGAGAGTCTGATACTTCATTCCGGCAAAGATCCCCTTGGTCAGTGCAGCGATCGCCTCCGGCTGATCACCAGTAGGAGAAAGACGTTGCGAAATTTGAAAGCCTAATTTTATTTCAGTCGTTCTCATAGTACTCCCGT
This sequence comes from Candidatus Acetothermia bacterium, assembly GCA_022684035.1. Classification (GTDB taxonomy): domain Bacteria; phylum Bipolaricaulota; class Bipolaricaulia; order UBA7950; family UBA7950; genus UBA7950. The sequence goes on along the minus strand of JAJHSB010000043.1, from coordinate 1,251 downwards.
CTTCTCTTTTCTCTTCTTTAGAGTGACTCATCTACAATCGCACCGTCCAGAAGGAATAAATAAGAGATTCTTTCAATTTTATCCGATCAGGCACAAGTCGTCCATGCGAAGAAGAGCTTAAGGCAACGTTATTGACGTTCTCTCTTCGGCGTGATAAGATTCGCATACAATGGCAAAGATAAGAGATCAAGCAATGACGATCGGAGAGCGGGTTGAGATGCTACTCAAGCAAATCCCCGATGACGTAACCGTATGCGCAGCGACAAAAAGACGCACCAGCAGCGAGATAAGTGAAGCGATTAGCGCCGGTATCACTAACATCGGAGAGAATTACGTACAAGAAGCAGCGTGGAAGCAGGCAGAAGTCTCGGCCTCTGCCAACTGGCATATGCTCGGCCATCTGCAGACGAATAAAGTCCGGCAAGCACTCAGCCTCTTTGATCTTATTCAAAGCCTCGATTCGATCAGACTGGCCGAGCGAATCGACCGTATTGCCGCAGAGAGCGATCAAGTCGTCTCCACATTGATTGAGGTCAACATTGCCGGAGAAGCAACCAAATCCGGCATTAAAGAAGCTGATTTAGAAGAGTTATTAGCAATCTTACCCCGCCTCGCGCACCTGCGCGTCAAGGGATTGATGGTGATGCCGCCGTATTTCATTGACCAAGAACGAGCACGACCATATTTTAAGCGCGCCAGAAATCTTTTTGACACCATCGCTACTGCGCGGATCGAGAATGTCAACATGAAGATTCTGTCGATGGGAATGAGTCATGATTGGCAAATAGCGATTGAAGAAGGATCAACGATGGTTAGAATCGGCACAGCGATCTTCGGTACGCGCAAGTAAATAAAACGGGCCAAGACATAGGTTCGCCCCTACCTGTTATTTTTCTCTTTCTTAACTATTGACTAACGACACATTCTGTGATAAAGTGGAGGAGATATGCAAATAAAATTACACAAAAACGCCAAGACCACTTTAGCCGTCAGATAAGAAATCCGAGCTTCCAAAGAAAGCATATATTTCTTTAGCTAAAAAATTCAACCTCAGTTGCGAAGCAAGACCGGAGGTCAATTGCAAAGCAAGACCGGAGGTCAATTGCGAAGCAGTGAAAAGGTGGAAAGAAGCTGAAAACCTGGAAGATAAATCAAGCCGGCCTCATCGGTTCCGCACCGACTTAACTCAACTAGATATTGAACGGATCCTGTTTGAACGAAAGCAGTTTAAGAAAAGAATCGAAGATATCT
>JAJHSB010000040.1 GCA_022684035.1 Candidatus Acetothermia bacterium | reverse complement strand
TGGAATTCTCGGGACACGAACAAATCACAAGAGAAACTGGAATGAGAATATACTTTGCCAGACCTTACTCTTCTTGGCAGCGAGGTAGCAACGAGAACAGAAACGGACTTGTCAGATGGTTTCTTCCCAAGGGAACAGATCTTGACTCCTTGACAGAGGAAGATTTAAAGAGAATTCAGGACCGGGTCAACAACAGACCTATGAAATGTCTGGGGTACAAAACGCCAACCGAAGTATTTAATTTTGAAATGAACAAATTATTAAAGTCGAAATCCAGCAATAAATCAAATTTGCAAACTAAATTTTTTTATCCACAAGTTGCACTTGCAAATTGAATGTACAAATTGAATGTAGTAGTTACTCAAAGCGAAGATGTGCCTACACAGCTATTGATCGAATTACCAAGATCGCCCTAGTCCTGATGGTTGAAAAGAGATCAAAAGAAAAGAGTGTTGAGTTTCTTTAACTCTTGATTGACTTTCTCCCCTATCAAATTCACCACATTCTCATTGATAACGGCACTGAGTTTGCTCACAAAGAAATGGATCAGGACAAAAGACCTAAAAACAGAGGAGGGCAGGCAGAATATACTTCATCCTTTTTCTCTGCCTGTAAAAAGAATGGCATCAAACATAAGATGACAAAATTCAGAGCCCCTTGGACTAACGGTCAGATTGAACGGCTCATCGTCGTCTCAAAGATAATCCTATCTTTAAGATTAACTACCTTAAGCTACGAAGCGTTAGACTTAGCCCGTTGGCAAGACCAATACAACCTTGAAACCAGACTCCGCTCAATCAAAAATTTGACGCCGTATGAGAAAGTGGTAGAATATTTTAATGCGTATCCGGAAAGATTTTCTCGTCGGCCGGCAAGGAGGTACTTCTGTACTACTAATTGGTGAAACTTAATAATTTCAACATAACAAAACGCAAATGTTAACCGCCAGTGTTGTCTCATACGAAAACAGGATAATAGGCATTCTTACCTTGTTTTGGGAGTATCACTTAATGACTAATGGAAGTCTCTCCGTTCCTGCCATCAAGCAGCAAAGCGGAGAGACTCCGTGCATTCTTCCTTCTACTCCCAAGGCCACATGATGGCCCTAAACGGTCGATATTCCTCTAAAAAAGCCCGCTGCGATTCCCAGACTCGGGCAAAGAATGGACATTTCGCCGCAAACTCAGCGAACATTTCATCAAACGTCTGTCGTACCAGCCTTGCAAGACACTCCTCAATGTGTACTATGGTAACTCCATACTCTATTGCTTTTGCCAGCGCCTCTTTCTCCAGTTTCTCCAATTTCAACGTACTTATAAACTGGTATTTCAGACTTGTGGCAGTCACAATAGCCTGCAGGTCCGGCGGCAGTTCATTCCAGCGATCCATATTGATCATTAGATCGCTCGCCACCACGGTAGCACGTGGCCCGACCATTGCATAGCTTACTGCCTCATGGAAACCCACCCTCATATCTTCAGCAAGACTCATGTATTCAGCCGCATCCACTATTCCTTTTAACAACGCAGGAGCGGTCTCCCCGCCTGGAATCCAGAAAGCGGAAATTCCGAGTCGTCCGAACATCACGAGCGAGAGACCAGCAGCCCGAACTGTTAAACCTTCAAGATCCGCAAAGGTGCGAATTGGATGATGGGCCCACAGGAACATTTCAGGAGGGTTAGTGATAAAAGGAGTCCAGTGGATATTGAATTGAGCATATTTTTCCCTCGCCAGATCCCAGCCGCCCCATTCATGACGCCACAGATTGGTTTCATGGGGACTCATCCCCGCTGCTGACGGGCAAAATAGGCCGAAAACCGGGTCGATCCCCACCCAGAAAGGACCCCACGAGGCGGCAAGATCTAAAACTCCCATTGAGACAGCTTTAAATACTTCCATAAACGGCACGATTGCTCCTGGTGGATGCAACGTGATCCGTAACCGTCCTCCGCTCAACCGGTAAATATCTTCGGTCCAGCTCATATACAAATCCCAGGCAGCCATTCCTGGAGTATGATCCGACTGCATGGTCCACTCAATTGGTCTTCCTGCTGCAGTAAATAGACCTACAGCAAGCAAAAAGATCACGGTAATTATCGAGATTTTGCTTCTCATTTCTTGTTCCTCCTTCTTTATTAGTGTCGACTCACTTAGACAGACAATACCCAAATACTCTCACCTCCTTTTGGGGATACCAAACAGAACATGTTTTGGCTATTCCGACTACCATGTCTGACATAAGCGAAATCAACGCAAAATATATAACATAACAAACCTCAAATGTCAATCGTCGCATTGCCTCATCGAAAAGAAAATCGTTACGCGAATGTGTTCAGCAGTTTTGGGACTCAAACTAATGGAAAGTCTCTCCGTTCCTGTCATCAAGCAGCAAAGCGGAGAGACTCCCCACTCTCTCTTTCTACTCCCAAGGCCATATGAGATCTCTAAGCGCTCGATATTCTGCTAAAAAGGCGCGCTGAGATTCCCAGACTCGGGCGAAGAATGGACATTTCGCCGCAAACTCATCAAACATTTTATCAAACGTCTCTCTGACCAGCTTTGCAAGAGACTCCTCAATGTGAACTATGGTAATTCCATACTCTTTTGCTCTTTTTAGAGCCTCCATCTCCAGTTTCTGCAATCGCCAGTTAATTTTAGTCTGATAATTACTGATTGCGATAGTTACAATAGCTTGCAGGTCCGGCGGCAGTTCATTCCAGCGATCCATATTAATTAATAGATCTTTCGCCACCACGGTAGCACGTGGCCCGATCATTGCATAACGTACCGCCTCGTGGAAACCGAGTCCCATGTCCTGAGGAAAACTTAGGAATTCAGCCGCATCCACTACTCCTTTTAACAACGCGGGAGCGGTCTCTCCTCCTGGAATCCAGAAAGCGCTAATTCCAAGTCGTCCGAACATCACGAGCGAGAGACCAGCAGCCCGGACCCTTAAGCCTTCAAGATCAGCAAAGGTGCGGATTGGATGACGAGCCCACAAGAATATTTCAGCAGGGTAGAGTTTGGAAGGAAGCCACTTGATATTGTATTGAGCATACTTTTCCGCTATCATCTCCCCACCACCCCATTCCTGTCGCCAAAGACCTGTTTCCTCAGGAGTCATTCCTGCTGCTGACCCGCAGAATAGGCCAAAGACTGGATCGACCCCTACCCAGAAAGGACCCCAAGAGGTAGCAATATCCAAAACTCCCATTGAGACAGCTTTAAATACTTCCATAAACGGCACGATTGCTCCTGGTGGATGCACCGTGATCCGCAACCGCCCTCCGCTCAATCTGTAGATATCCTCGGCCCATCTTAGTATATATTGAAATACAGGATCTCCCGGGGAATGATCCGCCTGCAAGGTCCACTCAATTGGTCTTCCTGCCGCAGTAAATAGACCTACTGCAAGCACAAAAATCACTGTAATGATCGAAATTTTGCTTCTCATTTCTTCTTCCTCCTTCTTTTTAGTGTTGACTCACTTAAGCAATATCCAAATACCTTTTGGGGATACCAAACAGAACATGTTTTGGCTATTCCAACTATCATAGAAGTCTCTCCGTTCCTGCCATCAAGCAGCAAAGCGGAGAGACTCCTTACGATCTTCCTTCTACTCCCAAGGCCACATGATGGCTCTAAACGGTCGATATTCTTCTAAGAAAGCCCGCTGCGATTCCCAGACTCGGGCGAAGAATGGATCTTTAGCCGCAAACTCGTCAAACATTCTATTAAACGTTTGTCGGACCAGCTTTGCAAGAGACTCCTCAATGGGTACTATGGTAACTCCAAGCTCTATTGCTCTTGCCAACGCCTCTTTCTCCAGTCTTTCCAATAGCAACGTAGTTTTAAACTGATATTTGAGTGTTGTGGTAGTTACAATGGCCTGCAAGTCCGGCGGCAGCTCGTTCCAACGATCCATATTGACCATTAGATCATCCGCCACCGTGGTAGCACGTGGCCCAACCATTGCATAGCGTACCGCCTCATGGAAACCAACCGCCATATCCGCAGGGAGACTTAAAAATTCAGCTGCATCCACTACTCCTTTTAATAACGCGGGAGCGGTCTCCCCGCCTGGAATCCAGAAAGCGCTAATTCCAAGTCTTCCGAACATCACGAGCGAGAGACCCGCAGCCCGGACTGTTAAACCTTCAAGATCAGCAAAGGTACGAATTGGATGATGGGCCCACAGGAATATTTCAGCAGGGTAGGTACCAAAAGGTATCCAGTGAATATTGTATTGAGCATACTTTTCCCTTGCCAGATCCCAGCCGCCCCATTCATGACGCCACAGACGGGTTTCATGGGGAGACATTCCCGCTGCTGATCCGCAAAACAGACCAAACACCGGGTCGATCCCTACCCAGAAAGGACCCCACGAACTAGCAACATCTAAAGTTCCCATTGATACAGCTTTAAATACTTCCATAAACGGCACGATCGCTCCTGGTGGATGCACTGTGATTCGTAACCGTCCTCCGCTCAACCTGTAGATATCCTCGGCCCAGCTCGTTACATACTCCCATCCCGGCTCTCCTGGAGTATTATGCGCTTGCATAGTCCACTCAATTGGTCTTCCTGCTGCAGTAAAGAGACTTACTGCAAGCAAAAAGATCACGGTAATAATCGAAATTTTACTTCTCATTTCTCTTTATTCCTCCTCTTTTGAGTATTAGTGTTACGATATAGCGATAGAGTAGCAGTATTTAGAGTATTGGCAAATCACCTCCTCTTACTTGTCACTTACAGGCACCCCTAAAAATATCATCTTTGACTGCCTGTGTCAAGAGCCCGCATTGCTTCATTAAAAAAGTACTCCAAATCGTATCGTTGCTTCAAATGAAAAATGGTACTTAAAAAATTGGAGATGAAAAAAGAGATGATAAGGTCGCCGCAAATCTCTTTTCCGCGGATATCGACCAGTCTTATTTGCAGTTAGTAAGTCTTATGGTCAGTCGGGTTACTCTTCTTCAGGGGTGCAATCAAGGCAGCGCCACTCGATCTCGCCGCTCCACAGATGCCAGCGGATCGGAATCATCCGTCCGCCGCATTGTGGACAAGGAAATACAGCAAGTTCTACCGGCATAGGGTTTCCGTCCGGGCCAGTGGCAATTATGTCCACGGTCTGTGGCATAGTCAGAATTACCTCACCCGGCATGGTAAGGACGACACCATCGGGCATAGTGAGCTTCACCGGACCGACCAATTGCACAGTCACTCCGTCTTCCATAATCTGTGACAATACGATCAATAATCCGGCCAGAAGACCGATCAGCGTGATAAAGGCAGCCACAAGTACAATCTGTTTCATACCATCCCTCCTTGTGTTTTTGAGTATCATTAAAACGGTTCTTCTCCAATTTAGTTACTAAAAAGGATTCAAGGATTCAAGTGCTTATTTTTTAGTAAGGATTTTATAAGCATTTCCCTCGAATCCTTACCCCGTACTTGATACGGGGCTTGACCCCTCGAATCCTCATGATCTTACCAACTTTTTGGAGATGATCCTAATTTCACATCTCCGCTGCAGGGACCAGATATCTTTTAGCGGTGATAGTCTAAAATAATCAATCGTCTCACTTGATATAGCCGGTATATATTAGATCATCATTGATTCTCTCTGTCTTGATATCAGAGAGGCGAATTGCGCGCGCAATTTCTGCTATGCCTTGACCCCCGACTGCTGGGACTGCTGCTGCGCCGCCGATAATTAACGGTGCAAAAAAAAACGTTACTTTATTGATTAGTCCGGCTTCAAGGAACGAAGCTGCGGTGGTACCTCCACCTTCGATGAGTAGTCCATCGATTCCTTCTCTTCCCAACCGATGCAGTAGCTGGCGCAGGTCAACTTTATCTTCATGTTCCATGATGCGCCATACTTCTCCTCCCTGCGCCTGGATTCTCTGTTCAGTCTCATGCGGCATCGTCGCTGTCACAACGATTGTTCTACCTGGCTCGGTAAAGATACGTGCAGTCACGGGAATCCGCCCTTTGCCATCCAGGATGATTCGCAGCGGATTGCGCCCTGGTACATGACGGGTAGTAAGCCGGGGGTCATCAGTAATCACTGTATTGACGCCAACAAGGAGGGCACTATACTTCCGTCGTAAGCGATGCGCAGCGATGCGTGACTCCTCGTTTGTTATCCATTGGGAGTCACCAGTTCGAGTAGCAATCTTTCCATCGAGGCTCATTGCCAGTTTGAGGTGAACAAAGGGAATACCGGTAGTGATATAGGTGAAAAAGATCTCATTCAAACGCTCTGCTTTCTCTGCTAACAATCCCACTGTTATCTCTAATCCGCTGTCACGTAGATGAGCAATTCCGCGGCCGTTGACAATTGGATTTGGGTCGCGACAGGCGATAATGACATGCGCAATTCCAGCCGCGATAATCCGCTCGGTGCACGGCGGCTGCTTCCCGTAATGACAACAAGGCTCTAAAGTAACATAGAGATCGGCGCCACGCGCCTGCGTGCCTGCTTCATCTAAGGCAACTATTTCCGCATGTGGCGCCCCGAATCGCTTGTGGTAGCCCCGGCCGATGACTTTGCCTTCAGCAACGACGACTGCACCAACGAGTGGATTGGGATTTACATAGCCCTCGCCATGACAAGCGAGATTAATTGCCATCTCCATAAACTCTTCTTTCATACTGCTGCAATCAGTTCTTCGATTGCGGCGCGCCGATTTGGGGCAGAGAAGATCGCTGACCCAACTACGATCATCTCTGCTCCAGCGCGGACCAAAGAGTTGATATTATTCTTATTCACTCCGCCGTCAACAGCAATGACTGCGTTGCTTGAATCTTTGCTGATCAGCGATGAGAGTTCGGCGATTCGTTCTGTCGCATTATCAACGATCTGCTGGTTGCCGAATCCCGGCTCAACGGTCATGACCAAGACCAGATCCACCTGATTCAAGTATGGACGGAGAGTTGATATTGGGGTTGCCGGTCGTAGCGAGATTCCCACTCCTGCCCCAGTAGCGGCTATGATATCGATAACTTTATCTGGATCGTCCTGCGCTTCGATATGGAAGATGATGAAATCATCCGCGTATACATCAAATTGTGGTGCATAGGTCACCGGATGGTCGATCATCAAGTGGATATCAAGCGGCCGTGACAGTCCGCGTCGTAATGAATTAACGACTGGTGGCCCGATCGTTAAATTAGGAACAAAGTGGCCGTCCATCACATCGATATGGAAATAATCGACCTGTGATTCGACTTCAATTGCTTCAGCACGTAGCTTCCCAAAATCAGCCGATAAGAGGGAAAGGGCAAGTTTCATCGCCGTCGCGACAGGAGCATGATTAATTGCAAGACTGCCATTGCTGCTGCTGCTACATAGGTGAGGGCCGCGGCGGTGAGAACACGCTTTACCGCACCTATTTCGGTCTCCGAAACGATATAACTCGATCGAAGGACTTCGATTGCTCTGCTGCTGGCATTAAATTCTACAGGTAGTGTCACCAGAGTGAATAAGACAGCCGCAGAGAATGCGATTATGCCAATATCGACAAGGAGCGGATTATGGAAGAGTAGCCCAATAAAAAAGAGGGGAAAAGCAAGTTGCGAACCGATATTAGCCATTGGAACCATCAACGTACGGACAGCCAACGGCTGATAACCATGCGCATGCTGGATAGCATGCCCGACTTCGTGTGCAGCCACTCCAACTGCAGCGACAGAAGAAGAATTAGGATCCGAGAGCCGCAGCACTTTGTGACGAGGATCATAGTGATCTCCCAGTACTCGGTGTGCTCGTTCAATCTTCACATCGTTGATCCCGGCACGGTCGAGCAGCTGTTTAGCTGCTGCACCGGCTGATACTCCTTTCGCCGTACGTATACGTGCATATTTCGCGTAAGTCGACTTAACTTTGTATTGCGCGTAACCAGCGAGGATCAATGCGGGAATCAGAATAAATATTTCCGGGCCCATTAATAGCCATAACATATTTTTTCACCTCAGTTTAAGATCTGTAATAATTATATCTCTTTTCTTCTTTCTTTTCCACAACGAAAAATGCCCATAGCGAGCAGTCCGCCGACTCCTCCACCTAAATTAGCTACCCAATCGGTAAACGAGATCACACGGGTCGGTGATACAAATTGCAACAGTTCGAGAACTGTGCCATAACTTGCTGTTAAAACAAGCACTGCGACAAGTCCGCGGGTTGGAAGCGCGCGCATCGCGAAAAGAAAAAAGAGAAAGAACTGGAGAAAATGGACTAATTTATCTCCTCCTTCGACTGCGAGAAACGGTCGTTCCATATCGAGTGGTATGAGAGCTAAGACGAGCAACGCAAACGCATAAACGAGAAGAAGAGGTTTCCAGATAGTCTTTCGGTTGATGATCTTATTACGATTCACGCGATAATATTACAGTTATTTGTATATTCATTTGCCGACTTCTCTCTTCTGTCTGCTGACGGCCGTTGACTGCTGCCACTTATCTGCTCCTACATTTCCTCAACTCTTTTCCGAACCATTTGAGATTACTTTGCAAACTCGCAATGACTGACAAGAAAAAGAAGGCATACCGTGCTCCTTCTGTCATTGCGAGTCTCTTCGTAGATCATTGCGAATTACCTTCCTTTGTCATTGCGAGTCTGCGAAGCAATCCCGTTGCTTTAGCCTAGTTGTAGGGGCAACCCCCTGTGGTTGCCCATTTGGGGGACAGGCACAGGGGCCTGCCCCTACAGGGATAATGATGCCATGGACATGACAAGATCGCCATGAGTTCTCTGAACTCTCGCAATGACAGAAGAAGGAGTGGGGATTAAGGATCGAGATCTTAACCATGAACCTTCTTCTTCGACTCTCCTAACTCCGAACCTTAAACTGTTTCCAAACCTATTTTTTACGCGCAGAGAGGGCAATAAGCCAGATTCTGTCGTGGGGGGCCATCTATCTATGCGGTCTACCCGAAGGCTTGGGCGGGCAGCCCTCAACTCGCCCTCTTATTTGACCTTGCTCTAACCAGGGTTTACCGAGCCGGCCCGGTCACCCGGACCGCTGGTGGTCTCTTACACCACCGTTTCACCCTTACCGGTTTACACCTTAGGCGGTCTACTCTCTGTTGCACTTTCCCAGAGTCTCCCCTGCTGAGATTTCCTCAGTGGTCTGCCCTATAGAGTCCGGACTTTCCTCACGGAATTTTCTTTTTCCGCGCGGCCCTCTAACCCTCTCTGCGGCGTATCCGTATGTACCCGCAGCGACGACAATAGTATATCACTTTCTCTCTCTGTGGTAAAGCAGAGGGGGTGCTGCGCCGTCTAACGAGAATCATTATACAGCGCGGGCATATACGTCTGATAATAAATAAGAGAAGAAGAGTTGTCCCGACGATCACGAAGATAATCCACACCCGGGTAGGCCGGTCTTCATTCACCGGCGGGGCAACCACCGGTGGCAGAGCGAAAAAAGCAGTGATTTGCGTGAAGAGTTCCTCTGCCGCCCGTGCCACTTCATGATGACGGATAAAGAAGGTGATCTCTTCTTCGACTGTTGAAGCGAGCAGCGGATAACGCCGTACCAGGCTTTTACCGGCCACGATCCTTCCTTCCCAGCGCCTGCCATACCGCACAAAGACGCCCAGCAGAACATCGCGTCTTTCCAGATTCCAAAAATCGAGTATTGCATCCGCAAAGCGATCGATATCCGCAAATGGATCCTCCCAACTAAATAGGAGGTAAACATCGATCGCAAATCTCTCACGCGCCTCTTCGATCAGAGAGAGAAGAGCCCTGCGACGGTGGTGATCAAGGATGTTGGCGTAATCATTCAACATCCCAATCGGCCGCGGGAGGAGAGGATTACTATTACCGTAAATAAAGATACCAGTCAGAATTATCGCCGGTAATAGAGAAGACGCGAGCAATTTTCGCAGAATACTATCTCTGTTTCGGTGCGAGCTTTCTCCACTATGTTTGCATGTATCGTCAAATTGCAACCTTGACACGATGTTCCATCCCGAATCTCTACCACTGGGTCGTCAAATTCGTTGCGCAGCCGGTTGTAGTGAGCAAGAAGCTGCTTCTGAACTCTATCACACAGTTTTTCTCGCTCTCTCTCTTGTGCCGTAATTTTATCTCTCCAGCCGGTTATTTCAGTGTCGATAGTCCTTATCTGTGCGGCGATTCTTTCCGTCAGTTGCACGAAATCCGCTTCTTTCGCCGGTGTCTCCTTCCGCATTGCATCGATTCGCTCCATTAAGTTGAGTGCCTCATCTTCCATCTGATCGACGCGTTTTCTTTCGCCGGCGAGCTTGATTTGCAGTGCCTCTGTCTCCTTGAAGCTGATGATACTGTGATTGAGGCGCTGTTGCATTTTAGTGATCTGGTCTGCTAAGGTGTCGACTTCAAGATTCTTCTGGCGACTGCGACGAGTCAGTTCTGTTAATTCAGTATGCCATTCTTCCAACCGTCTTTCTTCGTCGCTCAAGTACTGCTGCAGTCGCTCTTTTTCAGTACATTTACGGTTGATCGCCACAGCAAGATCGCGACGCTGGTCGTCAATTGCCTGTATTTCCAGGAGTAGATCAATCTCCGTTCTCAATATCCACCTCGGAGATTATCTTAAACTGCAATTGGTAAGGAATCAAGCAAATGGGTTAATTCATTTGCCTGTTTGTGACCAAGCAAAGTTTGTTTTCAGGCGGCATTGCAACGCACGTCAAACCCGTTGATGAATAGACCGGTGATTCCGCCTTAACAAGGAAGAGCTGAAAAAGAAGCGAGCGGGATGATCCGTTTCATCTATCCCGCTCGCTCGATAAGGAGGATTGCCTCATCTCGTTGTGATTGTGTAGACTAAAGTTACTCCGTAGTTGCCAGCACGATGAGTTACTTGGTCAAACAAGATTTTGTAATCAATCGTAATCGGATGTACTCCAGGTTGACCTTCAATGATAATTTGATCGTAATTTGCCAATGTAAAATAATGCCCGCTATTTGCCCGCAGAAGGAAATTATGAAGGGGTTTGGTGAATGTACCATCGTAACTTGTTCCGAGATCGCTTTCCATTGCACGTACTTTAACAACCCATGGTATATTGCTCCGTGCCACCAGCGAGAGCGCACCGCGTATCTCGATAAACCCTACTGATAGATCAGCTGCGGTCGGCTGCGGAAAATCAACTCTAACCGTTACTTCTTCGCCCCAGCTATTGCTCCCTGCAAGTGTAAGTGATTGGAACGGAAGAATCGTCCAGCTCACTTGCACGTCTACTGAAACCGAAGTTGCGGCGCAAATCGGTATTGCAAAAGATGCCACGAGAGCAGCAAGTATTACGAGTGTGCGTCTTTTCACTTGGTTCTTCGGTAGCTCGGCCACCATCGCAGGCCCGGAGCTTTGCGTCCCCCACTTCAAGTTTAGTGAGGTTTGCCATTATCGGAACCGAATTTTCACCCCCGATCTATTTGTCCTCTTATCATTTTGTATTTTTCCTAAAATAATCTATCTTAGACGTGATAAAAATAAGAGATTTGTCACGAGACTGAAGTCGGAAAATCAAATGTAGTAGAGGTGTATCTATGTGTTCACCCGTGGTTTGTTGGGACGCGGCCTCGTGGAATACTCTATTTATGGATTATTTCCAAAAAAATGGTAAGATCATGAGGATTAGAGGGGTCAAACCCTGTATCAAGTACAGGGCAAGGAGTCGAGGGAAATGCTTATAAAATCCTTACTAAAAATAAACCCTTGAATCCTTTTTAGCAACTCTATTTGGTAATAGGTTCAACGCGAAAGAGTACTTGACCGTACTCAACTGGTGTTGCGTTATCGACAACGATCTCCATTATCCGGCATTCTTTTTTGGCCTGGATTTCGTTCTTCAACTTCATCGCTTCGACGATGCAGACTGTCTGCCCAGTTTTAACAATATCTCCTTGCTCGACAAACGGCGGTTGATCGGGAGCCGGTCTACGATAGAAGATTCCGACAAGTGGCGCGGTGATCTCTTCGTATTTAGTCGCTCTTTCGACAGCGATCGTTTCAGTCTGCACGACCGGTGACACACTCTCTGCCGTCGTTGCGCTACTCACTACTACAGGAGGGAGGGCAGATCCACCACGGCGTATTTTGACTTTTGTATCTGCATGTTCCCACTCAAGTTCAGTGATATTATTTTTGATGGTGAGTTCAATCAGCTCTCGAATCACCTTGGTTGCATTAGAATTAACTGATGGTGAGTCTTTAGTTTCGTTCATTTCCTCTTCTCTCTCTCCCCTCTCGGTGGATGGTTTGTGGCGTCTTTCAAAGAAACGACGCGCGATCTCCGGAAAGATAGCATAAGATATTATATCTTCTTCTTTATCGATTAACTCTGGCGGTAATTCCTGGCGGGCGCGTTTCATGGCCGGTTCCAGCAGGTCAGCCGGGCGGATCATTACCACTTCGGCATCACCGATGATCTTTGCTCTTATCTCATCGCTAATCGGTCCGGGAGGACGACCATAAAGGCCTTTGACATAGTCTTGTACCTCTTGCGGAACTATCTTATAACGCTCACCGGTTAAGACGTTGAAAACTGCTTGTGCACCGATAATCTGACTTGTCGGTGTGACAAGCGGTGGGTATCCCAACTCGGCACGCACCAGAGGAACTTCTTCTAATACTTCGGCAAGCCGGTCTGCTGCTCCTTGTTCTTGTAATTGGCGGCTCAGATTGGTTGTCATTCCACCGGGAATTTGATGGGCAATCACTGTGCGATCGATTGCGGCATCACGCGTCATTTTCCATTTAGTGACGAGATCCGCCAGATATTGCGAAATTTCTTCGATCAATTCGAGATCGAAACGTGGATCATGTTCCGTCCCCGCAAGGAGAGCAACGAGCGTCTCCACAGCCGGCTGTGATGTGTAACCGGCAAGCGGTGCGTGCGCACAGTCAATAATATCGACTCCCGCTTCGATCGCTTTTAGATAAGCTACCACCGCCATGCCGCTTGAGGCATGGCAATGTAGATGCACAGGGATAGAAAACTCGTTTTTCAACGCAGCGACCAGCTTATAAGCGACATCAGGCGCGAGTATTCCTGCCATATCTTTAATGCAGATCGAATCGATTCCTTCTGCTACCTGCTCGCGTGCAGACTTCAGGTACTGATCGATGGTATGAACCGGACTGATTGTATAGCAAATTGTCCCTTGAGCATGCTTACCGGTCTCTTTGACAAAGCGGATCGCTGCCGCTAAATTACGAATATCATTGAGCGCGTCAAAGATGCGGAAAACATCGATTCCTCCTTTTGCCGCCCGTTCAATAAATGCTTGCAGCAGATCATCAGGGTAAATACGGTAACCAACGATATTCTGACCGCGCAATAACATCTGCAATTGCGTGTTCTCTGTTCGTTTACGCAGTTCGTACAATCGTTCCCATGGATCTTCATCCAAAAAGCGTAATGGTACGTCAAAGGTGGCTCCGCCCCAGGTTTCTAGCGACCAGTAACCGACCCGATCAAGCTGGTTGATGATAGGAAGCATCTCAGCTGTCCTCATGCGGGTCGCCCATAATGACTGGTGGCCATCACGCAGCGTTGTATCCATAATCTTAATCTCTTTCACAGTCTGCCTTCTCCCTCTTTCTAAAAGTAAAAATTACCAGTTGGGATCAATACTCTCCGCCAGAGATAGCAGTATGATCACCAAATACCTTATAAATCTCCTTCTGAATGGAGTCAACCACGAGATAGACTTAATTCAACGAAAGCTTACCATCTTTGCCTGGCAATGTCGACAGTCTGTTGCGCAATCGTTACCCAATAATAGAATCTTGCTCTATACGCACCTATTTATAACGATTATAATCAAAAGAACTTTAATAAACAAGGTGCACCATGCAACTACAAGCGAGCAGAGCTAAATTAAAGACCAGATCATTCAGCGCTATTCCGGAGTTTACAAAATTTGGCCGCTACGCTATTTTTTATGTTCATTGCCGAATGTACGGGAGCTCAATCTGACCGGTAATTTTCTGTTTGATCTCCATTGCTACGTCCAATGCTGATCGCCCCGTCACATCTATCCATTGCGCTGCTTCGCGCTGAAACCAGGCCAATTGGCGCCGTGCAAGGCGGATCGTATTGCGCTTCATTGCAGCAAGCGCATCAGCAAAAGAAAGCTTGCCTTCGATGTAACTGAACAACTCTTCATATCCGATTGTGCGATAGGTCTGCATATGGGGCATAATCCCTTTCTCTTTGAGCAAAATCGCTTCAGCAAGTAGCCCTTGATCGAGCATGCGATCGATCCGCGCTTTGAGTATCTGTCGATGTAATTCTTTGTCCATTCTCAGCCCAATCGTATAAAAATCGTACGACAACGGCAATGCCTCTTGCTGTAACTCACTGATTGGTCTCCCAGTCAAATGATGCACTTCCAACGCGCGAATTATGCGATGACGGTCGTGCGGATGAATCCGCGCCGCCGCAATCGGATCAACCTCTTGTAGTTGAGTGTATAGCTCGACAAGCGAGCTGTTACTCAGCCGTTGTCGAAGTGAGGTGTCAGCGGACGGTCCTTGAAAAATTCCCTGGAGGATCACTCGTAAATATAGTGTTCCTCCTCCGACGATGAGCGGCATTCTCCCGCGACCGTCTATCTCCTTGATTAATCTATCTACATCACCGCGAAAGTGCATCACATCATAGGGCTGATTAAACTCAACAATATCGATTAAATGATGTGGAATACGTCGCACCACATCCGGTGATGGTTTGTCAGTGCCAATATCGAGACCACGAAAGAAAGAACGCGAATCAGCGGAGATCACCTCTCCGTTTGTCAGCTCTGCCAGTGCTACACCAATCTCACTCTTACCGACACCGGTGGGGCCGCAAATTACCACCACCTGCTGCATCGTTACTCCTCACACGACAGTAAATCACGGAATTGCTGGAGATCCTCTTTGCGAGCCGGATGCTTAAGCTTCTCAATCGCGCGAATTTCAATTTGACGCACGCGCTCACGCGTTAGATTGAATACATTCGACACGTCTTTGAGCGTCCGTGGATGGCCGTCTTCCAAACCGTAACGGAGCTTAAGTATCATCTTTTCGCGTTCATCAAGATAGTCGAGGGCACGGTCGAGTTCTTCGGTCATACAGAGACGGAATGTCTCTTTTGTTGGAGAGAGAGAGAATTCATCAGCGATCATATCGCTGATCGTCTCGTCACCCTCATCGCTGAGCGGGCGTTCCAGCGATGTCGTATACTCAAATATATTTTCCACTTTCTTTATTTTCATAATTGGCATTTCAGTCAGCTGCGAAAGCATTTCCAACGAAGGAGGGGTGCCATGTGTATGTAAATACTCCTGTTTGATCCGTTTGAGCTCGCGTGCTGTTTCGAGCATCTGCACGGGAATGCGGATTGTCTGTGAGTAGTCAGCGATCGCCCGTGTGATTGCCTGCCTGATCCACCACGTAGCATAGGTGGAAAACTTAAATCCCAGCGTGTGATCGAATTTCTCTACTGCTTTCATCAGTCCCAGATTCCCTTCCTGAATCAGGTCGAGGAATGAAATCCCGCGATTGCGATACCCTTTCGCAATATGCACCACAAGACGTAAATTGGAGAGGATTAACTTGTTCCGCGCTTCTTCACTCTGTTCAACAACACCTTGCAGAACTTCCATCTCGGTTTGCGACAGAGTGAGCTCGTTATTCGCTTTTGCTTCGTGCAATCGCTGTTCTGCCTCTTTGCCTCGTACTATTATTTGCGCCAGCTGCCATTCATCTTCTTTGGCTAAGAGTGGAATTCTGCTTATCTCTGCTAAGTAACTTCGAATCGAATTAGGATGACCAGCAGGAAGTGCTGTTTCTTCCCCTGTTAAGCGAAGCGAATCGATCGTCTTTTCTGTCACGGGCCCGCCCTCTTCTCGCTTATTTTCTGATTTGGTAGAGCCAGTGCGGTCAGGTAGTGAAATATGGTTGGTATCAGTATTCTCTGTTGCCGGTCTCTGTGCCCCGGTCATCTCTTCGTCTCTCTTCATCCCTCCTCCCCCTGCGCAGATTCACCATTCTGCTAAACGAATCCACAATCTCATATTTCATGCAAATAGCCGTATCAACATCGATAATTACATCCATTCTCGTGATTTATACTTTGTTCTCTGTTTACTCAACGAGTGATATTCCCGCTGCAAAGAGACCAACTCTCGCTTCTCTCCTCGCTCCTCTTTTGCAGTGATTAGCTCTTTTAAGGTTATGAGCCGCTCTTCGATCGATGGTAGATGGATCAATCCAACCAAGGCATCTGTTAGTGCTTTATTAACATCATCAAACTCAACCGGCGTCAGAGCTAAATGACTGGCGATACGCGCTGATTCTTCATCCAGCTTCAGAAAGATGGTCGTCAGATCCAATCGGCGATCAGTCTCTTCAGCAGCAATGCACTCCTTGATAAGCTGGTGGTAGCGAGAAGAGAAATTCATTGGTCCAATCGAGCAATAAGAAATCTCTTCTTGCTGTGATGCTAATTCAATTGCTCTGTCATGTATTTTCTCCCAAGTGACTGCCCCTTGCAACAGCAGTGCAATAAGAACCTCTTGCGGGCCCCATTCTTGCTCTTTTTTCTCTTCAACTTTGACTGGTCTGTGTCGACTTTTTCGTGCCAGGTCAGCGCGCAATCCATCGCGCGGTACGTGCAATAGGTTAGCCAAAGAGAAGATGAGCTCTTCACGTAACGGTAATGAGTCTATTTCGTGATAAAACGGTCGTACTTCTTCCAATGCCTTCTCTTTTCCTGTGATAGTGGATAAATCGAAACGGGCGCTGATTCCTTGCACGTAGAATAGATGGAATGGCAATGCTCGATCAATGATCGCTTGAAACTGCTCACGGCCTTGGCTCTTAATAAGAGTATCCGGATCTTCTCCGGGAGGAAAAGATGCGATACGTACTTCCAATCCGCGATTGCGCAATATCTGCATCCCGCGCAAACTGGCCGCACTTCCCGCTGCATCTTGATCATAAGCGATGATCACCGTATCAGTAAAGCGAGCAATAAGGTCAGCTTGACTCTGCGTAAGCGCTGTTCCCATCGACCCTATAGCAGTAGATATTCCGTGCAAATGCAGTGAAATAACATCAGTATGTCCTTCCACAAGGATCAACGGATCATTCTTTGTTAAATCCTTCCGCACCCAGGCAAGACCGTACAGATGTCGTCCTTTATCGAACAGCGCTGTCTTCGGCGTATTGATGTACTTTGGTTCGGCATCATTCTCTACCAAAACACGGCCGGCAAAACCGATTGTTTTCCCTTCCACATCATGGATAGGAAAAATTATTCGATTACGAAAGCGATCATACGTATGCCCGTCGTTTGCTTGCACGATCACGCCGAGCGAAACGAGTCTTTGTAATGGATAATGTGGTGTTAATTTTGACTTGAGTGCATCCCAACTTGGTAATGCGTAACCAATGGCAAATCGTTGCCAGCTCTCTCGTTGATAACCCCGGTTGAGCAAGTATCTTCGTGCTTCCTGACCAGCAGGAGAGAGAAGATTAGCAATGAAAAAACGCTCTGCTGCCTGGTTTGCCTCCAGAAGTTTGGCTCTCTCGCCCGTAGGAGCACGCAATCTTATCCCTGCTTCCTGTGCCAGTCTTGCCAACGCCTCAGAGAAGCTGATCCGCTCAGTCTTCATCAGAAAGGCGAAGATATCTCCGCCTTCACCACAACCGAAACAATGCCATAATCCTTTTTGCGGATTGACAACGAATGAAGGCGTCTTATCTTGATGGAATGGACAACGTCCCTTATACCCCTCGCCACTTTCGGTCAACGAGAGATAACGCGACATAAAGCCGATAATATCAACCTTCTCTTTGACTAATTGGACGTCAACCTTCCCCATTGAACACCTTGTTCATTATCGACAATGGTTTACTAGTTTGCAAAGTTGCTTGCCCCCATTTATCATATGCATTATTGTACACTAATTATACCTTGCGTAAACCTCTCGCAAAATGGAAAATACTATAGCACGTATAACTACTTAAGTTTATTAATTTCGCAACCACACAACCTAACGGAGTGATTTAATGGTTAATAAGAAAATTGTCGTTATCGCACTGGGAGGACATGCGATTCTCCGGCGAGGCGAGAAAGGAACAATTAACGAACAACTTGCAAATGTGGAAACCACGGCGCGACAATTAGCACAGATGATCTTAAGTGGTAAGTACCAGATCGTTATTACGCACGGTAACGGCCCGCAAGTGGGTAATCTGCTATTGCAAAATGAAATCGCCAAAGATGAAATAATGCCGATGCCCCTTTATGTATGTGGTGCTCAGACCCAAGGAATGATCGGATATATGATCCAGCAAAGTCTGGGCAACGTCCTTGCTGAGTGTGGACGCGGTGATATTCCGATCGCTACCATTGTCACACAGGTAGTCGTCGATTCTACTGATCCGGCATTTACTACTCCGAGTAAGCCGGTAGGGCCATTTTATGACCAGGAAGAGGCACAACGGATAAAGGAAGAGAAAGGATATTATATGAAGGAGGACTCGCGTGGCGGCTGGCGCCGTGTCGTCCCCTCCCCTGATCCGATCAAGATACACGAGCATATAGTGATCAAACAACTTCTCGATGCACAAACAATCGTCATCGCAGCCGGCGGCGGCGGAATCCCGGTCATCGAGAAGGGAAGACGGCTTACAGGAGTCGATGCTGTTATCGATAAAGACTTGGCTGCGGCACGATTAGCAACGAATGTGGAAGCGAAGATTCTCCTTATTCTCACCGATGTTGATCAAGTCAAGCTCGATTATCAGAGACCGCAAGAAAAGGGACTGTCGCAAGTAACTGTGGCTGAGGCTGCAAAGTATTCTGCTGAAGGTCATTTCGCTCCTGGATCAATGGGGCCAAAGGTGTCAGCCGCGCTGCGGTTTATCGAGGCCGGTGGAGAAAGAGCGATCATTACCTCTCTCCACAACGGTTTCGCAGCGTTGGAGGGACGAGCAGGGACAACGATCACAAAAGGATAAGGAGGTATATCAATGATAAGTAGAGATTTACGCGGAAAAGATTTTATCACACTACTTGATTTCAATCGCGAGGATTTCGATACGATTCTTGCTGTGGCGCACGACCTCAAGCAGAAGTATATTCGCCGGGAACCACATAAACTTCTCGATGGACAGACACTCTTCATGCTCTTTTATAACACGTCACTACGCACCCGTAATTCATTTGAAGCAGGAATGACCCAATTAGGCGGCCACGCTCATTTTCTCCAGCCAGGAGCAGTATACACTCCGGCGTTGAAAGGGGAAGAGAAAGCGTACTCCACTGAGCGGATCAGTGACGTGGCCCGCGTCCTTGCGGAGATGGGCGATGCCATCGCAATCCGGATCTACGGCAAACCGACCGGATGGAGTTATGGCAAAGGGAACCGGATCGTCAAAGAGTTTGCTGCGTGGTCGCGTATTCCTGTAATCAACATGGAATGCGATATGTTCCATCCCTGCCAAGCTGTAGCCGATATAATGACGATGCAAGAGAAATTGGGTAATGATCTAACAGGGAGAAAGTTCGTTATGTCATGGGCATACTCAGCGAGTGTAGAAAAACCACTTGCTGTACCGCAAAGCGCTATCATCAGCGCAGCAATGATGGGAATGAAAGTCGTCCTTGCTCATCCCAAAGGTTTGGACCTTGACCCAATGATCATTGCCGAGACAAAAAAAAGAGCAGTGTGCCACGGTGGAACATTCGAAATTTCTCATGACATGGACGAAGCATTCAAAGGTGCCGCTGTTGTCTGTCCAAAATCATGGACAGCACAACCAATCGATGGAACGCCGGTTGACTTTGATAAAGCAAATGCGATATTCCAAGCTAATAAAGATTGGATTTGCACCGCAGAGAGGATGGCACTGACTGATAATGGTATTTACATGCACTGCTTGCCGGCAGACCGGGGGATGGAGGTCACTGACGAGGTGATCGATGGTCCTAGTTCAGTCGTCTTTGATGAGGCTGCCAACCGGCTTCACGGCCAGAAAAGCATCATGTCTCTCATCATGGCACAATAAGAAGGCAGTGTAGGGTATGACCCCGGATGGGATAGCACTGACCTTAGGAATATTCCCGCCAGGAAGGAGGATCATTACCCTGCCGGGCCGTTCGGCGCCGAGGGGTTAGGAGAAATTCCTCGCATGGCCTCCCAGAGTGCACTGGCAAATAGGATCTCTCATGCTGTCGGACGTCACCTAAGTGGATAAAGGAATTACTCACGAGAATCGCGCAAGATGCCCCGCTGTGTAAACAGAAAGGTTCACTTACCAGTAAGTCTCAACGATGACGATGATCAACCGGATTGCGATCAATATCCATCCGGCTGCAACGATAAACCAAACAACTTTTCTCGCCACTGCCGCAACTGTAAGAAAGATCGTCAAGAGAGCAAGAAAACCGATCGGATCAACAAGCTCCTCAGGGACTATCACCCGCGGAAGGATCATCTCTACCAGATTGACGATTCCCCGACCGATCCAGTGGGCCGCAGTATAGATGAACTCGAGAACGCGTTCGAGAAGTTCTCTTCCTGTCCGAATCTCCTCTACCTGGGCGAAACTATAGCCAGAAATTGCGATGACTAAGGCCAAGCTTAGTAGCAGAACATATTTCATTTTTATCCATCTCCTTAAGATGTAGTTTTTATTTGGGCGCCAAAGAACAGAGACGTAGCGCCTGACTCAACAGGCATAGACTGACAGCCTCTATCTTCCCTTCTTTACCGAGCATCTGCATCCGTTCACAGAAGAGACAGGCGGTTTGCCTTACATCTTTCGGGGTCAGGGACGACCCCGAATATCTGATCGTGATTCTCGGTGCAGAGACGGCCCCGTGGAATCCCCTCTTCCCACCGCGCAGGCATGCCGTTAACCTATGCTCGATCCTTAATCCTTCCTCCCAGCAATCACACAGCAAGGTGGTGGTATCAACACCGATTGATCAACCGCAACTAATCCCGCGGCGGCAAAAACTCGACCCTCGTTATACGGTAATAAAGAGTAAATGGCAGCGAAGGATCTATCAATTGGTAAAGAATTATAATCCCGGCTACTGTTTCACCTGCCTCGATTCGACCGGTATGGGCCGGACGGAGAAACCCAGGAGTAAGTTCGGTGAATCGGGCAATGGCAAAGAGCAAGTGATTTCGTCCTCCTTGACTTACCCAGAAGTTCCACGGTGAGAAAGCGGCGCCCGTCTGTGAGATGGCCAACACTATAATCGATGCCCGATCGATATATCGTTCTAAGCGGGTAAGTATCCCAGGACTGAGATTTGCTTTACGGACTTGGCCGGCAAGATGGATCAGAATAATCTGCAGTTGTTCCTCAGCCGGACCGATGAACATAGTTTGAACCAACTTGGGGTCGATTCCGATCAGCCGCGCGATCTCTTCGCCAGTGATACCGAATGCTTCTGCAAGTGCGAGATCCTCTATGTTAAGATCGACCGGTATCTGTTGAGGTACAACGACCGGGTAATCTAATGGTTCAACATAGACGAGGACAGGATCATCCAGATCAATTACTGTCTTTTCTCCGCGAAATTCAATCCAAAACGGCACCGTAGGATCGATCCGTTCACCCATTATCAATAATCCGACAGCTGGCTCTTGTGCTCTTGCTCTGATCTTCCATGGTTTTGGTGGTGCAGCTGCCCAATCTTCGCGGCTCGGACTGAATAGTCGTTGTTCATGTTGTCCAAAAATAAGCTCGTCAGGGGAGAAGAAGATATCTATCTCGGCGCTGACCCACACCACTATCGCATTCGCTTCTACATAGGGAAGGAGCTGCCGGCGCAATACCGGTGATATGCGACTCATCAAGGTGCGTTCATTGACATATATAAACGTTATTGCGAGCGTGGTTCCCTCTATCTCCACGCTGATCAGACCGATAAGATCACGGTCGAGACCTGTCTGTTGCGCAATCGTGTCAATCTTGTCCGCCCCAAAGACCAGCGTGCCTCCTAAGATAACGATCATACAAAATAAAGTGAAAATACGGTTCATTAACCTCCTCCTAATAGAATGAACAAAATACTACAAGGGGAGATACTGACATAATTTCGCAATCAGTATCTCCCGAAATCCTTTGTCCGTCTATTGGGCGCAGTAATTTCAGTTACTTACGGAAGAACTCCTCTAGTCCACCACGTGGCAAACGCAGCGATCCAGAAGACCCACCAGAAGAACAAAAGTGCCCACAGCGGTATAGTAACCAATAGTCCCATCTAACTCACCTCCAGTATTGTAGTAGGTAGTATACCAGAAAGATGTAGTAAATGCAAGTCCCGCATTGCCTCATCAAAAAGCACTCCCAATCGTATCTACTCCCAATTGTATCGTTGTCACAAATGAAAAATGTACTTGAAAATTGGAGGTGAAGGAAGAGATGGTTATTTCCCGATATTTACAAAGAAAATAAGCACTTGAACCCTCGAATCCTTTCTAACAACTAAATTGGAGAAGAACCGATTTTAAAGAAAAGACTAATTACGTTGCTTTAGTAAAAAAAGACTTAGCCCGTTGGTAAAAATTAATACAACCTTGCAATCAGACTCCACTCAATCAAAGCCTTGACTCCCTACGAACGAGCGCTATAATTTAAGCAGATTCTCAAGAAGTTTGGCTGTTGACTTAATGCTTTGAATCCCAATAAAACCGGACTTTGAACATTTTAACGAGATTACTTCACTGCCGCCTCGCTTCGCTCGGAGCTGCGGCTCGCAATGACCTATCTGTGTGCGCTTACTTATGGAATATACTATTTTTACAACAGGGACTTGCCTGAGCTTTAGGTAGGTGGACAGAGAGACGCACAGGCAAGCAGAGTACTGACGCTGGACTCTTAACCTTGAAGCTGTTTCGAACCTTGCATTTGACAACCTGATGAATTACAATAATCTTAAGGAATATGAAGCGCGTAAGGCAATAACCTTGAATCTGATAACCTAAAGTAGTTACAAATATAAATTCTTTCTCGGAAGGCCAAATCAGTCTGTGCTGCAATAGTCTTTCCGGAAAGAGCAATCACAGCTTTACTAAAATAGAAGCCCAATGAAAATTTCCGCTATTATTCCTGCCTATAACGAAGCAGAACGGATTGGTGCTGTCATTCAACCTTTACTTGATTCCGCATTGATAGATGAGATCATCGTCGTCGATGATGGGTCTACTGACAATACCGCTGAAAAAGCAGAAGAGTTCGCTGTAAAAGTGATCTCGTTACCAGATAACAAAGGTAAGGCTGTTGCGATGGATGAAGGGGTAAAAGCAACGCAGAACGATACGCTGCTCTTTCTCGATGCTGACTTGGTCGGTCTTACTACGGCTCATATCGATAATTTGATCAGAAAATACCACGAAGAGAATGTAGATATGGTAATCGGGATTTTCTCTGCCGGCCGGTTGACTTCTCTCTCTGGTCAACGCGTGATATCAAAAGCCCTATGGCAGCGGGCACGTAGCAATGTGAATGAGCTAGACTTTGGAATTGAAATCGCATTGACAAAATTAGCGTTCAAAGAAAAATGGACGAAGAGTACAATAAAACTGCCAGGAGTGACGCACGTAGTCAAAGAAGAAAAACACGGTTTTCAGCAAGGGCTAGGCGCTCGCGTTAAAATGTACGGCGATATCATCAAATCACTCTTCACTAAAGTATAACGTAACTATCACTACACAATTTAAAAAGATCGCAACAATCGACAACTATCCAGTATTTATGGGAGATACGATGAAAATAGCTATTGGGTCTGATCATGCCGGATTGACTCTCAAACGCGCTCTGCTTGCTTCGGTGTTAAAAGGACTTGACATCGTCGATTTGGGGACTGATTCCCGTCATGCGGTTGATTATCCTGATATTGGGCATCGATTAGCAAAATCAGTAGCTTCTGGGCAATATGAACGAGGCATCCTCATCTGTGGCACTGGTATCGGTATGGCAATGACAGCCAATAAGACTTGCGGAATTAGAGCCGCCAATTGCAGTGACACTTATTCAGCCGAGATGAGCGTACGACATAATGATGCCAATGTCCTTTGCCTCGGTTCTCGCACGTTGGGGCCGGCACTCGCTGAGCGCATTGTCAAAGTATGGTTAAATACACAGTTTGACGGTGGCAGACATGCTGAGCGGGTGAACAAGATTGAGTTATGCAGCTAAAACTAAATAACGATCGGAGGTAATGCTAACTTATGATAAGTTACTGGCTGGTTTTCAGTATAGCGGCATTCATCGTCATTATTGCCGGTTATAAATTAGCCGTATTCGGCGATATAATCGCTAAACAGAGTAATGTAGGGAGAACGTGGATCGGCCTGATATTTCTTGCTACGATCACATCACTACCGGAACTGGTCGCCACAGTGACTGCTGGAGCGATCGATGCGCCGCAGATCGCAATTGGCAATGTAGTAGGAAGTAATCTCTTCAATATCACCATCATTGGCGTGGCCGATTTTTTTCTGTTGGGACGTGGACCGTTGCTGCTTAAGGTGAGCAATAATCACAGCGCAAGCGGAGTACTGGCAATCCTCCTTACTGCTGTTGCCATGGTCGGTATGACGATCGGTCCCAGCGGTGAAATTTTTAGAGTTGGAACGAGTTCATGGGTGATCATCTCTCTATACGTAGGCGGAATGTGGTTCCTATACCGCCTGGAGAAGAAACAAGCAGTAATGGATATCGGGGAAGAACTATCATTTCCCGTTATCCACCAAGCAACTTCTGCGGGAGAAAGAAGAGAAGGAGGGCAGAATAACCCGGTTGAGATGAGTTTACAACGTGCGGTGTTGTGGTTCACTCTTTGCGGAATCTTGATCTTCGGCGCTGGAGTTACACTTACTTTTGCGAGCAATGAAATTGTCGTACATACTGGTCTTTGTGGTTCGTTTGTCGGTGCGATTATGGTTGCAGTGGTCACTTCGCTGCCAGAGCTCGTCGTTTCGATTGGAGCGGCTAAACTCGGCGCATATGACCTGATAATCGGTAATATCTTTGGATCCAATATGTTCAATATCTCGACGATATTCTTTGCTGATATAGCCCTTCGGCGCGGAGCGATTCTTCCGGCAGTTGAGAGAGCAGCATCGGACTTATTGGCGATAGGAGCGCTCAGTATTATCCTCACTACGATCGCTATTGCCGCGATCATCTACCGCTCGCAGCGCCGAATCTTCGGAGTCGGGGTAAGTTCAATCTTAATTTTTATCGCATATCTAATCAGTATCTATATTATCGCCTTCTAAGGCGAAATTTTGAGGTAAATTGACATGGAAATAACAGAACTTCGGAGAGCAGAATTGAGTAAACTTAAAGAACTTGCACTTAGTGCAGGAATCAACATCGAAGAACAGATGAACAAAGATGCTTTAGTCCGTTCTATTATGGAAGTGAGTGCGGCGAAGAACAGCCTCTATCTCAGTGAAGGAATATTAGAGATTCTTCCGGATGGATACGGCTTTCTCCGTGATAAGAGTTGTTTTCCAGGGAAGAACGACATTTATGTCTCTCCGGCGCAGATCAACCGCTTCGGCCTCAGAGACGGTGACATAATTAGTGGGCAGGTCCGTCCGCCAAAGAAAGAGGAACGTTACTTCGCCCTCCTGAAGATCAATGAGATCAACTATCAAGAAGCGAAAAGTGGACAGGAGCGACGAGAGTTTCATGAACTGACTCCGCTTCATCCGGACCGACAGTTGGTCCTCGAACATAATCCCGAGGAGATATCCACGCGAATAATTGATCTATTCAGCCCGATCGGCAAAGGGCAGCGCGGGTTGATCGTCTCGCCACCCAAAGCGGGCAAGACAACTCTTTTGAAGAATATCGCCAAAGGAATCACTGCTAACCATCCTGAAATAAAACTTCTCGTTCTGCTCGTTGACGAGCGGCCGGAAGAGGTGACCGATTTCCGCCGTTCATTGAACAGCGGCGAAGTCATTGCCGCCACCTTTGATCAAGAACCGCGCCATCATACGCGAATAGCCGAGCTTATCACCGCTAAAGCAAAGCGACTGGTGGAAGCAGGACACGACGTGGTGATTCTGATGGATTCAATCACGCGGTTGGCCCGTGCTTATAACCTCTCCATCTCTCCTTCCGGCAAGCTGCTCTCTGGTGGGATGGATCCAACAGCGCTGTACAAACCAAAAGAGTTCTTCGGTGCAGCACGCAATATTGAAGAAGGTGGCAGTTTGACAATCATTGCTACCGCGCTTGTCGATACCGGCAGCCGGTTGGATCAGATCGTATTCGAAGAGTTCAAAGGAACGGGCAATATGGAACTTATTCTCGATCGCTCGTTGGCTAACAAGCGTATTTATCCGGCAATCGATATTGAACCGAGTGGAACACGTAAAGAAGAACTTCTTCTCGATGCAAAGACGATGCAGCGAATATGGATATTGCGTCGGATGATCAGTCAATTGGAAAATCCACAAGCAGCAATGGAATTTATCAAAAATAAGTTGGAAGCGACCAAAGACAACAAGCAATTCCTCGAATTGATGCAAAGTGGATAGATTGGTCATAACCGGCGGACGGCGATTAATCGGCCAAGTCAGTGTGCAAGGAGCAAAGAACGCTGCTTTGCCTGCATTTGCTGCATCATTGCTCACTGATAAACCCGTCCTTCTCCATCGTATACCGGCGATTAGTGATGTTACAACGATGACCGCAATGATAACGGCGTTGGGCAAGAGAGTCGAGGTTTTGGGAGAAGGAACCGTTCGCATTGAAAACGGAGATTCCTTGCAGCGGGAGGCTCCGTATGAATTAGTGCGCCGCATGCGCGCTTCTTTCTTCGTCATCGGTCCGCTTCTCGCTCGTCTGGGCGAAGCAATCGTCCCTTTGCCCGGTGGATGTACTATCGGCTCCCGACCTGTAGACCTTCATCTGCAAGGACTACAGAGAATGGGAGCAGAGATAGAAGAACGACAGGGGATAATCCACGCTACTGCGCAGCGTCTGCAGGGAAGATCGATCTATCTCAACTACCCCTCAGTCGGAGCGACCGAGAATCTGATCATGGCAGCGACACTCGCTGTCGAAGAGACGTCTATTCGTAACCCTGCCAAGGAACCAGAGGTACTTGATCTCATCGCGATGTTGCAAAAGATGGGAGCACAGATCGAGCTGTGCGATCAGGAGATCAGAGTAACAGGAGTGAGAGAATTGACCGGAGTAGAACATGAAATCATTCCGGATCGTATTGAGGCCGGTACATACTTGCTTGCAGGAGGGATAACGAGAGGTACAGTAGAAGTTAAAGGAGCGATTGCCAATCACCTTACTGCCTTAATCAGCAAGCTCCAGGAAGCTGGTGTAAAGCTACAGATAAAAGATGAGTCAATCACAGCATTCAGTGAAGGGTGTTCAGAAGCAGTCAATATTGTGACGATGCCTTACCCTGGTTTTCCGACTGACTTACAAGCGCCGATGGCAGCCTTTCTCACACTTGCGCGTGGTACAAGCATGATAAACGAGACGGTCTTTGAACGCCGGTTTGCTTATGTTGTTGAACTTGTCCGTCTCGGCGCCGATATTCAGACGATCGGTCAAAGAATAAATATTACCGGTGTTAAGCGACTTCACGGAACAAAAGTCAGAACCCCAGATATTCGCGCCGGGGCGGCTCTGGTTCTTGCCGGATTAGCCGCTGACGGAGAGACAGAGATTGAAGATGCAAGTCAGATTGATCGTGGATATACTGATATTGTGAATAAACTCGCTGCTCTGGGAGCACAGATTGAAAGAAGAGAAGAAGTTTGCCGATAAAGACGAAGAGCTGGTCGATCAGCTAAGCGGTGAGCACCGGTTAGTGGAAGACTATCTGGGCGAACGAGCGCGAGTTTATGGAATTGAACGAGCAATCCTTGTCGACCTTTATACTTCCCACTACTCAGAAAGGGACCGCCGTGAAAGACCGACCGAATTGGAGGCGCTGGCAGAGACAGCCGGTATACCGACCCTCGCTGTTATAACTCAGCAACGAGATCGTATTGATCCTGCCTTTTTTATCGGGCGCGGGAAAGTCGAGGAAATAAAGGCCGCTGCTGTGACTCTCAATGCCGATGTCATCATCTTTAACGATCCACTCTCTCCTGCCCAGGCACGTAATTTAGAAGAGAAGATAGGTTTAAAGATCATCGACCGTCCACAGTTGATCATGGATATCTTTGCCCAGCGAGCAACGACTAAAGAGGCACAATTACAAGTGGAGTTAGCCCAGTTAGAGTATTTACATACGCGGTTGCGCGGATGGGGAAAGGCACTAACCAGATTAGGCGGAGGAATAGGGACACGTGGCCCCGGTGAAACAAAGCTGGAGACAGATCGCCAGAAGATCGCCGATCGTCTTCATCTGATCAAGCAGAAGTTGCTCAAAGTCAAACGAGAGCGGGAACTACGCGGCAAGTTACGCCGTAGTTCTACTCTGCCCCAAATTACGCTCGTCGGTTATACCAACAGCGGAAAATCAACTTTGTTGAACGTGCTATGTGGTGATGAACATAGTTTTGTGGAAGATAAACTCTTTGCCACTTTAGAGACGATGGTGCGACGGGCTGCTTTGGCTGATGGGCGACCAGTACTCTTTATCGATACAGTAGGATTTATCCGTGATCTGCCGCCCAGCCTGATCCCGGCATTTGCCGCGACACTGGAAGCAGTGCGTAACGCCGATTTACTGCTCCATATTCTCGATGGAGCAAATCCCTCTTGTTCAGACCAACACGCTGCCGTTATGAAGATACTCGATGAAGAGATATTCACTGATGAGGAACAAAGACCACCGATGATTACGGTGATCAACAAGATCGACCTTCTGCCGGTAAATTCACTTCCCTGTTCATCATTATTTGCCAATTCAGTTTCGATCTCCGCTGCGCAGAAGATTAATCTCGAATCTCTGCATAATAAGATCGCCCTATTATTGACTCAAGGAGAGAGCGAAATGAATCTTCTCTTTCCGTTCCGCTGTTTAGGGGTGTTGGAGCAGATGCATCGAGCAGGACGTGTGCTCAATCAACATTATGAGCAAGAAGGCGTGAAAGCGCGAGTAAGAGTTAAGGACTCCACATTAGCATCACTGCGTAGCGCAGGAGTTATTCTTTTAGGTATCTAAATTCTAAATCATGCGCAAAGACGAAAGTATTTCGTTGCAAAGGGCATAAGTAAGGAAGCGACTTACTGTGCATCACACACTTCTGGTACTTGATTATCTATACGCTTGACTTCTGCCTTATCACTCTTTGATGCTCGACTTTCACGTAATATCGCTTCCAATTTTGTTTGTAACGCCTCTTTATCCTCTATCTGTTGCACCCTGATGATCACTCTTTCATATTCTTCATTCGCCTCTCCCGCGCGTAATAGACTGATCACCTTGCCTTGAAACTGATTAAGAACTTCCAGCACTCGGTAAAGATCATCAGTCTCCGGACGGATTTTGAGCGTGATCCGCATACTGCCCAGGCCGATTCCTGCCATATTAGCAAGTGCCGCCAGCACGTTGAGCTGAGTCATAATCCCTACCAGTCGATTCTCCTCCACTACAGGAAGCAGAACGAGGCGATTTGCGTGCATAATCCACGCTGCTTTCTCAATCGTTTCCGTGGGGGAAATAGTAAACCGAGTCGGCATTGCCAGTTTTTCCACCGGGGTCTCCCAATCCTTTATCTCTTTGAACATGCCCTGAGAGATAAACCCGGTAAAGGTGGTATCTTTATCGATAACAAAGACCAACCCGAAATTGTTCTCGTCCATGATCGCCTTGGCTTTATTAATCGGCGTATCAACGGAGACTGTGATCACATCGCGCTGCATATAGTGAGAGACGTTCATTCTTCTTTTTTGGATTTGTTGATGATCTCTTGCTGGAGATTAGCAGGAACAGGCTGATACGTATCCGGTTCTATCCAAAACGTTGCTCGTCCTTGGGTAAGAGATTTAAGATCAGGAGAATAAGTTTGCAGTTCAGCAAGCGGTACCTTTGCATTGATCGTGGTTATTTTCCCCATTGGCTCCATTCCGAGAATCTTCCCCCGCCGACTATTCAAATCACTGATAATATCGCCGGTGTATAGCTCAGGCGTTCGCACAGTCAAGTTCACAGTCGGCTCTAATATCACAGGTTGAGCTTGCTCCATAGCCAGTTTAAATGCGCGGCTCGCTGCAAGTTTAAATGCCAATTCCGAAGAGTCAACAGGGTGAAATTTACCATCAAATACGGTTGCCGCAACATCGACTACCGGAAATTGGGCTAAGACTCCCTGTTCCATCGCTTCGATGACGCCCTTTTCTACACCGGGGATGTACTGTCCTGGGATCGATGCGCCTTTGATCGCATCGATAAATTGGAACCCTGTATCGCGCGCCAGTGGTTTAATACTCAAGAAGACCTCCCCAAATTGTCCGCGACCACCGCTCTGTTTTTTATGACGATACTGTGCTGTAGCCTCCTTCTGAATCGTCTCTTTATATGGAATGCGGGGACGAGCCATATCCAAGAAGACATTGTAGCGATTCTTAAGGCGTGCAATAAAGACAGCAAGATGAATATCACCCATTCCCCACAGTATATTTTCATGGGTGACCGGATCACGCTCAAATTTAAGCGTTTTCTTTGTATTAACAAGCTCTTTTATCGCTGTACTCATCTTCTCCACATCAGACTGGCTCTTTGGAATAACTGCTCGAGCATACCCTGGTTTTGGGAACGAAAGAGTAGCAACAGGTGTATAATCACTCTTTGCTGCAATGGTGGTAAAGATATCGAGTGATTCCAGTTTTCCTAACGCAACTATCTCTCCTGGACCAGCGCTCGTCACCTTCACCTCTTTCGTTCCGTTGAACGAGTAGATATCCTGCAACGTCTTTTTCCCCCCGGTGTGAAGATCAAAGCAGCTTGTTCCCGGTGATATGGAACCACTGAGAAGCTTGAGATAGCGCAATTGCCCTAAATATGGATCAGCAGTTATATTGAAGATAAGGCCGGCAAAGTCATCTTTCGCCGAAGCAGTAACTGCCGGAGTCAGCATAAGAAGAGTATCCATCAATAGGTCTATTCCATGATCAACAGCGACCGAACCACAAAGAACCGCTGTCACTGCACCAGTAGCGATGCCCTGTTTAAGTATGGTGTAAAGCTCTTGCGGGCTGATCTCTTCCTCTTCCAGAAACTTCCTCATCAGCTCATCATCCAGTGAGCATATTTCATCCAACATTACTTCCCGCCACTTGCTTGCTTTCTCCTGCAAAAATTTCGGCACATCTTTCTTAGATCTATCATCTAAATAGAGCGCCTTATTAGTCAGTAGATCGATCAGGCCGACGAATCTTCCTTCTTCGAAGATTGGGAGTTGCAGGGCAACGAATTTTCGCGCGGATTCTTCTTTAAGCGAAGATAGAATCTTCTCAAAATCAGCGTTCTCTCTATCCAGTTGATTAACAAATACGATCGCTGGCAGCGATGATTCAGAGATTATTTCCCATGCCCGTTCCGTTACAACCTCTATCCCTTTTTCTGCATGAATGACAAGCAAGTTAAGATCAGCAACGGTGACGCCCTTGTATACCTCTTCGATGAATTCTGCTCCTCCCGGTGCATCCAAGATAGTAAACAGCGCGTTCTTCCATTGAAAAGAGCCGATCCCTAAATCGATAGAATAACCGTTATCCTTTTCCTCTTTTGATGGATCGAAAGAGATAGGTGTGGTAATTCCACTCTTAGCAAGCATCATCGCCGCTAAAGTAGATTTTCCCGTACTGGAATGTCCTACCAAACAGATGCTGTGCCTATTTTCCATACTTCAATCCTCCCCAAAATCGCGTAGAGTATACTAAACCTCGTTTATCTTATCGGCTCCTCACACTTCAGGCAAGGTGAGGGGTGGTTATACGAGGCACTCCTCTCGCGATTTCCTTCGTTTTTCTCTCTTTCGCTGTTCGCTACGCCTGTGCGAGATACGATCTTTCTTCTCCGATGGGGTTACCTTACCTTAACTGTGCGGAACCATCTGATTAAACGTAGTAGTATAACATGATTATGATTGTATAACAACTATCATCACCGATAATAGTTGACTTGCATACTTATTGATCACGACAATCTAATTGAGTCGACAGGGAAAGTGCTGGGGGAAAAGTTTGATCAGGCGCGCGATCATCCTCAATTAGAAGTTAAAGGAGTGACTGACTGCGGATTGCAGGTGATTCGGGCAGGTGGAGTGATGTAAGCCGATACCAAAAGCAACGTGAAGAGGGGACCTACCCGGTGTGCGTGTACGTACCAGCAGTCAACCATGTGTATCAAACCATCGGAGGCATGATCTTAGGCGCTAAAATGCCGTTCGTGCCCTGGCATTCTACGTACAGACGAGGTAGTAGTCCTTGGCTATAATAGAAAGACAATGAATCGAATTTTGATCGTTGACGATGAAAAGATGATCATCCACATAGTGGAAGCTTACTTAAAGCGTGAAGGATTTAAGACCTATATTGCCAGAGATGGAGAAGAAGCACTGCGCGGATCAACGTATGAAACCTTTGAACGTTCGATTGACTCTCACATTAAACGATTACGACAAAAGATCGAGCCTAATCCTAATTCACCGCGCTTTGTGAGTACCGTCTTCGGAGTGGGATATAAATTTGCGTCAGGAGACCACAATTGATCCCGTTGTTCGCAAACTATCCTTTCAGCTCAAGATTCTTCTTTCCTTTGCGTTGATCATTCTCCTTACCGTAGGTCTGGGATTATTTTTCGTTAACGTCACTGTTGACCGTGCGTTCGCCAACTTTACCCTGCGGGAATTACGCCGTCATGATGTGGTAGTAGCTCGTTTCCTGGAGGAATATTACCGTCACACAGGTGGTTGGGAAGGGTTAGATCGCCTCATCGGTAGACAACATCCATACCATTGGCCATTTTGCTGGCCGACTCCGCAGGAGCGGTGGTGATTGCACCTGAAGCGCGCTGGATAGGAGAGATACTCTATCACAAGAAGAACTGGCGAGAGGATTGCCAATAAGAGTAAGAGAAGCGATCGTTGGTATAGTGCTCCCACTGAAGCGTGCTCCGTGGCAAGGGTTGCTGGAA
This sequence comes from Candidatus Acetothermia bacterium, assembly GCA_022684035.1. GTDB lineage: Bacteria > Bipolaricaulota > Bipolaricaulia > UBA7950 > UBA7950 > UBA7950. The sequence goes on along the minus strand of JAJHSB010000040.1, from coordinate 8,647 downwards.
CAACATTTTCTCAGGACAGTAAACCGCTCTCTTTGGATCGTTGCTTTTATCGCTGGTGGAATAGGAATATTACTCAGTGTCATCTTATTACGACAGTTTACCGGACCGCTACGTAAACTTGCTGTTGCTACTCACCAAATTGCTCTGGGTCAACTCAGTAAACGCGTAGTGATACATAGTGACGATGAATTAGGTCGTTTAGGCAAGTCATTCAACGCAATGGCTGCAAGTTTGGAACAAGCAGAAGAGAGCAAACAACAGCTGATCAGTGCGGTGTCACATGAATTACGTACTCCGCTTACTATTGTGCGTACTGGGTTGGAAGGAATGCGCGACGGTGTGCTTGATCCTACTGCAGAGAACTTCACCGTATTACATAACAAAATCTTGTTAACGACACGGTTAGTCGCTGATCTGCAACAGTTAGCGTCGGCCGATGCCGGTCAAATGTCAATTCACATGGAGCCCTGCTCGCTCCATCGGCTACTGGAAGAGATAATTGTTTCCAGTTCGTCGCGTGTACCGATAAAGCGGATCAGTTCTCCGGCAAATTCCTGTTGCCGCGCCTCCTGTCGCGCTTTTAATGTTCCGACCTCTGTTACGACGTTGGTGAGAACAAAATGTACTTGCTTCATCTGTGCCGGTGACAACTCCAGCCGATTGATCAAAATCAATAGGCCGATGTTGTGGGGATCATCTGCAACTCCTCCTTTTCCCATTGGATGTGTGCTCGTCTGCAAGGTAACAAGCAGCACGAGGATGCCAGTCAGAAAAAGTGAAACTTTGGGGTTATTCATCATAAACGCCTCCTTAAAGGTTTGATTGTAAAACAGTATAACCACACCATATCAAGGAGATTGGTCAGAGATATGTCAATTTTGTGAAGAAAAAGAACTCGCGACAACGAACTCAACCTGATTTTTTTGCCACGAAAAACCAGAAAACGAACACAAGGAAGCAAGGCAATTCCTAATTAGGTTCCTCGTGCTCTTAGCTTACCCACCTGCACTTGTTCTCGTAACTCACTGCCTGGACCAATTTGCTCTCTACTACATCTATCGCTTAAACTTACGGGGGTAAAGGTACATCGGATCGCACAGTAAATACGAGGGCATCGGAGAAACTAATTGAGATTGATTGCTGATCTGCATATCCATTCGCGGTTCAGCCGCGCGACTAGTCCGCAGATGGACCTGCCTCAACTTGCTATTTGGGCACGGAGAAAGGGAATCAATCTCCTGGGCACAGGTGATTTCACTCATCCATTATGGTATAAAACGCTGCGCCAATCTCTTATTCCGCAAGGAAACGGGCTTTATTGCTATGATCAGGTTCTCTTCATGCTGACAGCGGAGATATCCTGCATTTGGAGTCAGCAGAGCCGCCTGCGAAAGATTCATCTTCTCCTCTTTTCTCCCAGTCTACAAGATGTAGAACGGATCAACTGTGAGTTGGTGAAGGTCGGTAATTTGGCGGCTGATGGCCGCCCAATATTGAGTATCTCAGCAATAAAAGCCGTTGAGATAATCTTGTCAGTCTCCCCGCAGACAGTGGTAATTCCTGCTCATGCGTGGACACCGTGGTTCTCAGTATTCGGTGCGAAATCAGGATTCGATTCACTGGCAGAATGTTTTGGTTCTGTGACTAACCATATCTTCGCGATTGAAACAGGTCTTTCGAGCGACCCTCCGATGAATTGGCGTCTCTCATCCCTCGATCGGATCTCCCTGATATCAAATTCCGATGCCCATTCACCGGCCAATCTCGGTCGCGAAGCGAATCTCTTTGACCTTCCGGAAGCGAGCTTTGGTAATATAATCACTGCGATCAAAGAGAAAGATCAGACGCAATTCATCTATACGATCGAGTTCTTTCCTGCTCAAGGAAAGTACCATTATGATGGTCACCGTAACTGTGGTCGTCGGTTTGCTCCCCAGGAAACGATCATGATGGGGAATATCTGTCCAGTATGTGGTAAGGAGCTTACTATCGGTGTAATGCACCGAGTAGAAGCACTCGCTGACCGCACAGAAGCCGAGGTGGCTAAAGGCGGTATACCCTTTATAATACCATATCGCTCTCTCATCCCGCTGCAGGAGATCATTGCACAAGCATTGAAAGTTGAAGTTACAGCAAAGCAGGTGGAAAAGGAATATCTACGACTGATCGAATATTACGGTAATGAGCTTCGTATTCTGCTTGACCTTGCCGCGGAAGAATTAACCGCAGCTGTTCCGCTGGCCATCCAGCACGGAATTCTGCAAGTCCGCTGTGGAAATGTTAAACTTCTGCCCGGCTATGACGGTGTATACGGTACAGTGCAAATCACTCCGGCAGAAACGAGATACCGTCAACGAGCGCTTATTGATGATCGATCATTGGAAGAGATTTTATAATCACAACCTAATTTCACGTAAAACGAGCGATAAAATTGCAATTTAAAGTTGGACTTTAAGAAGGAGGACCTAATAATGCAAATAGCAATGGCAGAAGCGCGGATCGATCTTGCCAAATTACGTAATAATATTGCAATCGTGCGAAAGCAGATCAATGATGAGATACAGTTGTTATTTCCGGTGAAGGCGGATGCTTACGGACATGGTGCAGTACAAGTTGCAAAAGCAGCCGAGAATGGAGTCGATTATTTCGGCGTAGCGAATATTATTGAAGCGCTGGAACTACGTCAAAATGGTATTCGTAAACCGATCTTGATTCTCTTTGGTGCACGCCGTGAACAAATTCCTCTCTTAGTCGATAATGATATCACTGCTTCGGTGAGTGATGCAGAGTTCGCTTACGCACTGGGAGAGAAGGCACGGAATAAGCGGCCCAAGGTGCATATCTGCGTCGATACAGGAATGGGACGACAGGGAATTCTCCCTGACAGGGCGGTTAGTCTGATCACGATGATCAAAGAGGCTGATCGCTTGGAAGTGGAGGGGATCTTCAGCCATTTCAGCGTTGCATACAGCACTACACCTGAGCACCGCGCTTATACTCAACGCCAGCTTGACTCTTTTCTTAATCTGCTAACCGATCTGAAGCGCAGGGGAATTCTTCCGCCGCTGCGGCATATCGCTAATTCCGCGGGGTTGTTACAATTCGGAGAGAAGGTCTTCTCTCCGCCGCTGAATATGGTTCGTCCAGGAGTCTTATTACACGGCTATTGCGAATTTCCTGCTCCGTGGACTGACGATATAACGCCAACAATGTCGATGCATACCTGGATCACCGCAATCAGAGAGATACCGAAAGGTAGCGCAATCGGGTATGGGTGCACTTACTATACTCCTACTCCCCGGCGAATCGCTACTTTGCCGGTGGGGTATGCCGATGGGATGATCTGGCGTCTCTCCAATCAAAGCGATGTTGTGATTCGCGGCGCAAGGGCGCCAATCGTAGGACGGATCTCCATGGATTTGACAACGGTCGATGTAAGCGACATCCCCGCCGCCACAGTTGGCGACGAAGTTGAATTATTAGGAGTCAATCAGCCGGCTGATCTGCTCGCAAATAGAATAGATGCCGCGATCGAGGTAATCTTCACCGCCATATCTAAGCGAGTGCCGCGAGTATATCTAAACAAGCCCACAGAGTGAAATTCAGAAAAGGTTCGTAGGAAAGAGGGTGCTGCGGTTTGAGGTTTGGGATACTAAAATCTGAAGTCTTGCGCAAAATGGGAAGGAATTGAAATCACAAATTCCAAGCACCAATTTCCAAACAAATCTCAATGACCAATGACCAAAATCTCAAACAGAGAGGCCGGAGTATTTTCCTCGATTGTTGACAAATCGTTCATAGAAGTTTGGTCATTGGGATTTGGTTATTGTTTGGAAATTGAGATTTGGTCATTGGGATTTCCGGCTTGTCCGGGTTAGGGATAAATTGTTCCATCATTTTTGCTATATTTTGGGGGTGTGCGATAATATGGATATTCTTCTATTATGATGCTGTAGATGGTGACTAACGGGCAGGCGGGGAAATATCTGACCGTTGGCTGCTTAGAGGTGGGCTATGGAATACCGCGAAAGGAGATGATAGATGAGTTAATGTTTCATCTTGAATTATTCTATCCTGATTTTCAGCGGCACATTTTGGAAAGGGGTCGGCACCTTTGAATGGAGCAGCAGTTTTAGGCCCTATTGGGTCTACGATAAATATGGATTCCGTCGCTCAGGGGGTCATCGCTGAACAGAGAGTGCTCATGGAGAAGCTGATTCATGAAAATAAAGGAGGTCAGAGATGAAACATCATCTTCTCGTCTTACGCTTTGGGGCTCAGTGCCCTTGGTATCGGTGGGTTATCGATCAGGCCAGCCAGGCTGCCCGAGAGCTCGGCGCCGAGGTGACTGTCAAGGATGTGATGGATCACCCTGAACTTGCTGAAAGGCACAGAATGTTCTTCCCCTTCACGACCGTCATCGATGGTAACATCCGGATCTCTGCCCCGGTGAGTGCAGAAGTGCTTATCAGGATAGCCAAGGGAACCCCCGAACCAAAGCCCACTTCACCGATGGCTCACGGGGAGAGGGCCGGACCCCATTTGATCCATAAGTTAACTCCGGAGAACATTAAGGCCACGATCCCCTTGTGCATTGCGAATGTTCGACCGATCGCCGACCGCGAGAAGGTCCTCTGGACAAAGGAGATGCTCAAGAGATCTGGTTGCGCTCAGCTTGGCTTCATCGCCTTCCAGGGGGAGAAGGCCAGGGACGTTGTGGAGTATCTCCCCTCAAGCCTGGTGCCATACCCGCTTCCGAAGAAGGACTCCTCGATCGCATTTGTCACCTGTATTTACCCTACGAAACCCGATGTTGACTACAAGAGCCCGGTGCTGAAGCGACTCTTAGCTCACCTGAGGGAGGAGGGCTACAAAGAGCTTCATGTTATCGCGGGCAGGCAGAGACCTTACCCTAACGGTCCTCTCTCCTTCTTCCGAAGGCATGGGTTTGTCGAGCTTGGGGAGGTTGACCAGTTGTGCTTAGGGGAACTGGATGAGGAAGAGCTAATCTTGATGCGCAGAGAGCTTTGATCTGCCGTTGCCAGTTCGCCGAGGAGTAATGACAAGAAAGAGAAGGAGTAACAGACGCAGGTAACAGCAAAAAATAGAAAAATGAAGTAAAACTCGAGAAGAGTACTTCTCATAACCATATCCTACCTTGCCTGAAGCGTGAGGAAGTTTATAATTTGAATGTTGTATGCCGCACGGAAAAGATTTATACTTATATAGTTAGTTGATAAAGAAGATGCGTTTACGATCGGATCATAGAAGGTAAGAGATGAACTGTACACTTGTCTCTCAATATCGCCCTCTCTTTGCCGGGCAGGTAGAATTAGTAGCAGCAAGAAGTGTTGAAGGAGAGTTTGCAGTTATGGCTGGACATGCACCGTTAATCGCTGTGCTTGATGCTGCTCCGCTGCGGATCAAAACAACCACTGAGGAGCATATCTACGCAGTGCGTCATGGCCTGCTGCGAGTACACTCTGATCAAGTATCAATTTTAACCGAAGAAGCGCTTCTTCCTGTGGAAATCGACCGCGAGCAAGTAATGCAGCAACACGCAAAGATCGCCACTTTGCTTCAATCGGCTGCCCAAGAAAACAAACCACAGCTAACTGATGAACTGACTTGGCTGGCAGTACAGATCAAGGTTGTTAAACAAGCACATGAATCACATGAATAGACGAGTAGTCGTTACAGGTCTTGGCCCGTTAACTCCGATCGGAATCGGTAAAGAATCCTTTTGGACCGGTTTGACTGCTGGAAAATCAGGTGTACAACGGGTCGATAATATGGTCGATCTGGATGGAATTGATGTTAAGATTGGCGCCCCAATCACTGATTTTGACCCTCTTGATTATATGGACAAGAAACGGGCGCGACGAATTGAACGCGCTACACAAATGGCCATTGCCGCTACGCAATTGGCAATCAAAGATGCGAATCTTAATCTGCAGTCGATCGATCCTTATCGGGCCAGTATCCTTAGCGGGACTGGCATCGGCGAGTTAAGGACAGCAATCGATAATTTACACCTCCTCGACTCTGATGGTCCACGCCGGGTCAGCCCCTTCTTTATTCCTCAATTTATGCCGAATGCCATTCCAGCAGAGATTGCGATTGAATTCGGTTGTAAAGGGCCTAATTTCGGCATTGTATCAGCATGTGCCAGCTCAGCTCATGCGATAGGAATAGCTGCGTCGATGATCCATAGTAACTATAGCGATGTAGTTATCGTTGGTGGTTCTGAGACATTGTTTCTTAGGCTCGTTTACGCCGGCTTCGCTCGTATGGGAGCCCTTTCACAACGTAACGATGAGCCGACTAAGGCTTCGCGTCCATTTGATCTCCAGCGGGATGGTTTTGTTCTCGGCGAGGGAGCAGGATGCATAATCTTAGAAGAGTTTACGCAGGCAAGAGAAAGAGGAGCAAAAATATACGCGGAACTCTGCGGGTTTGGAATGAGCGCTGATGCTAATCACATCACTGCACCCGCTGAAGAAGGCGAAGGAGCAGCCGCAGCAATGAAAATGGCGCTGTCAACAGCCGGTCTAATTCCCACCGATGTTGATTACATCAATGCACATGGAACATCGACCCCACTTAACGACAAAGCGGAAACAGATGCGATCAAGAGCGTCTTCGGAGCGTATAGTTATCGTCTTAAGGTGGGTGCGACCAAATCGCAGATTGGCCACTTGTTAGGAGCAGCCGGGATAGTTGAAGCGATCGCCACTATTTTATCCATCGAACACTCACATATTCCTGCGACGATCAACTATGAACAGCCTGATCCGGACTGCGATCTCGATTATACACCCGTGGCATATAATGGCCCAATTAGAGTCGCTCTGACTAACTCGTTCGGCTTCGGCGGACAGAATGTGGCGCTTTTATTCAGCTCCAGAGAAATCGAATGATGGAGAATAATTGAATACGAGATAATGATAAGAGAGATGATTGATAGGAAAAATGGATGTCACACACTCAATGGCCTCAACAATCTCAATGGACTCTTGGTATTTTGTGGCTAAATCGTTACCGCTTTAATTTGCCAGTAAGGAGTAAACGTAATGGCACAAAGAGATTACGGGCAAATAACCGAGGGATATCCGAGAGCTTTTCCGCACAGCACAGAGACAGAGCAGGTCGTTCTCGGTTCGGCGCTCCTCGAGCCAGAGAGAGTGCTCCCTATTCTACTGGACCAACTTCGACCGGAACATTTCTATACGCAGGCTCATCGTATCATCTTTCGCGTTATTTATGAACTATCGGAACAGGGTGAGCCAGCAGATATCATTGCTGTAGCCAACCGGTTGGAAGAGAAGGATGAATTAGTCAAAATCGGGGGACGAGCTTATCTCAATGAACTCCTCGACCGGGTGACTACTACAGCAAGTCTGAGCTACTACGCCAAAATCGTCAAAAAAAAAGCGCTGCTGCGCGGTCTTATCGAAGGCGGAACAAGGATCTCCGAGCTTGGTTATGATGAAGAGCACGATATAAGCGAGGTCCTCGACCGGGCAGAGTCGATCATTTTCGATTTATCACAACGTGATTCCACTAATAATTATCACCATCTGAAAGATTTTCTCAGCGCGCATATTGAGAACTTGGAAAGACTGCACAGTGATCCTGACCGGCATACCATTACTGGTCTATCGACCGGATTTGCCAAGCTTGACGAAATGACCTCCGGATTGCGTAATTCAGATTTCATTGTCATCGCAGGTAGACCGGGGACAGGTAAGACGAGCTTTGTTCTCTCCCTCATTCGCAATATCGCTATTCGCGGCAAAGCTTCAGTAGGAATATTTAGTTTGGAAATGACCAAGGAGCAACTATTAGAGCGGCTACTATGCGGCGAAGCCAAGGTGAGTTTACACCGTTTGCGAGGTGGGTTTGTTCCAGTAGGGAAATGGCGTGATATTGCAATGGCAGCAGGAAGATTTCAAGAGAGTAATATTATCGTCGACGATAGTCCAAGCATAACGATCATGGAGATCAAGGCTCGCGCACGGAGGATAGCCTCTGAATATGGCCTCGACTGTATCGTCGTTGATTACATTCAATTGATCGAAGGAGGGATCAGGACCGATGTTCGCGAACAAGAGATCGCTTATATCTCGCGATCATTGAAGAAATTAGCCCGTGAGCTGAATGTCCCGGTGATCGCTATTTCTCAGCTAAGTCGTGCTGTAGAGAGACGTCCGGGGAAGAAAATACCGCAATTGGCCGATCTGCGAGAAAGTGGGGCAATTGAGCAGGATAGTGACATCGTCATGTTTATCTACCGTAAAGATTATTATGATGAACCAGAGGAAGAACCACAGACGAGTGGACAAAGTATTGTCAGCGAAGCAGAGATCATTATTGCCAAGCAGCGTAACGGTCCGTTAGGTAAGTTTATTCTCCATTTTCATAAGGGATATGCCAGTTTCTATCCGCCGTCGTACGATAAAGAGCCGACTTCATGAGTGACCTGCTATTTGGGATATTCTACCTGTTAGATACTAAAATCTGAAGTCTTGCGCAAAATGGGAAGGAATTGAAATCACAAATTCCAAGCACCAATTTCCAAACAAATCTCAATGACCAATGACCAAAATCTCAAACAGAAAGGCCGGAGTCTTTTCCTCGATTGTTG
>JAJHSB010000026.1 GCA_022684035.1 Candidatus Acetothermia bacterium | reverse complement strand
TGTCTAAAAACTGCTGCTTCCATAGGAAATCGTCATTCCCGCGAAAGCGGGAATCCAGTATTTTATGTACTGGTTCCCCGTTTTCACGGGGACGATGTCTGGATTGCCCGATCAAGCTTGCCCTCTGACTTGATCAGGGGGGTCGGGCAATGACAAAATTGGAGTTTTTAGACAAGCTCTTTTGTTCTCTTTATTGTCCAAGCCTATCTGATATCGACACTTTTTTAGTTCTTTCTCTCTCGTTGAGCCAGGTGATCCCACCCTCGCGCTAACAACGGAGAGAACTTGTTCGCAATCGCCACCTTTATCCCTTCTGTAGAGGAGACGATCTTCCCCACAACTGTAACAGAAGTGCCTGTTTCGGCAATCACTGCCTGTTGCAGGGGAGCGACCAGCTCCGGCGGAACAGAGAAAAGAAGCTCGTAATCTTCTCCGCCGTATAAGGCGAGATGGAGCGGATCGCAACCGGTTAAAATGGCTGCTTTACGCGTTGCGGTAGAGATGGGAAGAGACTCAGCCCAAATCACAGCGCCTACTCCACTGGCGCGACAGATATGGCCCAGATCACTCGCCAATCCATCGCTGAGATCGATCATCGCGGTCGCTGTTTGCAATTTGGCGATAATTCTGCTCTCCGGCAGGCGCGGAATAGGAGTAAGATGGGCAGTACGAAGTTGCGCATCGATCATCTCATCCCTCTCTGCTGCCTCACTGTCGAGGAGACGTAATCCGGCTGCTCCCTTTCCCAGATCACCGGTGACTAAAAGCAGGTCTCCTTGCTGGGCGCCGGAGCGCGTGATCAATAGATCGTGCTTCACCTTTCCCAGCAAAAAAATATCGATAATCAACTGCGGTGAACGGGTGATATTACCTCCGACAATCACCGCGCCACTGCGCTTTGCTTCTCGTTCCATGCCGCAATAGAGTTGATCGATATAATTAACTTCTATCTCCGCTGGAAGTCCCAATGAGACAAGAAGATAGGTAGGAATACCGCCCATTGCCGCAACATCACTGATATTGACTGCAACGGCGCGTTGTCCTAACTGATCCGGTGTAATGAATTTGCGCCGGAAATGGACCTCTTCCATCTGAATATCACATGTGGCAATGAGATACTCATCTGAATCCGTACGGATGATTGCAGCATCATCACCGATCCCTTCGATTACGTCACTCCCCGGAGGGGTGAGACGGCGCTTGATCCGTTCGATCAGTCCAAATTCACCGATTTCAGAGACTCTCATCTTCTTCTTTGCGCTGCCTCGATCAGTTGACGTAAGTGAGCAGTAGTAGCCGTGATATCATCAGCAGCGACCACGGCCGAAATCACGGCTACACCTGCGGCTCCAGTTATAATGACATCATGGACGTTGTCGGCATTAATCCCCCCGATCGCGATTACCGGCAGCCTGCTCTGTTCAATGAACTTTCGAAGATTGACCAGACCGATCGCTGTACCGGCATCACTTTTGGTACTGGTAGGATAGACAGGTCCTACTCCTAAATAATCTGCTTCGTGCGCTGTTATTCCTTCGGCGAGTGTTGTCGGTGAAAAGCCGATGATCATCTTTGGGCCGACCTTACGACGTGCCTGCGCAAGCGGTGTATCACTCGTTCCCAGATGGATTCCATCTGCCTGTACCGCCAATGCAACATCGATGTGGTCGTTAACGATGAATGTCACACCAGCATCGTAAGTCAGACGGCGAAGCTCTTTCCCCACCGCGATCAATTCGCTGATAGAGGCCTCTTTGTCGCGTAATTGAATGATAGTTGCGCCACCGACAATCGCTGCTGCCACTACCTGCTGGTGTGATCTATTACGAGATAATTCTGCGCAGGTGATGATGCAGAGCCGCCAATCCACTGCCCGCTCCATCGTTAGATAGACCACCTTTGATCAGTATACGCCATCTCCCAGAAGAGATATTCGTATTTAGCGCTGAAAATAAACTTATTTATCATCATCTTTCTTTTTTCTTCTCCTGCTTGTAGTCCCTCTTGATCGAGTAAATCCCGCAGCCAATAGGCAAGCGCACCGAACTCCTGCGAGGCGTACATCTCGATCCATTGTCGATATAATGGATGTGCTGGCTTGCCTCGCCCGGATAGATGGGTAGCGATTTCATAGTATCCCCACCCGCAGGGAGTGATCGAAGCAACGATCTCTCCCAACGATCCTGAGAAGGCTGTCTGTAGCAGATAGTCGGTATAGGCACGCACAGTCGGTGCGATTTCCGCTCTCTGTAATTCCTGGCGTGAGATTCCGAACTCTTTTGCATATTGCCGGTGTAAATCCATCTCGACATTGAGTGTGGAGTGGAGTAGTGCAGCGAACTTCTCCATTGTATTGAGACTTTGCGCCTTGGCAGCGGCCAGGGCAAGGACGCGGCTGTATTCGATGAGAAAGAGGTAATCCTGCTTGATATAAAAGCAGAATTTATCTTCTGGTAATGTTCCATCGCCAATTCCCACCACAAATGGATGGCTTAATATCTTCTTAAAGATTGGGGCAGTCTCTCTTTGTAGAGCGCAAAAGAAACTATCTCTCTCCATTGATTATCTCTCCTTAGTTTAGACGTCTATTCACTAAATAAAGCTATGATAGCCTCTGCGCAATGATCTGCGCCGCTTTCTTGCCGGAAAGGAGCATTCCTCCGAAGATCGGCCCCATTCGTGGTGTGCCGAATACTGCGCCCACTGCCATCCCTGCTACATAAAGTCCGGGATAAACTTGCTGGGTGTGTTGTACAGTCATCTGCTCGTCTCTCTCAGCCCACATCGGTCGTTCACCGAGCATTCCTCCTGTCGCGGTATCTATCTTAACGCCGCCTTTATGGAGAAGTTTCTTCACCACTTCGCAGTCATGGCCGGTGGCATCGATAACTACACGTGCACCGATGGTGATCGGATCGACATGTAACCCTCCCATCTCCACTGGGCTCCACTGGAGGACGAGGCCCTCTACACGATCATTGCGCAGTAGTAGATCCTCAATATGAATCAGATTGAAGACCTTAGCTCCTGCCTGGATTGCTCCTGCTGCCAAGAGTGTAATCGCTTCTATTGCATCTGCCACATAGTAGCCGTCTCCTTTTGTTATGGTAGTGATCTTGAATTGGTCTAAGATCTGTTTTGCCTCTTCCTGGATCACGATGCGACTGAACATCGCTCCTCCGCCCCACATTCCTCCGCCGATTGCAAGTTTTCGCTCGTAGACGACCACTTTGATGCTGGCTTTAGCAAGGTAGTAGGCAGCGGTCAGACCGGCCGGCCCCGCACCGACGATTGCAACATCAACCTGCAGAGACGCCAAAAAATCCGCCATGTACTCCTCGATAAGGAGTCGTGATACTAAAATATCGTCTATCTTCATCAATACAACCTCCTGGTTGTGACAAAGGGGAGATGATCAAAGGGTATCTGTTCGGCTGATGATTTCGCACTCTGATCTATGTGCGCAGATAGAATACAATTGCTTCTTTTCCCTCCGCCGGCATTATCCAGATCAGGTTTTACGGGTCGAAACGTCACCTCTGCTTCGCTTAAAAGGCCAGTTTCCTCTCAGCCCAACTCTTTGAGCTCCCCTGCAATTTAACCATCATATTGCCGCATTTTCTGACCGTTGTCAAGTTTACGCATTGCCTCATCAAAAAAGTACTCCAGATCGTATCGCTACCTCAAATGAAAAATGTACTTAAAAAACTTGGAGGTGTTGTCTCCTAACCCGGACAAGCCGGAAATCCCAATGACCAAATCTCAATTTCCAAACAATAACCAAATCCCAATATCCCAATAACCAAACTTCTATGAGCGATTTGTCAACAATCGAGGGAAAGACTCCGGCCTTAGCGATAAAAGCAGAGAAGTGTTAATCAGTCTTGTTGACCAGATGCGGAAAGATGTTATACTAACATTTCTGATCAACACCACCTGATTTTGCAGACAAAATGAATAACGCGAATTTAAACCAATTACCCCTCGTTTCTCCGCACCAAGTGGCGGCACTACTTCGTTCACACCAGATTAGACCGAGCAAAAATCTTGGTCAGAACTTCCTCATTGACCGCAATGTACTAACAATGATCATTGAGCAAGTCAACACCATTAACCCCGTTATAGTAGTCGAAATCGGAGCAGGTTTAGGGACGATGACACAGGAACTTGCCCGCATCGCACAGAGCGTCATCGCAATTGAACTTGATCATCGGTTGGTGCATATCTTACAGCAGACAATAGGAGCATTAAAGAACGTCACTATTTGGCAGGGAGATTTTCTCACATTCGACTTTGACGCTCATTCTCCCGGACATAAAGTAGTTGTAGTGGGGAATATTCCCTATCGGAGTACTGCACCGATCCTGAGCAAGATCATCGATAATCGATCTTCAATTCTCTCTGCGTTACTAATGACCCAACAGGAAGTAGCGATGAAGATCGTTGCCAGTCCTGGCCCGCAAGGATCGGTACTCGGGATTCTTATTCAAGCGTACGCTGAGGTGGAGATCATCCGTCCTGTTCCTCGGCATGCGTTTTATCCTGTTCCGACAGTCGATTCCATGGTCTGGCAACTCACTTTTCATAACCGACCGCGCTTTTCCGTCGACGACAAACTCTTCTTCACGATTGTCCGCACTTTGTATAACAAACGCCGCAAGATGATCCGCCACACATTGCGCGATATCTTACCGAGTGATGTGGTCGCCATAGCACTAAAGAACGCCGCGATCGACCCCACAGCACGCGGAGAGACCTTATCATTTACCGAACTCGATCAGTTGTCACAACAAATACGAAAATTATCCCTCTGAAAACCCGATAATGAGTCGCGGGTCGACTGTCTAAATATCACTTTCTGCTGTCGTTGCAAGTCTGCGAAGCAATCCCGTTCCTTTAGCCTAGTCGTAGGGGCAACCCCCTGTGGTTGCCCATTTTTGGGACAGGCACAGGGGCCTGCCCCTACAGGAATAAATGACAAGAAGTGGCGCCGCAATGAACCGCACCTTGTTCATTACGTAAAAATCTGCTATAGTAGTTGTTGATATAGGAGGTAAACTTGTAGCTACTCCGGCGGATAGACTGAAGGTGGAAGGCTAATCGGAACAAATCATGCATAACGTCCAAGATGGCTAACAAGATGGCTAAAATATTTCAGTCTTTGCTCTTCCATCTAAATAGCTGGGTAGTTACGGTAAAGATTACATGGCTTCAACTAAAAATCGAATGAACTTTGAATTTATCAAATATCAAGCATGCGGAAATGATTTTATCTTGCGTGATGAGATCGCCCACGCGGCAATACCAGAAAGAGCACGTGGCCGATTGGCCAAGCTCCTTTGTCAACGGAATTTTTACATTGGCGCTGATGGGTTGATATTCATCGTTCCATCTAAAATCGTTGTTGCAAAGATGCGCCTCTTCGACCGCGATGGTCCAGAGGCGGATATGTGCGGCAATGGATTGCGTTGTGCCGCTGCCTATCTCTGCCAAAAATTGGGGCGTGATCAGCTGCTCATTGAAACGAATGACGGGGCAAAAGAGATCGAGCGACGCAATGATCACTATCGCGTCAATATGGGACGACTGCGTTATCGGATGGATGAACTACGCAATTATTTTGAGTATGACCTTCCTGCCAAAGAGCCTCTCCTCGATAAGATGATCTCCTTTCCTGAATTGGGTGAGATAGAAGTATCGATCGTCAATACCGGCGAACCACATGTAGTGATCTTTACCGACCAACTTGACCGACTTTCACTCGAACCTTATGGAAGAAATATTACCCATAACAGAGACCTCTTTCCCCACTACATCAATGTTGACCTCGCGCAAGTAGTAGATGACAAAATCAACATCAGAACATATGAACGGGGTGTATTCAAAGAGACTCTCGCCTGTGGAACAGGCGCCACCGCTGCCGCTGCTGTCGCCCGCTTAACCGGCAGGATCGATCACCAAGCAGAGCAGGTAAAGGTTATTACCCGTGGAGGTGAAATAATCATCGAACCAGGAGAACCTCTGTATATGACAGGACCGGCGACCAAAGTATATCGCGGAGAAATAGAAGTCGCGTGTGAATAATGAATTGCGAATTACCCCCTTCTGTCATTGCGAGTCTGCGAAGCAATCCCAAAGAGATATTCCATTCGGAACGACAGTTCCTCTAAATACGGCTCGGTTGCCGCTTGACAGCGAAGATAAATGTCGCTATACTTCCATACACTCTTTTCTGTCATCGGTGAGTGATCACGGACAAATGTCCCGGTCTTCCCACTTGACAAGGACGGAAAAAAGTGATATGCTTCTTTTCGTTGCATGTGGATAAGAGATACTATACAAGGAGGTGATGTGTCGATAACGAAAAAATATGCACCGTTATAGCAGCGCAAAAGCGCAAGCACAAATGAGCGGTGCTATTACACACAGAATTCCCAGGGAAATAATCCTTCCAACGGGTAGGTAAATCTCAGTTAGCTAACATATAGATAGACAACGTTTAAGGAGGTTTTTGCATGAAAAGAATATTAATCATAACAATGCTCGTCTTGGGACTGAGCGTCACTGGACTGGCAGTAGGGACACTCTCCGGGTCGTGGGCAACGGATATCACCATTACAACACCACAGACACCTGTCTTTGCTGTAAGCTCGGTTCTGACGGTCAACTACCTAATCGGTGGCTGGACCCTTGGTTCGGTTTCCCGGTTCTCAGTAACCGAGTGGTACCAACAGGATTTCCGCGCTGATGGCGTGATCGGTGCGTTCACATTCACAAATCTTCTCCGGTTCGATCCAGCTGAGGTGGAATTCGATTTCCTGCGGAGCACTGCTAAAGTAGACATCGCCGGGGTGACCTTCGATTCACGGCTGATGATCGTCGGTGCAGAACTACTACCACCACCAACAGCACGAGTACCACCAGCACTAGACGCAACAAGTGGTTTCAGACTCGGATTCAGCGCTCCTGTTCCTCCTCTGACATTCGCGGCTGGTGCCTACTTTGGCGGCTATGCCTTCGATACAACTTGGGGCGTTACTAGGCTTCTGCCGCACGAGCCTGTATTCAGAGGACTCGATGTTGACATCACAATGCCGTTCTTCACCACTACGCTGACGATCGACGTAGACTTTACGTCCGTCGGCGGCGGTTTCGAGGACATCACATTCACAGTTCCACGGTTCCCGCTCGGGATCCCGCAGTTGGCGCTTGATCTTGAGGTGGTGTACACACTTACGACAAAGGTAGTCACCGTCGAACCGCATATTACCGTCATAGGATGGCTCCACTTCCAGCCGTTTATCTCTATACACCCAACGCCTCCTGCTGAGATCGGAGGTTTGATCATCGAAGGTCTACGCCTGGTCTGGCCCGTCGAACCAGCAGTGGTGACATTCACCTATGAGTGGGATAGCAGACCGGCGGATGAACCGCATGTGGCAAGAGCAGCCGGGCGACGGCAGCGGATCGAGTTAGTGTACGCTGTGGCTCCGATCAGCCTCGACATGGAAGGACGATGGGTTACTCCTGTTCTCCCAATGCCGATGTTCCCAGAGGAGGTTGAGATCGATCTCGCAGTGCGCATTCTGGAGAATCTCGTTCTCCGCACCGGTGTGGAGTTCAGAGCTCCCGCGCTCCACTCGATCTCCTTCGGCTTCACTGTCACCTGGTAGAAGGCGTTTGCGAGAATCATAACTATAACTACAACGCGGCCCTGGGAATTCCGGATGGAAATCCCAGGGTTGCTTTTTAAGGTAGTTTAGTTAGGAGGGCATGATGAAATACATTAAGCTTGAGAGATCTGACGGAGGTTATGCCGCTTGGTCTCCTATCTTGCCAGGATGCTGCGACCAGGGTAAAACCGAGGAAGAGGCGCTCGGAAACATGAAAGAGGCAATAAGAGTGCACTTATCAGCGATCGAGAATCTTCTGCTGGAAAATGTGAAGAGCTCCTCGGTTTAAAAATGCCGGTGTAAGTTCTGAAATTTCAAGGTGTATCGTGTCAGAGCTTGGTCGGGTTCTGCTCGTTATATATAACGTATTAAATATTTACACATAGAACGGTTGAGTGCCCCAAAAGCTAAAAATTTAAAACTAAAATGCAAAACCACAACCTAAAAGTTAAAACTGACCTAAAAACAAGAAGTTATAAATATGCCATAAGAATTGTTGAATTTATTGATGGATTCCCCAATGATATGTCAACTCATGTAATCGCCAAACAGCTTATAAGATCAGCTACATCAATTGGAGCCAATATCATTGAAGCGCATAGTTCAAGCTAAGCTCAAAGAAAGACTTTGCAAATTTCTTTAATCATTCCCTAAAGTCAGCTAATGAAACCAAGTTTTGGCTTGGATTACTAAGAGACACCAAAAAGATAGATAAAACAAAGATAGAGCCATTACTTCAGGAGGCAAAAGAATTGGCTAACATACTTGCCTCAAGCCTCCTCACTATGCGAGGCAAAAAATAGTTTTGGGTTTTTAGTTGTGGTTTTTAGCTTTGAGTTTTCAGTTTTAAGTTTTAATATGTGTAAGTATTTATTTCGTTGCATATAGAATTATTTCTTTTAGCGAGACCATAAAGATAAGACTAACTTATTCTAATATAAAAAAGCATGGAGGAAAGGATGGAGAAAAAATATACAGCAATAATTCGTAAAAGCAGGTTTGAATATGTTGCCGTATGTCTTGAGCTTAATGTCACCGCTCGTGGAGAAGACCTTGCCGATGTAGAAAAAAACCTCAGAACATCAATAGAATCGTATCTGGCAGATATAAAAGAGCATCCAGAGACTATTGTATCTCCTATCTCTACTGATGAATTTATTGAGTTCCTGAGGGATACTGAGCCAGAGTGGTACAGGGAGCCAGGTGAAGGTTTGATTTTGAGGTCATTAGAAGTACACGAGGTTCCTTCGTATGCCTAAAGTGCCCTCTATGTCCAGCAAAGAATTTGTTAAGTTGCTGGAAAAAGGGAGCGCAGTATTGGTCAGGCAGGGGTCAACAGACCATGCAATATATTCAAGGTTAGTTGAAGGCAGGAGATATTCTGCCCCTGTCCAGATGGGGAAGAAAACCTTAGATCCTATATATTGCAAGAGGGTTTTAAGACAGTTGAAATTTACTGATGAAGAAATAGAAAAGTTTTTGCAAATATGAAGCGGGAATTCGGAGGACACAATACTTAAATTCGAAATCCGATTGGGATTGCTTCGCTGGCGTTCGCAATGACAGAAGGGGTGTGGCGCGTCTTCTTTTTCTTGTCATTGCGAGAGTTCGCAGAACTCGTGGCAATCTCAAAGAGATAATTCTCGTTTAGATACTAAAATCTGAAGTCTTGCGCAAAATGGGAAGGAATTGAAATCACAAATTCCAAGCACCAATTTCCAAACAAATCTCAATGACCAATGACCAAAATCTCAAACAGAAAGGCCGGAGTCTTTTCC
>JAJHSB010000010.1 GCA_022684035.1 Candidatus Acetothermia bacterium | reverse complement strand
CAACAATCGAGGAAAATACTCCGGCCTTTCTGTTTGAGATTTTGGTCATTGGTCATTGAGATTTGTTTGGAAATTGGTGCTTGGAATTTGTAATTTCAATTCCTTCCCATTTTGCGCAAGACTTCAGATTTTAGTATCTAAGAAGGTCGTTGATCCCGCGGGCATCTTGTTGTTACTTTATCCCTGTTCTATAATCTGATGGGCTTAGTCCTGTGCAATAAACTCGTCCGTTGATTGTTGTTGCAAAGAGACAGAGTATAAGATATAATAAAATTTGACGCAGGAGAGAATCGAGAAGATTTTGGTTTGCCCGCAGCGTAAGATTAAGATATTATAGTATATTAATGAAGCAAACGGCCGCCGTAGTAATAGTAATTGGCCGAAGGAGAAGGATAGGTAATGAGAGAGGCTGAAATCAAGGCCCTGTTATTTGACCCAGTAAGTCATGCACCCGTAGTCTTTCTTAAAGACCGCCACTCGACACAGACAATTCTGATCCAGATTGGTGAGGCAGAAGCAATATCGATTGCCCATGAATTACAGGATAAAGAATTTGTCCGCCCGCTTTCTCATGATTTGATGAAGACAATGATCAATACTCTTGATGGGTCGGTGGAAAAGATTGTCATCGATAGTATCAAAGAGAACATTTTCTATGCCACGATATTTTTGCGCAAGCAAAACGGTGAGATCAAAGAACTCGATGCTCGACCGTCGGATTCACTGGCACTTGCCGTGCGAATGAGTGTCCCTATTTATGTAAATGAAGATGTCTTTGCGGCAGTAGCATTCGAATCTCCATTTTCCGACGACGATGAATTTCAAGATTTTATCGAACAAAAGATGAACTTAGCCGAATTTAAGAAATTTGTCCGTCGGGAAGACATTAATCGCTAATTTGCCGGTTGACCATGGACGATCTCTATCCCCTGCGGAAGCGAAAGAATATCATTGCGAAGAAGATTCTGGTTAAAAGTGATCTGTTCGACGACGATAGTACGCGTACGTTCTCCCGCAAATAAGAAGGCTATTCTCTCGATAAGGAAGGTCTCATGGTCGACCCAAATCATATTCACCAGTTCATCTGTTCCCGCATTTCTTACTTCAAGGATATAGGCTTTCCGAATTAATTTTGCCTCACTCGATGGAATGGCAGCAAAGGTAATCCCGAGAGAATGCTGACAAAACCTTTCGTCTACTGGTAAGATGCAGGAGACCGATAGATTTCCTCGGTAAACAGGGGAAGAAAAACCGGCGCGGATGGTCGGAAGAACGATTGGGGGTTTCACCAAAAAATCGGTGAACATTACTCTGGTACGAACGACACGCAGATCGATTTCGCCTGCTTGCCACCGCTGCTGCAAGCGAAGAAGATCAAGGCCGATTTGCTCAATTGCTGTTGTAGCAATCTCTGGTAACTCTCTCGTTATAATAAAGTTAAGTAAAGGGAGATAGTGGGAGAGAAGATTATCACGCAAGATGAATATTTGGCCGCGGAGTTCCGGTGGATCGAGATATTCGATGCGTAACGCAAATTGAGGAGTTATAATTGCCTGTACATGCAGGCGCAGGTGTGTACTCCTTGCTCCGGCGCGATCCGCGGTGCTGATTGACAATATCGCATCAACATCCTTTGTTGGCAGCAATCTTCTCTGCATGTGCCAGATAAGCCCGTCGGGTGTCCGAGGATCATGTCTCTCTTGTAGTAAATGCTCGACAGTCGTAATCGTCACCATCAAAGCGAGAAAGAGTGCTATTCCGATGAGAATCCAATTTTGATTTTGCATATCAAACCAATTATACTCTATATTGTGGTGTAATACAATTAGTTAATTCAACTGTCGGCTTTAAGGAGGTATTTATGTTAGATGTGAAAGTACTGCAAGAGGCTCCGGTCGAAGGGAAGACTGTCTTAGTGCGGACTGATTATAATGTTCCACTTTCAGCAGAGGGGCGAATAACTGATGCATCGCGGATTGAAATGTCGCTTCCAACAATCAAATACCTGATTGCTCGGGATGCCAAAGTAGTCTTATTTTCCCATCTCGGTCAACCTAACGGTGAAGTAGTGGAAGAATTACGGCTAGATCCGATTGCAAGTAAGCTCTCAGAACTTTTAGCCCAACCAGTGAAAAAATTCTCCGATTGCATTGGGGAAGAGGTAGAACAAGGAATTGCAGCACTCCAGCCACGCCAGGTGGCGATATTGGAAAATCTCCGTTTCCATCCAGGGGAAGGAGCCAATGACCGTAATTTCGCCGCACAGTTGGCAAAACTGGGTGATATTTTTGTCAACGATGCCTTTGCCACTCTCCACCGTGCTCATGCATCACTGGTGGGAATCACCGAGTTCCTTCCGTCATATGCAGGGCTGTTAATGCAGAAAGAGATAGAATCTCTCACTCGGTTATTGCAAGATCCGGAGCGGCCGTACGTCGTGATCATCGGCGGTCAAAAGGCAAGGAGCAAACTCAGCACGTTACATGAACTGATAAATAAGGTCGATGTCATACTTATCGGCGGCGGAGTTGCATTTACATTTTTGCGTGCGCAGGGATACGAAGTCGGCAATTCCATTGTCGATGAGACATTGTTCGATGATATCAGCACGTTACTCAAAGAGGCAAAAGAAAAGGAGGTTCCCATCCTTCTGCCACTCGATGTAGTAATGGCACAGTCAGCCGCTGCAGAAGCAGAAACAGCCATCTATCCAGTCGGTGATATGCCGAGAGGATGGATGGGACTTGATATCGGACCTAAGACGATCGCTGCTTTCGTGGCAGAGATTAAGGTTGCTAAAACGATCGTGTGGGCTGGTCCAATGGGGATGTTCGAAATACCGCAATTTGCCGTCGGGACGCGCAAGATCGCTGAGGCGTTGGCACAGACATCCGCATTTTCTGTTGTCGGCGGCGGAGAGACAGGAGAGGCGCTTACAGCATTGAAAGTTGCTGATCTCCCTTCCTACATCTCTACAGGTGGCAGCGCTTGTCTCACCTTGTTGCGCGGCAAGAGTCTTCTCGCACTCGAAGTGCTCCGACGATAAGATTTATTAGCGCATCGAGCTTGCAATGAGTTTCATTTAAAATGTACTGCCGGGGTGGATAGTGAGCGGCAAATATGTTATATATAAGGATATAGATGCGGGCATAGCTCAGCTGGCAGAGTATCGGCTTCCCAAGCCGAGGGTCACGGGTTCGAATCCCGTTGCCCGCTAATGAGCAGCGATTATGAATATAAAAAAAAGCGCCGAGCAGACGAATAAATTGCAGTACGCTCAGTGGTAAAGAGTCAATTAATGATGATATCTTTATCATAGTTATCTGACAAAGAGCTTGCTTGAGGAGCGATGTGGATTCTCTCGTGAGTGCGACGAAGTTATCGATAACACAGTTGGCAGCTCAGGTTAACGAGTGTACTCTCTGTCAATTACATAAAACAAGAACGAATGTGGTCTTCGGTGAGGGAAATTTAAATGCCGCTTTGATGTTGATCGGGGAAGGACCAGGGGAGGTTGAAGATCAGCAGGGCCGACCGTTTGTCGGCCCGGCCGGACAGAAATTAGATGAAATTCTTGCCTCGGTGGGAATTATGCGGGAAGAAGTTTACATCACCAATGTGGTGAAATGTCGCCCACCAGGCAATCGAGCGCCATTACCAGAAGAGATGGAGAGATGTCGTCCATATCTTGAGGCACAAATTGCGCTCATCAATCCGCAGATCATTCTCTCGCTGGGGAATGTTCCCACCCGGATGTTACTCGAAACAAATGACGGAATAACGATGCTGCGAGGGCAGTTCAAACGCTGGCGGGGCGGTATAGAGATCTTTCCTATCTTCCATCCCAGTTATCTATTACGTTATCAATCACGGGAGAAGGGGAGCCCGAAATATTTAACCTGGATCGATATCCAGAAGGTGAAAGAACGACTTGACCGAAATAGAACAACCTAAGACACAGGAAGAACAGAGCCAGTTTGTCGAGCAGGCGTTGCAGCAGGCGGAAATATTTCGCAAGAAGAAAGAGTACAAAGAAGGGATAGAACTTCTCGTTGACGCGCTTCAGTTCAATGTAGAGAAAGCAAAAATATATTTCCGGCTGGGTAATATCTATTTTGACGGTGAGGATCTATCACGCGCTGAGTATGCTTACAAGCGAGCACTGGAAGTTGATCCCAACTATGTTAACGCGATGCACAATCTGTCACTTGTCTATAAGAAACAGAAGAAGATGTCGCAATATATCAAAACATACAAGCAAGCGCAGAAACTTAGCATACGCCACCCGCAAAACACCACTCTTTCCGACGACCAGAAGAATGCAGCGCGGCGTTTAGCACGCAATATCTTTCTCTTCGGCGTAGCAATAATTGGTGTAATAATCTTGATTGTCTATCTGGTGTTGCGATAGGAAAGACTCGTGTGCCTGCCCTGCTTGGTCCTCAGCGGGTAAAAATAGCGGCAATCCCCATTCCCCCACCGATGCACATCGCAACGAGTCCCAATTTAGCATCTCGCTTAACCATCTCATGAAGCAGACTCACTGAAAGCCTGGCGCCGGTGGCGCCGATTGGATGACCCAGTGCGATCGCTCCTCCATTGACATTCAGTTTTTTTTCATTGATCGGAACCTCTTTTAAAACAGCGAGGCTCTGCACGGCAAATGCTTCATTTAATTCCACTAAATCGATATCATTGATCTTTACGTCGGCCTGATGAAGGACAGAGCGAATCGCATTTACCGGGCCAATCCCCATAATCGCTGGATCGACTCCGGTGACGCTATAAGTAGTGATTTCCGCCAGTGGCTTCAATCTAAGTTCCTTTGCTCTTTGACTCGACATTACCAGTACCGCGGCAGCCCCATCGTTGATGCCGGAAGAATTACCCGCAGTAACCGTACCTTCCGCTTTGAATTCGGGTCGTAGCGAGGCCAGTCGTTCTAATGTCACATCAGAACGAGGATGCTCATCTACGGCGAATACAATTGGATCTCCCTTGCGTTGGGGGATATTAATTGGAGTAATCTCAGTTTGAAAGCGTCCTTCCACCTGTGCGCGTGTTGCTTTCATTTGACTGTGATAGGCAAAGTCATCCTGGGCTTTGCGAGAGATATTGTACTTTACTGCTAAATTTTCTGCGGTAACTCCCATTGGATAACTATAAAAGACATCCCATAATCCGTCGTAACGCATCATATCGATCGTCGGAAAATCGTTCATTCGCGCGCCCCAACGCGCCTGCGGCAGAATATAGGGCGTAGAAGACATTCCTTCCATACCACCGGCAATGACGATCTCAGCCTGGTTAAGTCGAATTAGACGATCGGCGTCGATAATCGCTTGTAATCCAGAACCGCAAACTCGATTGACAGTGTAAGCCGGGACTTTATAAGGTATCCCACCGTAGACTGCTGCTTGGCGTGCCGGATTCATCCCTAATCCACCGCTTAAGACATTGCCAAAGATCACTTCATCGATCAATTCTGTCTCTATTTTAGTCTGCGCCAAAAGAGCTGTGATTACTGCTGCTCCCAGCCGAGGTGCGGGAATATCCTTGAGAGATTTTCCGAAAGATCCGATTGCAGTGCGTAGTCCTGCCACGATTACTGTCTTGTTTGCCGGCATCGTGCTAACGCCTCCTCCTATACTTCAATCCTCGGACTTTCTTTTTCAATGCTGGGGGTGAATTAATTTCACCCCCAGCATTATTTTGTCTATCCTTTGTAGTTGGTAAGTCCTTTTAGTGCATCTACACATTCGGGATTGACCAACGTTGAAGTCTCTCCGAGCGGTTCATTACGAACGAGAGATTTGAGTAATCGTCGCATAATCTTACCTGATCTGGTCTTTGGAACGTTATCGACAAAGATGATCTCATCAGGTCTCGCTGTCGGTCCGATAACTGAATCTACAGTCTTTATCAGTTCTTTGCGAATTGCATCTGAGTGGTCCACTCCCATTTTCAGAAGAACAAAAGCAACGGGAACTTCACCTTTAAGATCATGCGGTCGTGATACAACGGCTACTTCGCTCACTTTACTGTTTTGCGCCAGTGCGCTCTCCACCTCAGCAGTGGCCAGTCGATGACCGGCAACATTCATCACATCGTCAACTCGGCCGGTAATGCGAATATTTCCCGCCTCATCTTTGTATGCACCATCACTGGTAAAGTAATACTCAGGCCCGTATTCGCTGAAATACTGATCCTTAAACCGCTCTGGATCTTTGTAAATGCCACGCAGCAGTGCAGGAGGAAACGGACTCTTGATCACTAAATAACCTCCTTCGCCCGGCGGCAGTGCCATCTTGCCCCCTACCTCAAGGATTTGCGCATTAATCCCGGGGAAAGGGCGCCCGGCGATAGTAGGCATGAAAGGACCGATGCCGGGTAAGCTGTTTATCATGTTGGCACCAGTTTCTGTCTGCCACCAAGTATCGATGATCGGACAACGTCCTCCGCCGATCTTTTCAAAGTACCATAACCAGGCATCAAGATTGATCGGTTCTCCCACAGTACCTAAAATGCGCAATGAGGAGAGATCGTATTTAGCCGGCCATTGATCTCCCCATTTGACGCACATGCGAATCGCTGTTGGAGCAGTGTATAAGGCGGTTACTTTGTGTTTGGCAATAATCGCCCACATTCTTCCGTAGTCAGGAGCATCAGGTGATCCCTCGTAAATCACGGAAGTGCTGCCGTTCATCAACGGGCCATAGTTGACATAAGTATGGCCAGTGATCCACCCAACATCAGCGGTACACCAAAGGATATCATCATCATGGAGATTGAAGTTCCATTTTGTTGTGATAGCAGCTTGGACAGCATATCCGCCGGTTGTATGCACAACTCCTTTAGGTTTTCCGGTCGTTCCAGAGGTGTAAAGAGTAAATAGCAGATCTTCAGAATCCATCTCCTCGGGTGGGCAATAATCAGAAGCATCTACCATCAATTCATGATACCAGAGATCACGGCCAGCGGTCATTTGCACGTCGCTTCTCATTCGGTTGACAACGATAACTTTTTCTACTTCAGTCCCCTTAACACCGGCATCGGCATTCGGCTTTAAGTCGATCTTCTTTGTGCGACGAAAGTACCCATCAGCAGTGATTAAAATTTTAGCTCCTGCGTCGATCAACCGGTCACGGAGTGATTCGGAACTGAACGCGGAAAAGACTACGCTGTGCGGCGCACCGATGCGGGCGCAGGCTTGCATCGCAATCACCGCTTCCGGGATCATCGGCAAGTATATTCCCACTCGGTCACCTTTTTTTACTCCAAGCCCTTTCAGGACATTGGCGAATTTACAAACCTCGCGGTGTAGTTCAGCATAAGTAAGTTGGACCACTTCTACGTCTGTCGGTTCTGGCTCCCAGATAATCGCAGTCTTATCTCCTTTACCAGCCTCGATATGGCGATCGAGCGAATTAAAAGAGAGATTTAATTTTCCGCCGACGAACCACTTGTAGTTGTGGGGTTTAAACTGGTAGGTCTTGTCCCATCGCTTAATCCAACTGATCTCCTCAGCTTGTTTAGCCCAAAAACTTTCCGGATCAGCCGCTGCTTTTTCGTATATAGCCTCATCTGTTACCCAGGCGCGTCTTTTCATCTCTGCAGTCGGCCAAAATACACTCTTTGCCGTGCGGTCTTGCTTCACCCATTTAATCGGTTTTGTCATTTACTTTCTCCTTAACCTTAAATAGTTTAGTAGTCTGATTGAGATTTTTTCATAGTCGTATATTTTTCCCTCAATTTTATTTAATGTAAATTTATTTCGCAACTTAGGCAGCCTGGGCAAAGACTAACGATGCAGCAAGTACTTTAGGTGATAGACTGAAGACTGAAGGCTCGGATAAGGATAAAAAGATTTCAGCCTTAAGCCTTCACTCTAAACGGCTTAAGGTAGTTGTGAGATTGATCTATCTCGGATAATGATCTATAATTTAAAGATTAATAGTTAATTCGGAGAGATAGATTCTTCATGCGTCGGGTAGAGGAAAAGATCATCTTAGCAGGTTATGATGGAGAGATTTAAATTTGTATTGCGTAAAATTCGTGACCTCTTTATCAGTGGACTCTTAGCGATCATTCCAATCGGCATTACGATATATGTGCTCTGGTGGCTGTATCATTTCATTGATCGCATGGTAGGACGAGGCACTCCATTTGGAGTGATGGTGGAACGCATCTTGGGCGGCAGATGGATACCTGGTGTGGGTATCATCTTGACCATACTTATTATCATCATTATCGGTTGGATTCTGCGTAGTCTGTTGGGCCGCAGAATGCACCATTTTTTAGATCAGACGTTCTTTTCCGTTCCTGTTGTGCGCAAGATGTATGGAATACTAAAGCAGTTTACCAATGCGCTTCTAAATCCGGAAGTCACTTCGTTTAAGAAAGTCGTAATCTTTGAATACCCGATTGAAGGAATTTATGTTATCGGCCTTGTCGCCAATGAGCATTTGGGGCGGTTACAGGGACATATAAAAGAAAAATGTCTGCTGATATACGCTCCGACCGCTCCTAATCCCACTTCCGGTATGATGGTTATCGTCCCTGAACATAAAGTGACATATATCGATATTCCGGTGGAAGATGCATTGGGAATGATTGTTTCCAGCGGAGCGGTCCTCCCGAAAGAGAATCGAGGAGGACAGATTATGGGAAAAGAGTTACCGCTTAAATTGGTTCCAGACTCCCAAGGAGGGATTCATCGAAATGAGCTTAAAAGATAGAGACTATTTTAACGTAAAACTTGAGCGACAGGATGATGAGAGCCTGTGGTTAAAATGTAAGGCATGCAGTGAACTCATCTTTAAAAAACGGGTGCGCGAAAACAACAACATCTGTCCAAAGTGTGGTGAATATTTCTTTTTGACAGCACGGGAGAGAATAGAATCACTGATAGATGACAAGAGTTTTACTGATATCTCCAAGTCGATTATCGCTGATGATCCGCTTAATTTTATTGATTCTAAGCCATATCTCAAGCGAATTGAAGAAGCACAGGCCAACACCGAGCTGGCAGATGCACTCATTCTCGGCAGTGCAACGATCAATGGTAAAGGAGTAATCATCGCTGCAATGGAGTTCCGGTTTGTCGGGGGTTCAATGGGATCGGTGATGGGAGAACAGATTTGCCATGGCATGGAAGAGGCACTTCGGCTTAACCGACCATTTATTCTGATCTCCTCTTCAGGAGGAGCGCGGATGCAAGAGGGTGTCTTCTCTCTCTTTCAAATGGCAAAAACCTCTGCTGTACGCGCAAAATTATCTGAGAATAAAATTCTATTTATTTCAATCATGACTTATCCCACCACTGGTGGAGTAGCTGCCTCAATCGCCAGTCTCGGTGATGTGATCATCGCTGAAAAAGGAGCATTAATCGGCTTTGCCGGCCGGCGGGTCATTCAAAATACAACTGGCGAAGAGCTTCCGGATGACTTTCAGACCGATGCCTTTGCTCTCTCGCATGGTAGTGTAGATCGGGTTGTATCGCGCGAGAATCTTCGTGACGAGCTGTCTAAGTTGCTCAGTTTCTTTTTGGAGGCAGAATGAAGGACGAGATGACATTGGCAGCATTACGGGAGCAGATCAACGAACTGCGAAGATTAAATGCGAATGGAGAGATCGACCTCTCTTCGGAGATCCTGCTGCTGGAAGAAAAACTCCGAAGACTCACAGCTGCATCATACGCCAAGCTTGCCGATTGGGATCGAGTAAAGCTCTCCCGCCATCCACAGAGGCCTTATGCGCTCGATTATATTCCGGAAATATTTGGCAATTTCTATGAGTTGCATGGAGACCGGATCTACGGCGACGATCGCGCTATGATCGTTGGATTAGCAAAATTGAAACAACGAACAGTGATGATTGTCGCACAACAGAAAGGACGCACTCCAGAGGAGAAGAAAGAACGCTTCTTTGGTATGTCTCGTCCGCAGGGGTACCGTAAAGCGCTACGAGTGATGAAACTCGCTGAACGTTTCTCCTTCCCAGTGATCACTTTGATCGACACTCCCGGCGCCTATCCCGGTATTGAATCAGAAGAGCTTAATATCAGCGGTGCTATTGCCAATAATCTCCAGGAGATGTCCCAGCTCAAAGTGCCGACGATCGCGATTGTGATCGGTGAAGGAGGCAGCGGCGGGGCACTCGCAATCGGAGTTGCTGACCGGATTATGATGTTGGAAAATGCTACTTATTCAGTAATCAGCCCGGAAGGATGCGCTGCCATCCTCTGGAGAGATAATGGAATGATTTCTGAAGCGGCTAGGGCGCTTGGTCTGACAGCATCACGCCTTAAAGAGCTTGGCTTGATCGATGAGATCATCCCTGAATCACTAGGAGGAGCACATACCGATCTGCAAGAGACTGCGGCTAACTTGAAAGAGGTGCTCATCCGTCATCTTAGTTATCTATCCTCGCTATCGAACGATGAACTACTCAAAGAAAGATACGCAAGATATCGCTTTATCGGGCGTTATCGTATCTTACCAAAGGAGTGAATCAACTGATTGCCTCCCCGCTTTACACGACGATGGACTTAAGTAACCGATTGATCCTTGCTAGCGGTTCACCGCGACGGATAGAATTGCTTCACTACATAACCAGAGACTTTATTGCGATAAAGAGTGGTGTACAGGAAGAAGGAGTAGATGATCCGTGTGACCCGCGTGATCGGGTAGTCATCCTCGCTAAACGTAAAGCAGAAGCCGTAGCAGCGCAAGGCTACCGCGGGATCATCATCGGAGCTGATACAATGGTTCTCATTGATAGTAAGACCTTCGGAAAACCGACTACCCGCAGTGAAGCACACCACATGTTGACCCGACTGAGCAATCGAGAACACATTGTAATTACCGGCCTTTATCTTTTCGCCACTGAGACCGGCAAAGAGCGGCAAGCAGTAGTAGGGACAACGGTTACATTCAGAAAACTTTCACCGGCGGAAATCGAATTCTATTTAGATGAAGAAGAGTATCGGGGCAAAGCAGGCGCCTATTCGATCGAAGGGAAAGCAGCTCTCTTCATCGAGCGCATTGAAGGTGATTACTACAATGTGCTCGGATTACCGCTCTGTCAACTGCAGCTATTACTCAACGAACTCAGGTGACAGAAAGTTTTGAGTTTATCACCAAAAAAGGATTCCAAATCCTATCGTTCTTCAGGGAGTTCTCCGATTGGTTCCTTAGCAATAACGGGTATACTTTCAGTCCTGGAGGTGGAACGATGCCGAGTTTTTCAAGGTTCTTATTCCGTGTGAAAGACAGATATATCGAAGAAGAAGCAAGGAATATGGTTGCAAGCTTGGGGATCAATGATATCGAGATCCGGCGCGACGATACGATCAAAGATGCCTGGTTAGAGGATAACAAACTGCTCAAGACAATCTATGGACTGGAGGATATCAAAGAGTACCTGGAGAATCTCATCTCTTAAGCTGAAGTTCCCGAGCAACGCGAAGAGGTAACGACGCAATCCCGTTACGTTAGCCTCCGTCGTTTGTTTTGTGCCTCAACGAGAATTCTTTGTTCGAGATTGCCACGAGTTCTGCGAACTCTCGCAATGACAGAGAAAAGAAGATACGGCGCATCCTCCTTCTTTCATTTATCATTTCAAATTACCTTTGGAAATCGAGTATTCCACGGGGTCGTGCCCTTACCGAGAATTACGATTAAATATTCGGGGGTCGTCCCTGACCCCGAAAAGGTGCACAAGCTAGATCTTCCTTCCCTGCCTGTTGTCTCTCTGTCCGAGCGCAGGTGGGGCTCCGAGCAGGCATGTGGTGCGGAATTACACCCGCATGTCCATTTTATTCTATTGCGGGAAAGAACCATAACAGTTATAATCAGATTACTAATGTGATTATTCCTCGGCAGGCCGTAAGTCAGGATGAATACGAAAAGAGAATCTTTGATCTATGATTGGAATAAACAGGATGTTGCGTCATTCAATTCTAATGTCGAGTTGGATGATGAAACACTGCGCGATGGTTTGCAGTCACCGTCTGTAATTAATCCCTCAGTCGAGCAGAAATTGGAAATTCTCCATCTGATGGATGAACTGGGAATTGATATCGCTGATATTGGGTTTCCTGCCGCAAGCGAGAAGATCGCCGGTGATGTAGAACGGCTGGCAAGAGAGATTGTACAGTGCAATCTCTCCATCCAGGCTGGATGTGCGGCACGGGCACTAATTACAGATGTTGAACCAGTGGTAGATATTTCACAGCGAGCGGGGCTGCCGATCGAAGTTCATATATTCATCGGTTCAAGTCCGATTCGCAGATATGCCGAAGGTTGGGATTTAGAGTGCTTGCTCAGGCTAACACAAGAGTCTGTCAAATTTGCAGTCTCCAATAACTCTTTGGTGATGTACGTTGTTGAAGACACAACACGAACTGATCCGGAAACACTTAACAGACTACTAGCCACTGCGATTGAATATGGCGCAAAGCGGGTCTGTCTGTGTGATACCGTTGGACATGCAACTCCGACCGGTGTTAGGTCATTGATTCAGTATATACGAGACGAGATCATCGAACCGACCGGAAAAGATATCAAGATCGATTGGCATGGCCATTCTGATCGAGGATTGGCGATCGGAAATACACTGGCCGCTATTGCGACTGGAGCCGACCGTATCCACGGAACCGCATTGGGGATCGGCGAGCGAGCCGGTAACACACCAATGGACTTGATTTTAGTCAATCTAAAACTAATGGGAATTATCGAGCATGACTTAACGAAACTTAAAGAATATTGTAATGTTGTCTCCAAATACTGCGGAGTTCCAATTCCCACTAATTACCCGGTAGTTGGGCAGGATGCATTTAGAACTGCTACCGGTACCCATGCTGCGGCAATCATCAAATCGATTGCCAAGGAAGAGGATCATTGGCTGCGCGATCTAGTCTATTCTTCAATCCCGGCATACATTTTAGGGTTTAAGCAGATCATTGAGATTGGACCGATGAGCGGTAAAGCCAATGTGCAATATTGGTTTCAAGAAAGAGGGTTGGAGCCGGAGCCGGATTTAGTGTCAATTATTTTAAGAGAGGCAAAAGAATCATCTACAACTATGACCGATGATGAAATATACAAAATAATCCGTGGTCACAAAAATAGAACCTAATTACCAAAGTGGAGGGATTATGAAATTTGGATGCACTGACCGAATAAGTAAGTTGAGAGACGATCTGGTGTCAAAAGCCTGTTATGGAGGCAAGTATGAGGATGGAATCTTTGTCGATCTCTCCCGAGCCAAGTTATATATGGACTCCTATAAAGAGACAGAAGGGTGTGAGCCGCTTATCAGACGGGCCAAAGCCCAGGCGCATGTTTTAAAGAATATCTCTATTGCTATCCTTCCAAATGAGTTAATCGTGGGAAACCCTCATGCCGATCCTCATGCCTTGTCGATATTCCCGGAAATAAATTGTAATTTGCTCCGCGAGGCAATCGCGGACGGATACGTACGCGAACAGGACAGGGAAATAGCAGAGGAGTTACTGCAATACTGGGCAGGGAGGAATATCGCCGACAAAGTCGCGGAGAATATGAGCGACTGGATCAAAAAGATTGTGAGTGCATCTTCCAGTTTTATCAGTACTACTTGGCAGGATGGTATCCAGCACTGTATTCCCAACTGGGATTATGTATTTGAGCATGGAACCAGCAAGATCAGGGAAAAGATCAATGCCAAGCTGGATGAAATCAAAGAACAAATCGGTCAGCAAGCTTCAAGTAAGCTTATCAACGCTCGCTATTTATACGAAGCGATGTTGCTCGCCCTGGATGGTCTGAACGCATATGTCGAGCGATTCCACACGCTGGCGTTGGAAACAGCACAAAGCAATATACTGTGCCGCGAAGAGATGCTACAGATCGCTGAGATTCTAAAATCTGCCCTGAAGGAGCCGCCTAAAAGTTTGTGGGAAGCCTGTCAGGGGTTTTTCTTTCTTCATCTGATCTTCACCTGCATCGACAGTGCTGCATTTGGTTCTCTTGTCCGTATTGATCAGTCTCTCTGGCCGTTCTACAAAAAAGATGTAATCGACGAAGGTAAGATCACACGAGAGCAGGCACAGGAGCTGATAGAGGCACTGATGCTCAAGGTACAAGCCTTAGGTGCCTTCTTTTCACGTAAACGACGTCTCCATTTCGAAGGGAACGGCGCATTGCCGATTTGGTCTCTCGGAGGAGTAAAGTCTGACGGCACTGATGCATGTAATGAACTTACGGATCTCATCTTGCAAGCAGCACAGAGTGTCCGACTCAACCAACCGACAATTTCGTTTATGTACCACGAAAAGATGCGTGATTCTTCCCTGGTGGAGGCAATCAAAACGATCCGTACTGGACTCGGCTATCCCTCGTTCACCAATGGCGACTGGATGGTGCAAAGTTTGATCCGCCAAGGCATCCCGATTGAAGCGGCACGCAACTCCGGGGTAGTCGGTTGTGTCTCTTGTTGCCCGGTCGATTCCTGCAACACCACCAAACGTCTTGCCCTTACTGTGATTGCCGCAAAGAGCATGGAACTGGCATTAAACGAGGGAAACTGCTTGGTCACCGGAGAGAAGATAGGGCCAGATGAGCGCCCAGCATCTGAATTTAAGTCATACGAAGATGTTATCTCTGCAGTGCGTAAACAGTTGACCTTTGCAGTTAAAACTGCGGTCAATGTGCGAAATTTAGCGCGTCATTATGAGAAGATATACCGCCCCAATCCATTGGTTTCCGCCTTGCACCGCTCACCGCTCGAGACAGGTATCGATGCTGTTACTTATGAGGATTATCCGAATAACTGCTGGCTCAATATGGTTGGGGTGATCAATGTTGTAAACTCACTTGCAGTGATCAAAAAACTTGCCTTTGAAGAGAAAAAATATACCCTAACGGAAATCACCGCAGCGATCAAATCTAACTGGGAAGGTAAAGAAGCGATGCGGCAAGAGTGCATCAATAAAGTGCCCAAATTTGGAAATGACGATCATTATGTTGATGAGATTGCGCGTGAGATATTCAAGATGTGTTCGGATATCGCAGCGAATACCTTTGACATCAACGGGCACTTCTGGTCGATCGTGGCGCAAAGTGTATCCATCTATCAAGCTACTGCCGGTATGATCGGTGCATTGCCTGATGGCAAACTGGCGGGAAAACCCGTGGCTGACGGTGGTATCTCCCCTGATCATGGAACCGATCGTAACGGTATCTTCCCTGTCCTCTCGTCTGTTAGCACGGTGGACCATTTCCGCACCAAGGGCTTGCTGCTGAATCAGTGGATTGCGCCTGAGCTTTTGGAAGGAGAGCAAGGTATTGCTTGGATGAAAGCCATTCTGAAAATGTGGAACCGTAAGGGTCTCTCGCAGATACAGTTTAATGTCGTTGATCCCAACCTATTGCGGGACGCACAGAAAAATCCGGCGAAGTATCCAAATCTGACCATCCGTGTCTCTGGATATACTGCCAATTGGGTGAAACTTACCTCCGAGTTGCAAGAGATCATTCTTTCCCGAACTCTACAGCGAGGTTAGGAGTTGCTGCTCACCAAAATCGTTAGAGATTCAATCCTTGACGGACCAGGGTGTAGATACACAATCTTTGTCAAAGGATGCAACCTGCGGTGTGAATGGTGCCACAATCCAGAGACACAGCTCCTTGAGCAAGAGGTCTTTACCTACGAACAATTCTGTATACAATGTGGTCTCTGTCTTACAGCAATCGGCACAAATCTCCCGCAGAAGCAGATGCCGATTCGGATAAAAGATGCTGCCGATCCCAGGTACTTTAAATGTGTGGATATCTGTCCCACAGGTGCATTATCCTTTGCCGGCAAGGAATATACAATCGATTGGCTACTGAATGATCTACTTAAATATCAGCTGATCTACAAGCAAACCAACGGTGGATTGACCATCTCCGGGGGCGAACCACTTCTGAGCGGAGATTTTTCGTACGAACTTTGCCGACGGGTAAAAGCATCTGGTATTCACACAGCAATCGACACTTCAGGTACACTTTCCTGGGAAACAGTAGCGCGGTTTCTGCCCGTTGTCGATCTCTGGTTATACGACATCAAACATACTGATGACCCAGCGGTACAATCAGCACTCAATATTGCCAACTTCAAAAAATTGATAAATCAAAATACAGAGATATGGGTTAGAATCCCGATCATTCCTGGATACAACGATAATAAGAGCATATGGAAAGAAATGGCACGACTCATTGTTGCTGCGGGAGAAAAAGTAACCCGCATCGATCTATTGCCGTTCCATCCCTATGCTGCTCCGAAATATACCGCATTACGACGTCACTACAAATTTGGCGATAGACGAGAAGAGACAGAGACGATCGCTAAACTGGCAAAATCCGTATTCGTAAGTTACTTGCCGAAAGAGCGAGTATCAATGGGTAAAACAATGGTCCACGGATAGGTATAAGAGAGTCCAGAAGTCCAATGTCCAAAGGTCGGAGACGGTTCGAGGAAGATGGTTGTGAACTATTACACTTCTCGCACCGCATGCACACCCAAAACTCAAACCTAACATCGTTTTCTCTACACCTTCTTCTGTTATGCGAGTCTGCGAAGCAATCCCGTTGCTTAATCCTACAGAGCTTGTTCTGCCCCTAACCCGGACAAGCCGGAAATCCCAATGACCAAATCTCAATTTCCAAAGCCACATTCAACCTCCAAGTGCAACGAACTTAGAAGCGACTTCAATTGGTGTTTTAAACCCAAGACACTTTCTTGGACGGCTATTGATTGCCCATGCTATCTGAGCAATCTCCTCATTAGTTATTCTACTGAAATCAGTTCCCTTTGGCATGTATCTTCTTACAAGTCCATTAATCTGCTCATTGCCTCCTCTCTGCCACGAGGCATAAGGGTCGGCAAAATAGCATTTTACCCCTGTTTTTGCTGTTATTGCCTCATGCAGAGTATTCTCGGTGCCGTTGTCTATTGTCAATGTCTTTTTCATATCCTCAGGCAGTGTCCCGAATCTCTTGATTACTGCATCTGCCGTTTCATTCGCCGTCTTTTTAGGCAGCTTTGTCAATAACAACAGCCTGCTTGCTCTCTCTGTCAGACTGTTTAATACAGCAAGGCTCTTTCTGCTGACTATGCTATCTCCTTCCCAATGCCCTATCTCTTTACGAACTTCAGCTTCTGCGGGTCTTTGT
>JAJHSB010000068.1 GCA_022684035.1 Candidatus Acetothermia bacterium | reverse complement strand
CGATGAAAAGATGGCCCTTTACGCTATGGCATCATTATCACCCTTGTCGGGGGGGTTTTAAACCCCGCCCCGACAGCAGGTCATTCCTCTTCCATAAAGGGATAACGATAATCCGTTGGTGGAACAAAGGTCTCTTTCACGGTGCGGGGAGATACCCACTTAAGTAGATTGAGCATGCTGCCTGCCTTGTCATTTGTGCCGGAGGCGCGGCTCCCACCAAAAGGTTGTTGGCCAACGACCGCTCCGGTAGGCTTATCATTGATGTAAAAGTTACCGGCGGCATGAAGCAACTCTCTTGAAGCAAGCGCAATTACTTCCCGGTCTTTGGCGATGATCGCGCCGGTCAGACCATAGGCGGAGGTGGAATTACACAGCTTAAGCGTCTCTTCCAGTCTATCATCATCATAAACATAGACTGTCAGCACAGGCCCAAAGATCTCTTCTTCCATCGTCTTAAAATGCGGGTTATTCGTTACGATGATGGTGGGCTCGATAAAGTATCCTTTCGAGCCATCGCTTCCTCCACCGATAAGGATCTTAGCATCAGATGAGTTTTTCGCATAATTGATGTATCCGGTGATGCTATCAAATGCCGCCCGGTCGATAACGGCATTTACGAAATTGGTAAAATTACGTACATCACCTATCTTAATTGTCTTGATTGTTGCAATAAGCATCTCCTTCAGTGCGGGCCAGATTGATTTCGGAATGTAAGCCCGTGAAGCAGCCGAACATTTTTGCCCTTGATACTCAAATGCTCCTCTCACCATAGCAGTAGTCAGCTCTTTGAGATCAGCACTCTTGTGAGCAAAGATAAAGTCCTTGCCGCCTGTTTCCCCTACTATTCGCGGGTATGTATGGTAGGAAGCGATATTCTCCCCGATGGTCTTCCATATCTCCTGGAATGCCGAGGTGCTGCCTGTAAAGTGAACTCCAGCCAGTTTGGGGTGTCGTAGTGCAACAGGGCCTAACTCTGCTCCGTTACCCGGAATAAAGTTTATCACCCCTGCCGGCAGCCCTGCTTCTTGCGCCAGTTTCATCACATAGTAGGCAGAATAGACCGCTGAAGATGCGGGTTTCCAGACGATTGTATTACCCATCATTGCTGGCGCTGTCGGCAGGTTGCCAGCGATGGCCGTAAAATTAAATGGTGTTATTGCAAAGACAAACCCCTCCAGGGCGCGTTGTTCTATCCGGTTCCACATTCCTTTCGCGGAAATCGGCTGCTGTTCATAGATCATCTCCATAAACTTAACGTTAAAATTGAGAAAATCGATAAGTTCGCATGCCGAGTCTATCTCTGCTTGGAATGCATTTTTGCTCTGACCGAGCATAGTAGCGCCATTTAAGGTTGCTCTCCAGGGGCCAGAGAGCATTTCAGCCATCTTCATAAAGATACTGGCCCGTTCTGTCCACGGCATGACAGACCACGTTTTCCATGCTCGTTGAGAGGCCTCGATTGCTGCGTTCATCTCTGCAGGACCACCTTTATGATAGGTTGCCAAGACATGCTGATGATCATGAGGCATTACACATTTGCCCAAATTACCGGTTCTGATCTCTTTTCCCCCGATAATGAGCGGGATTTCGATCGTCTCTCTGGCAAGTTCTGCCAATCTCTTCTTTAATGCGGCCCGCTGGGGGCTTCCGGGTTGATAGGCTAAAATAGGTTCATTTATTGGTTCCGGTAGCGTAAATTTGGCATTGCTCATAACTTTTGTCTCCTTATTGTATCTTTTTCAAAGACCTTTGCTTGTGCTTCTTAACAGGTCAATAGTCATCAAGTAATCCGTATCTTCTCGATCAACACTTCCTTATTATCGCATCCTCGGAAGTAAGTAAATCAACGATCCTTAAGTATAGGATATACTTATCAGAAGTCAACCATGCACTCGCAACGAACGATAAATAAACCATATCTGAAACTGAAACGGATGTAGCAAAGAAAATTTGTGTTGTAAACAAACAAAATATGGTATATAATCGCTCATAGACTCGTTTTACTCGTCTTACTGCAGTTGTAAAACGAGTTTCTCTTATCATTTCCATGTGGAGGTTTAGGTAATGTCTAAACGCCTAATAGCAGAACCGTATAAGATAAAGGTGGTTCAGCTACTGCGCCGCACGACAAAGGAAGAACGCCAAAGCATAATTGCCACAGCAGGATACAATACTTTCCTACTGCCCAGTGATGCCGTCTATATCGATTTATTGACCGATTCCGGCACCTCGGCGATGAGCGATGATCAATGGGCAGGGATGATGATCGGCGACGAGGCCTATGCCGGCAGCGTTAGCTTTGATAATCTGGTTGCCGCAGTGACCGAGGTCTATGGATATCGCTATACC
Organism: Candidatus Acetothermia bacterium; assembly: GCA_022684035.1. GTDB lineage: Bacteria > Bipolaricaulota > Bipolaricaulia > UBA7950 > UBA7950 > UBA7950. Next base: position 4,730 of record JAJHSB010000068.1, on the reverse strand, counting down.
GTCCCTACGCATCAGGGGCGGGGCGCTGAGCATATCCTCTCCAAAATACTGATCAAAAAAGGCGATTACATTCCAGGGAACATGTACTTTACCACCACCAAACTCCACCAGGAACTGGCTGGTGGAACCTTCGTTGATGTAATCATCGACGAAGCACACGACCCGCAGAGCACGCATCCGTTTAAGGGGAATACCGACTTAGCCAAACTGCAACGTTTGATCGATGAAGTAGGACCAAAGAAGATCCCGTACATCAGTATAGCAACGACTGTAAATATGGCCGGGGGGCAGCCGGTCTCGTTGGAGAATCTGCGGCAAGTAAGGGATCTGTGCAATCAATACAAGATAAAAGTCATCCTCGACGCTGCACGCACAGTGGAGAACGCTTTCTTTATCAAAGAGCGGGAAGCAGGGAATGAAAATCGCTCCATCAAAGAGATCGTACGGGAGATATGCTCATATTCTGACGGCGCCACAGTAAGCGGGAAGAAAGATTGCTTAGTCAATATCGGTGGATTCCTCGCCACTGACGATGAGCGGCTCTTTGAAGAAGCAAAGAAACTGGTCGTTATCTATGAAGGTCTTCACACCTATGGAGGGTTAGCCGGGCGAGATTTAGAAGCAATGGCGCGTGGAATGCGCGAGGCGGTCGCCACTGAAGATAGTGTCACCTGGCGGATCGAGCAAACTCGTTATTTAGGCGAACAACTCCTCGCCGCTGGTGTTCCAATCGTTGTTCCGATTGGAGGGCATGCTGTCTATCTTGATGCCAAGCGATTCCTGCCTCATATTCCACAGGATCGGTTTCCTGCACAAACCCTCGCTGCTGCACTGTACGTTGAATGTGGAGTGCGAGCAATGGAGCGGGGAATCGTCTCTGCCGGTCGCAACAAAGAGACAGGAGATCATAACTATCCGCAATTAGAATTGGTGCGACTCACTATTCCGCGTCGCGTTTACACTAATTCGCACATGGATATTGTTGCGCAGGGGGTTATCGACCTCTACGCACATCGTAACGAGATGTCCGGTTTGGAGATGGTCTATGAACCGAAAGATTTGCGCTTCTTTCAAGCGAGATTCAAGCCCCTCTGATCTTACTTAGGCGGCGGCTCCTCGGTCGAGGAGTCGCCTTCCTTTTTATTCCAGCGCAACCATGGCAATCTCTTTTGTAAATCAGCGAGCGTAACTCGTCTACCGAGAAGGATGGAAAGACCGATCAATATAAGCCATGAGGCGGGAGTAAGCGGAGTTACAAGCGCGAATATCCCCCACATGATCATGAGGATTGCGAGGATCTTACGGGCAATTTTTATGATCGATGCTCGATTCATATAATCTCACTTGCTGCTTTGCGTAGTCGGTTCATTATCGCGACACCTATTCCCTGCTCATCGAATATCTCTGCCACGAGCACATCCATTCCAGCTGCATCGAGCCGCCGTAACCCGGCAAAGAGGTTCTTCGCGATTTGCAGAAGGTCAGCTCGCCGACCAATTATAACGAGATAATCTGCCTCTTTGTAGTAGTTGCTGTTCTCTTCTCCTGCCAGCACTCCCACCCGTCGGCCTTCTCCCTGATACTGAGCGATCAGCGCGATAATCTTTGCGACCATCTCTGCTCCGCTGACAAGGAGAAGCGGCGTCTGCGGTGCGTAATGGCGATATTTTAATCCGGGTGAGCGAGCCGGTCCGCTGTCTGTTTTTTCTACTCCGATCAGATCGACTCTTCCGATGACCTGCTTTAACTCTTCAATAGTAATGCCACCGGGACGTAAGAGGCATGGGGGAGTCACCGTTAAATCGAGAACAGTTGATTCCACCCCGACATCAGTCTCTCCGCCATCGAGGAGCAGATCTATCCGTTCTCCTAAATCGTGGAGAACATGTGCCGCAGTAGTCGGACTCGGTCTTCCCGCACGATTGGCTGATGGAGCGGCAATCGGTGTTCTACCGGCATTAATCAGTGCCAACGCGACACGATGAGCAGGAATACGTACAGCGACCGTATCCAGACCAGCACTCACTTCAGCCGGTACAGTCTTATTGCGCGGTAGAATCAGTGTCAACGGACCAGGCCAAAATCGCTCTGCCAGAGCATAAGCAGACGATGGCACCTGACAGGCGACCCGTGGCAGATCATTAAGCGACGCAATATGAAGGATGAGCGGATTGTCAGCTGGTCGTCCCTTAGCAACAAAGATACGTCGCACTGCCGGTGCTGAGAGACCATCAGCTCCCAGGCCGTAAACCGTCTCCGTCGGGAATGCAACGAGCCGTCCCTGGCGGATCATCTCACCTGCTTGTGCAAGGATCGCGCGATCAGGACAAAGCGGATCGACAGAGATTACTTTTACTGCTGCGTTGAGGTTCATCTTCACTTGCCTCGTTCAATGCTTACCGTTTTCTATGACTATAGTCATTTGCATAAAGCGAATAATACGTAGTTTTGCGACGAGCCCGACTACGTATTCTAATCCTTTCTGCGGAGAAGTACAAAAATTATCTATCAGGTCGCCAGTAATAGCGAATAAAGAGATAATAACCGATGATCAGTAAGATATTCAGTCCGAGGAAGTACCATATCCAACCGGGAAAACCAAAGAGGGTCGGGCTCCCTTTGCCCCATGCCCAGAAATCATTAGCAAGAAAGAGGAGACCGAGGAAGCAAGCTGCCCATCCGAGCGAAGCTCTGCGCGAACGCTTGCCGGTCAATTGATTAAGGCTCTGAAGATATTCACGCGTTCCCTTGCCTGTAGTGAGTAGGCTAACGAGGATCAGTACGGCCGTCGTAATAACGAGAATCGGTATAACAGGGAGCATCCCCAGCCGCGGCAGCAAGTCAAAATAGTAGCAAACAACGAGAACCTGGCCAACGACTATCGATGCAATCGCTCCTTTTGCGGTAGCATTGCGCCAATAAAGTGTTGCCAGGACAGTGGGGAAGAGGACTGCCAGGCCAGTGAATGTCTGCGTAGCAATCTCAAAGAGCGTCGCCGGCGGACGATAGGCGATCGCCAGTCCGGCCAGTGCAAGCACAACGACGAATATCTTACCAGCACGATATCCCTGCTTACCAGTTGCCGGTCGATAGATGTCATGGCTAAACATCGAAGAGAGGGTAAGGAGTTGGGAATCCATCGTTGACATCAATGCCGCTAATCCACTGGCAATAACGAATGCGGCGAGCGACGCGGGGAGATATCGCGTCACCAGCATCGGCAAGATAGCATCAGTAGCCTCGCCGGTTAATCCTGGAAAGGAGAGATGACCGAGCATCCCGATCGTTACTGGCAAGAGGAATAAGGAACCAGTGACCACTGGATAGAGAATCATCGTTGTTGCCAACGCGTTCTCCTTCTGTGCAGCGTAAAACCGTTGAAAGAGCTGGGGAAACATCGGATTACAGAAGAACCACAACATCATAAAACTCATCCAAATGAGAGGGGGAAAAGCTCCTCCGACCCCCGGTCGGGAGAAGAGTTCTCCTTGCTGAGCATACAAAAGAGAATTCGCTGTGGATAGACCGCCATGGACTTGTGCGATCAGCACCAGCGCCACTGCGAGAAAGACGAGCTTCATCGAGCCCTGAATTATATCTGTCCAAGCTACTCCGCGCATTCCCCCAAAGAATGTGTACACAACGACAAACAAAGTGATAATCGCTGCACCGAGAAAATGGTGAAAGCCCAGAAGTTGCTGAAGAGCAAAGCCGGCTGCTATTGGCTGCATCGCGATATAAGGAAGTGTAAAGATTGCCATTACGGCAAAGAAGAGGATGCGTAACAGCCGACTCTGAAAACGGTCGGTGATAAGGTCGGCAGGGGTGATATACCCTCTCGTTCTTCCCAGTAGATAAACCCGTCTGCCGATGACAAAGAAGGCCAATCCCATAAAGCCGGTTCCAAACCCCATGATCGGATAGAATGCATAGCCGATTCGATACCCAGCGCCGGCAAACCCGAAGACAGTAAATGCACTGAAGTTGGTCGCCATCATCGTGAAGAAGAGGACGATCGGTGTAAGCCTACGGTCAGCAAGAAAGTAACTTTCGCTCGTCGAACGACCGTAACGCTGCGCATACAATCCTACGACTAAAACGATTATCAGATAACCGAAGATGATCAGATAGTTGGTCATAATTCTCCTTATTGTAGAAACCACAAAAAAGCCACCCAGAACGAGTCTGGATGGCTTCCGCCTAAGACATAACTCACATTTATTATAACACAATGCTTTTCTCGCACAAGCGACAAGGAAACTGTTCAAGTTCAAAGTGCCGGGGTTCAATGGTTTAAGATTCACAGTTTTAAACCATTGCCCCTACATGTTATTTCTCTTTCCCTCTTTTCCTTTGCGCCTTCTTTTTCTTGTCATTGCGCGGGTGCAGCGTCTCTTCTTTCTTGTCATTGCGAGAGTTCGGAGAACTCGTGGCAATCTCAAAGAGATAATGCTCGTTTAGATACTAAAATCTGAAGTCTTGCGCAAAATGGGAAGGAATTGAAATCACAAATTCCAAACACCAATTTCCAAACAAATCTCAATGACCAATGACCAAAATCTCAAACAGAAAGGCCGGAGTATTTTCCTCGATTGTTGACAAATCGCTCATAGAAGTTTGGTTATTGGGATTTGGTTATTGTTTGGAAATTGAGATTTGGTCATTGGGATTTCCGGCTTGTCCGGGTTAGGGGCAAAACAAACTCTGTAGGATTATAAGGAACGGGATTG
>JAJHSB010000028.1 GCA_022684035.1 Candidatus Acetothermia bacterium | reverse complement strand
GTGCCATCGAAGGCAATGTGCCCTAATCCTACCATGCCTAAAGAAGCACAGAGCCTCACCACCTCGACAAATAGATTGGAAAGTACATCAGCGTGCTTAAGCGCGGAAAAGACAGATGGTTCGGAAATCGGGAGATTGCAGACCTGATAAGAACATAAACGCTGTGTCCATCTTCAGCTTTTGCGCAATGCTTCGGGAGCTGTAGATCTTCTCGCTGTAGGCGTAGACGATTCCCTTCAACATCATCGCTGGGTGGTAAGCTGGTGCACCACCGCCGGCATATTTGGCAAGCAACGGCGATAGATCCATGGTATCCACCACGTCATTGATAATGCATGCCTCATGATTCTCGGGCACAAATTCGTCTAGCGAAGGGGGGAAGCAGGAACATCTGATTCTGACTGTATTTCCTGAATATTTTCATTTGCGATTACCTCCGGAAGAAGCATCCTTTGCTCACATTATACCTTAATATACCATGCCGCCAGTTACCTCCCCCGCCGGACTTTTTGGACAGCCTGGAGTACTTTTTTGATGAGGCAATGCGGCGAGATATCGGCCAACAAACCCAGATACTATCAGAGGGTAAACGGCATTCCCACGATCATCACCACTTTGGAAATCCATCCTTTTCCTGAGATGTAGTACGCGCTGATAGAGACTATCCGCAGCAGCGTCCACGCGAGCGTAGGAGCGATAATGAGGCCAATCCCGTAGAACGGGAAGGTAAGCAGAAGTTGTGTCTTTCTGGTAGAACTTTGAACCTGCGTTGTTCCTTCGCAACTTAGGGTTTATGCTTGCGCGCAAAGGTATGGCGATGGAGGGGGGAGAGACCATATCTTGCAATTGCACGGCAATGGGCAGCTGTTGGATATCCCTTGTGAGCAGCGAATCCATATTGAGGAAAGGCTTGATCGAGACTGACCATAAGTTGGTCGCGAAAGACTTTTGCGACGATCGAGGCAGCAGCGATGTGGAGTGAATAAGAGTCACCGCGGGTTATCGAGTGGATGACTATGGAAGCGCGATGAGAGGAAGTCTCTTCTTTGCCTTGTAAGCTCCAAAGATTGGCAATGTTACTTGAATTTACGGAAGGTGAGGCAATGGCCCCATCGAGCAAGAGGAGATCGACTGGTATTCCCATTGCGCAGTAGGCGCGGTACGCAGCCAAGCGCGTGGCGGTGGCGATGCCGATTTCATCTATTTGTGCTGCTGTGACAGCTCCGACTCCCCACTGGGAGTGCTCTTTTATCTGCTCGGATAATATTACTCGCTGTTTCGGCAAAAGACGCTTTGAATCGGTTATCTTACTCCAAAACGCTTCTTCCTGCTCTTCTTTTTTTACCGAGTGGATAAGATTGGTAAATGCAGGGAAGTGGACACATCCGGCAACGACCGGTCCGGCCAATGTGCCGCGACCGACTTCGTCGATGCCGGCGATCATAATTTGGTCTTTGCCTACCTCTTTGCGGAAAATACTGGCTGCTATTTTCCAATCGAACGTTAGTAAAGGGAGCACTGGTAACCTCTGTAAGAAGAAATGGGTTAGGTAACGACTTCTACGACGGCTCGACAAAGATTCTCACTTCAGGATAACCTTCGCCGAACTTGTCAGTCAGCGCCGCCAGAATCGCGTCATTGGGAAATGGGAAATCAGGGACACCATACTTATTTCACCTTACCTCTTTTCTTTCTCCTCGGTTTTTGTTTGGCAAAATCCTATCTACAGTTTTTTCAAGCTATTTCACAAATCTCTCGCTTCCCAAAAGTCTTCCTGTTCGTTTGTGTGGCACAGTTCTTCTATATTCTTTCTCGTTGATTCCTGAATAACAAAAATTCTCGCCAATCCCTAACGGTTTCAAATAAGAAGTTACTTTGATAAGTTTATCATCTACACCTGTCCAATAATATACCCCCGGGTCATTTACAATCTCAGCACGCACATGGTTTAGCTCTACATATCTTATCGCGGTAAAAAGATAACTTTCATCGATTGGAAATGAAGCAAACTTTCTTTAGATTTGGGCACAGCAATTTATGGATCTGATTCGGCATCAGAGAATATGCCCATATCTCTCCTTTCTGCTCTTTACACCATGCAACATCAGTCCAATATATCTCTTGTAATCATTATCACAGAAGAAGGTCTGCTGTCTGCAGTTTCCACATTGTGTTACATGATGCGGATCATCAAGTGCGATCACTCTTGCAACATCTTGTCATACACGTATGGTATATCTTGCAAAATCCAAACTAAAGAAATAAGTATGGTGTCCCCCTATTACGGGTCCCCCTATTACGCGGCGCGGTAGGCAGGTCGGCTGCAGCGGGTGTTAGCCGCCGCCATGGTCTGCCTCATTCTCCAGCAACCATGCGCGGCAGTAGCCGATCCAGAGTCTCTCGTGCTCGTGCGGGTCCACGATCCGGCTCTTGAGGTCGGCGATGCTCCGGACCCCCCGACCGGGTCCCGCTCTATGGATGTGTTCATACAGCGCGGTCGATCCCTCGATCTCGTGCAGATCTTCGAAGATCGCAGGGATCTCGGACACGCCGTTCTCATACGCCGCGTACGCTCTCGCATGGCCGTCGATGAGACCCAACTCGCCGTCGATCAGGGTCACAAGTACCGGGGGTAGAGACAACTGCTCTCCCCGGCGCCAGGCGGAGCGGACGCCTGTATGCTTAGCCTGTATGCTCTCCCCGGCGCCAGGCGGAGCGGACCCTATCTAGTTTCGCCCTGTTGATGTACCAGTTGTTTGGTCTCAGAGCGTCTATCCGCACAAGCTCCGTGCTACTCATCGACAGTCCATTCGCTAGCTGGCCGTGGTGGCTAACCATTGATTGACAAGCAAATTTGCCTTGATATCATGATTTCGATGGTACTATTGTATTTGATAGGAGTACGATATGTCAATACTTCAAAAAGACAGGAAACTGCTCGATGAAGTACGGAATGTGATGAGCCGTCATCGCTACTCGATCCATGACAATATCTGCCTGTTCTTCCTTTGCCCAGGTGATGATCTCTTCCACATTGGACACGTAGAAATGATCGGGGCAGAGATCGCCTGCTAACCCGAGCACCACTGGTATCCCCAGGCTTCGGTATCGCTCCCCGGCATCGGTCTCTAAGCAGTCAATCTTTCCGACAGCTACCCAGGATCCCGTCGTTGAGAAGATGTTTTATGGTATGGATAATGACCGCTGTCTTACCCGATGAAGGTGGCCCGGCGATGGTGATCAGTTTCATCTACTTCTCCTTGCCAGCAAGCCTATTTCCAGTGAGTTTAGCAAGAAAATCACGCATCAGCGCCTCGCGATCATCCAGAGACAGCTCTTCTAAATGACCATGATTGGAAAGCCGGAAGATCCGGTCATCGAGCCGCAGAGCTTCAAGGAGATCATGCGTCACATGGACCACTGTCATACGATAGTCTTTCAGTAATCGCTCGGTAATCGAGAGGAGAGAATCTTTCAATTCCACGTCCAAGTTACTGAACGGCTCATCCAGCAACAATATCTCCGGTTCAATAGCCAGAGCCCTGCCGATGGAGACGCGCTGCATCATCCCCCCGCTCAGCTGATTGGGATAATAATCTTCAAACCCCTGCAGTCCGAGTCGCTCGATCCAGATACGCGCCCTTTTCTGCGCCGTCTTCTTGGGTACATTTTGTGCCTGTAAAGCAAGGCTAATATTATCGAGTGCCGAACGCCACAGCAGTAAGCGAGGATCCTGAAAGACATAACCGATCTTGGTGTATTTAACCGATACTTCGCCGCTATCAGGCCGGAGTGCACCAGTGATGAGCCGCAACAGAGTCGTCTTTCCCGATCCTGACGGCCCGAATATCCCCACCGTCTGGTTCGCAGCGATATTAAATGACAGATTAACTAAAACCTTATGCCCGTTAAATGCCTTGCTTACATTCTTGAAGTCAATCATTACTGTTCCTGCTTCCAGCGGGTGAGCCGGCGGCGTAAAGGGATGAGGAGACCGAACTCCAGTACCCCCATCAGTATGAGGCAGACCAGTATCCAGGCGAATATCTCCGGTGTGTTGAGAAAGCTGCGCGCTCGAGCAAAGCTGTGACCGATGCCGTCGAGCGCACCGAGTAGCTCAGCAAGTATCACTGCACGTATTCCAATCCCGGTGGCAAGTGTCAATCCGGCAAGGACTGCCGAACCGATTGCTGGAAGATAGACTTGCGTGAGAAAAAGTCGTTTGGAGAAGCGATAGACGCGGGCCATCTCGACGATCCGTTCGTCAACAGCTAAGATACCCTCTACTGTATTTACATAGATGATCGGTGTGATGATCGCCGCGACGACAAAGATTACTTGAGTACTCCCAAATCCGAACCAGAGCATCGCCAGAACGACGATGATCACGGCAGGTAATGTCATCCCTACCCAACGAACCGGCTCCAGAAACGTACGCAAGCGAGGTTTGAGACCGGCGATGATTCCAAGACTAAGCCCAATCGTGCTGGCAAAAAATAGGCCGAGTAGAAGTCGCTGGATGGTAATGCCCACCATCCGAACAACAGTCCCTTCTCGTACCAGACGTACCAATGCAGTTAGGGTGGCCTGCGGCGAGGCGACTATCACCTCGTGCATCACCATGCTTAGAATCTGCCATCCTACCACTACCGTAACGATCCCGGTAATTGTGTAAACGATCTTTGGGCGCAGTCGCCCGAAATAATGAACCGTGTGGTTTTCCACAATCTCCCCTGTAACTCTATCGCAACTTAGCGACTTCTTTGCTCCAGATCTACTCCTCGGTAATAGAACTCATCACTCGGCAGAGCGCCGCCGATAATATTTAGCGACAATTGCGCCAAAATACTGAAGAATGCCTCCAGGTCTTCTCTGGCATCACGCGCCTGGACATGGTTCCAGGTAATGTATTGTAACGACAGAGCAACCGGACCGGCCTTAAATCCGAGTCCAGGTAAGTGCTTTTCGGCCATCAGGCCAGCCTGCTTGGGATTCTTCAGCATCCATTCGATTGCCAGTCTGTATTGACGGATGAACTCATCGATAACATCCGGTCTTCCCTGAATGCGCGGCAGGGCTACTGTGCCGGCGATTGGGGTCCTTATATCTTCTCCCACAACTCGTGTCCATTCAACGTCGAATCTTATCGCGCGGTAGAGACGATCCAGTCGAGCAGCTGATTTCAAGAGAACTGTCGTTGCCAGTGGCTCGGAGAGCACAGCATGTTCTACCTTTCCGGCCAGCAGCAGCTGGGCAGCATGTCTTGGGTCGGGAGTATAATGCAGATTAAAGTCAACAAACGGGTCGATTCCCTGTCGTGTGCTGAGAATCTGCAACATTAAATCCGGCATCGCTCCTTTAAACGGTACGGCAATCTTCTCGTTACGTAGATCAGCAAGCGTCGTTATCTCTGGATCAGAGCTGATCAGATAGAGAATGTTCCACACCGAGATATCGAGTAATTGTATCCCTATTCCTCTGTTATAAAAAATAGAGGCAAGGTTAGAGGGCATCGTCACGAAATCGGCATCTCCGCCGACAACGATCGCCGTGAGTATCTCCGGGTTCGGCCAGATCATAAGCTCAACCTCGGCAGCAATAGCTGCCAGTCGGTTATTAATTACTAGGTACGCTGCTGGAATGGCCAGTGGCCCCGGCGGTGCTACAATAACCAACCTCGGGATGAGCTCTCCCTCGGTTCCTGTTGCCCCACCGCTAAAGACTACCAGTAAAATAGTTGCTATGCCTAACAAAGCTATCAGTTTCTTTCTGCGTTGCATAATTAGTTTCCTCCGTTGTTTTTTCTCGTGCACTGAAAGATGCGATGAATTTGCGAATCAAAAGTAATTTCAAAAAGAAATTATAACCCTTCTGTCTACTTGATGTCAAGGACAAAACTTGTTTTCTTGATAAGTACCAAGGTTCTTCATACTACTGCTTCGCCTCCTATGCAGGGCACTCTTTCTTAACTCATTACTACTATTTTGTTGACAGACCGATCTCTACTGAAAAACGGTCCATTTGCCGCGCTCATTAAATAAAGATACACTATAGGAAGAGCTTTTTGTAGTTTTATAAACAGAGAGGAGTCGATGAAAAATCTATTTGGCACTGATGGGGTGCGGGGAGTTGCCAACGAAGAATTGACAGCAGAGTTGGCGCTTAAATTAGGATGTGCAGCCGGCAATCTGTTGTGCCGCAGGACACGAAAAGTCATCATCGGCCGCGATACGCGCCTGTCCGGCCCAATGCTTACTGCCAGTCTCGCTGCTGGATTTACTTCGGTAGGGATCGATGTCAAATTAGCTGAGATCATTCCTACTCCGGCAATCTCATTTCTTATTCAGGACGAACGGGCGGATTGCGGTGCAATAATCTCTGCCTCGCATAATCCACCACAGGATAATGGAATTAAGTTCTTCGACAATCAGGGACACAAAATAACCGTTGCTGCGGAAGAGGAGATCACACGATGTATCGACAGCCATTTCCATCGTTCAGCAAAGGGGATCGGTGGTATCATCACTTTAGAAGCAGCATCGAGTCGCTACGCGGCGTTTCTGATGGGAACGATTCAGAGAATCGATCTTGCCGGGATGAAGATCATCGTTGATTGCGCTCATGGTGCAACTGGCAAGATTGCGCCGCATGTACTGCAGCACTTCAATGCCAAGATCATCGAATTGAATACCTCGCTGACTGGAGAGCGAATCAATGTTGAATGTGGTGTAAATTCGCTTGCCTCGCTGCGTAAGGCGGTATTCGATCACCGAGCTGATTTAGGGATCGCATTCGACGGCGATGGTGATCGGGTGATGCTTGTCTCTGCTGCAGGCAATGTGATTGACGGAGATCAGATGATGGGAATTATCACGCTATATATGAAGCGGAATAATAGTTTGACCATTCCGGTAGTCGTAGCAACGATCATGAGTAATCTTGGGCTGGAGAGAACTCTGCGCAAAGCAGGGATTACGTTGGTCAGAACTGCAGTCGGTGACCGAAATGTTTCCCAGGAGATGATCGCCCGTCACGCGCAAGTTGGAGGTGAACGATCAGGCCATATCATATTCCATGACCATAGCGCAACAGGCGATGGTATTCTTACAGCGATCCAGTTATTGAAAATCGCCCATACCACGGGAACAGCTTTGAGCGATTTGGCAGCAGAAATCGAAACTATGCCACAAAAGTCATTGGAGATTCCATTGAAAAAAGGCTCTTCTTACCGTGAATCTCCGGCGATAGAAAAATTCATCGCCCAGGAGAGGGAAAAATTAGGTAGCGCGGGACGGATCGTTGTCCGTCCCTCGGGGACGCAGCCGCTGATCCGGGTGATGGTCGAAGGAGAGAACGAATCACAGATCAATACAATAGCAAACCGGATTGGCGACTATATCACCGCACACTTAAGTTGACGTTAACTTGCCCGCCGCTATAATCTCATAATATTGGGGGTGTAGCTCTAACTGGGAGAGCGCCTGCTTTGCACGCAGGAGGTTGGCGGTTCGAATCCGCTCACCTCCACCATATTGAATTAGCCGCCTCGCCCTCGCCTTCGGCTCGGGCTTCGGCGGGCAGATTTGCGAGAAAATTAAAAGGTTTTTTGAAATCAATTGAAAGTTTTTGCTGGTTGATTTGGCGGTTCAAGCCGATTTTTTTGAGAAAATTTTTCATCTCGAAAAATTTTCTTGCGAAGCGAGATTTTTGGCTTGGTTAGCTTCAATTATCCAGTTTCTTGTGAGTTCGAGCCAATGATTGCCTTTTCGTTCAAAATCCGACAATTTTTCCTCCAAAGTTTTCTTTTCGCTCGTCAGACCGTTTTTCTTTTGCTGAAATTCCGAGAGTTCAAAAGTTCCTTCAAGGTAAGCGTCAGTAAGCCGGATGATTTTTGTTTTCAGTTCCTCTATTTTCTTTTTGAGATTTTGAGCGAAAAGGTCTGATGTTTGGCGGTTCTCGTTTTCCCACATTTTCAGTTTATCCAAAAATCTATCCCGCCAAACATCAGGCAAAGAAACTTTTTGACATTGTTCTTTTATCTGCTCGGCTAATTTTTCTTCTCGCAAAAAGCCCCTCTGCGAACATCTTTGAGTTTTGCTTTTATAGGTGCAGTGGTAATAAACAAATTCCAGCCCGCTTTTCTTTACTTGTTTTTCAGCAGTAATGGCATAGCCGCATTCTCCACACTTGGCAAAACCCAAAAATGGAAAATCTTTAACTTTCGGCTTTTTGCGGGGCTTGCCATTGTCTTTTAACGCTTGCTGTATTTTGTCAAAAAGTTTCTTTGTAATCATTGGCTTATGGCTTCCCTGATGTAATTCCCCACGGTAAAGAAAATGTCCGTAATAAAACGGATTTTTCAGAATATGCTCAACAGAAGATAAAGACATTTTCTTTCCGCTTTTTGGCCCAACCAAACCAAGAGAAAACATTTTATCTCGGATTTGCGACAAGGTGTAGTAACCGTTCACCCGCTCGGGAGGTCTAAAAGGGGCACGGATTGACCGGACCGATAATGAACCAGAGCATGAGCAAGATAATCCCATACATCGACTCCGCGCATCCTAACAGTGGCGACAACTGTTCGGAGGCGCGCTGTAGTTATCAACCCTGTTTCAGAGTCGTTGCCGAAGGAGATTTTCCTGGCGATCACCAGACTGCAGACTGCGCAGACTCCGCTCGGCAACATTGTTAGTGGGGGAGATACCCTCCACTCTGGTGAAGAGAGTCACTGCCTCCCAGTCCTTCGATATCGCCCGGGCAAGGTTTCGCACATGCTTGTCTTTACTATCCTGGGCCAGAAGACAGGCACGTCTCAAGCGAGCCTTACAGGTATTCATTCCCAGGGATTTGGCTTTCCCCTTCTTCCACAGGCTTATCATCAGCTTCAACTTGCGCCTAATCCAATCGCCGAAACGAGATGTGGTGGGGTCACCAGATTGACTCAGACCCTTCGCCTCCCGAAGCAGGTGTGCCAGACAGATTTGCCAACCGGCCATCTGATAGAAGCGATAGGATCTAAAACGGTCCGCGGTGATGCTGCCAGGGAAAAACTGCCCCAGAATCTCTTTAAGCACCTTCTTGCCCCGACTTTAGGCGATGTGGAAGAAGGTGAAGCTGGGAGCAACAAAAGTCCAAAGCCATTTCCCTTTCCCCGCCTTTTTCCAACCGGTCTCATCAATCTTCAATTTATCCTGCTGAGGGAGTTGCCCTTTGAGTGCGTTGACCGGTTCTCCCACTGCCTCTCCTACTTCATGAACGCAGTTGTCGACAGTTCCCAGGCTGACCTGGATTCCCAGAACATCTTTCAGAAGTTGGTCAATATGGCGTCGTGGAAGATTATGCACCGCGGTAAGCATGGCGATCAGGGAAGCAAGGCGAGGCCCACAACATGGTTTATGCTCTTCGTTTACCTCCTCCCTGATAAGCTTCCCGCACCTGGGGCAACGAATAGAATGATAGTGATGTTCTGTTACAATAGGCTTTATCGGAGGTATCTCCACCTGCTGCCGGCGTTGATAACTGCCACTGACGGGG
>JAJHSB010000003.1 GCA_022684035.1 Candidatus Acetothermia bacterium | reverse complement strand
GAGTTGGGCTGGATGGCACCAAATCCAGGCCCAGCGACTGAGCGAAGAAGTGGTCACCACGGAAGGGCTCGATAGCATCGAAGTCGGGCTTGCCCAGGCAGATGAGCCCAATCATGGCTGTAGCCACCTCACCGTGACTGATCTCCGGAAATGGATGTCCCGGCAACATCACCTCATCTAATTGCTCCCGAATATTGTGGTCCTGTCCAGTACAGCACCTATCAAGGCTAGGCCCGAATGACTGGAAAGTTGTTCGTCTCCCTGCACTATCTCGAAACGCATCTTCACCTCTAGGGTGAAAGTCTTCAACGGCTTCCCCACACTCGAGTATAGCAGGTTTCAGATACGAAACGAAAGGAAAAGTCCAGATAGCTTCACGGATTCAGGTCTGTATTAAAAGTGCTCGATCTTCTGATGAGACCATGAACCTCATAGCCTTTGGTTAGCAAGAGTTCAGCTAAATAAGACCCATCCTGCCCGGTAATACCGGTGATAAGAGCGCTTCTAGACATTCTTACTACCTCCTCTTACTTGCCTGTTTGAATGATCTAACCATCACTCTTTTTTCTGCCTTTATGTCTATTCCCTCCCAGCCCGTTCCAGTTGAGGACGATAATCGCCACCTTGGCCAAGATTTGAGCTCCTGTTCCTGTATTCGGACATCCTGTCTTGCTTCCATGTCAGCCTCCTTCATTTCGTTGCCATCATTACAATTTCCTCACCCGCATCCGTCACCCAACACAGTCCATGCTCCACTGCTTTAAAAGCCAGCCCTTCCGGCCGCAGCCAAAGTCCCTACTTTTGGGGCGAGCCGCTGACAAGCATACCGGTTACTCGATCCGAACGGTGCGCCCTGGATAATCAATCATAATCTTATAGCCCTTTAGGAGCGAGGCCCCGATCAAGGTATCTTGAGAAGCGGTGAGAATGAGCTCCACCTCTTGCTCACGCCCATCGAACATGATGCTCCCTCGAAATACATCCTTGGCGATGACCTCACCGTTGGCTAGCTCGTAGCGCTCGACGAACTGGAAAGTCATCGCTAGCTGATCTACATGCTGCTCGGCCAGACATAGGGAACCGCTGAACCCGGTGTCCACGATCGCCGGGATCATCGTGACGGCATCTCCTCGCTTGATCCCGATCTCCACCACAGACTCCAGGGACTCGTTTACATGCCCCTCGATCATGCGCGCTTCAGTTTATGGACTGCCTTGTAGCCAATCCGAATCAAGTAGAAGGCTTTTCCAGGGCAGGCCGCCTCCGCTTGGCGCAGTGCCTCATGCGACGTCTTCCCGACGAAGTAATCCCCGCTATCTACCTCGATCATCACGTAGTGCCCATGATGTCGAGCTTCCAACTGCCCACGAATCTCCTCGTAACGGGCCCAGCCCAAACGATCCAGCTCTTCGGTGGAGTGCACAGTCTTCTCGCGCTTCAACTTCTCGATCTTCTCGTGAACGGTCATAAAGCTTCCTCCTTTCAGTTTGCAATCAACACAGCCCCGAATCGCTTCTTCACTATTCTTCCTAAACTTTGGCTATCTCATGCCCC
Organism: Candidatus Acetothermia bacterium; assembly: GCA_022684035.1. GTDB lineage: Bacteria > Bipolaricaulota > Bipolaricaulia > UBA7950 > UBA7950 > UBA7950. Next base: position 10,649 of record JAJHSB010000003.1, on the reverse strand, counting down.
ACAGCCTGAAAAACGCTGGCCCCTCCAGATAGCCGATCCGCCTTTCTATGACGCCCATCTGATCGTAATTTCTACCGGTTTTCTTCATTATAGATCACCTCTCCATGAGTATGCATCTATTTCTACCAGTAGCCATGCCAGTTGAGGATGATGATTGCTATCTTGGGCTGGTTATTCATGATCACTAATCTCCTGTTCAAAATGGTCGCTCAGCCTTTTCAGAATCCTCTCCATGGGAAGCGAACTAGCGATATGTCCCCAGGTTTAAAGTTCACGTCACCTCCGCTTCTTCAGGTCATCCAAGGAATACTCCACCTCTTCTGGATCATTCCAGAAGTCAAAGGCCCCTGTGCTCAGCGAGAACTCACCCCATGGCCCTTCTCTCCCGCCCCGGGACTCCCTCCGCTTCCGCACGAAGGCAGCGAAATCGCTTACCTCTTCTAAGAGTTCCTCTGAAAGCCTCTCTAGCTCCTTAACGAGTTGTTCTCTTCTCCCCATACTGCACCTCCTCTTCCTTGCCCAGCTTTACAGGCTTGAGGTTCAATGCTCCATTCTAGCATTTCTTCTCTCTTTTCTGCCAGCCGTTCCAGTTGAGGACGATAATTGCTACATTGGGATAGGCTTTAAGCTTGCCTTCGTTTGCTTCTCGAACTTGCTCCTGCTCCTTCATGCTTCATCTCCTTTACCGGCTATCAATACGACTTCCTCACCGGCATCCGTTATCCAACACAGCCCATGCTCCAGCGCTTGAAAAGATAGTTCCCCAAGTTGCAGCCCGAAGTGCTGCTTTGGCGGCGAGCCGCCGGGAAGTGTCCCGTTTCGGCGGAGTTGACATGGATCCATATCATATCTTCACATGCTGTAGCAGAAATTGTTCTAATAAATCTGTGCTTCGTTCCCAGGTGAATTCTTTGATCTTTTCATTTCCTGCTTTTGCAAGTCGTATTCGTAAATCATCATCTTCTAATACGCAAAGCAAATTCTTAGCCATCTGCTTGCCCCAAAAGCACGGCCTGGAGATGGGGAAAATCTCTTTTGGTCAATTCCAAGGCCTTTATACCATCGTATCCACCCTCCCATTCCGCACCAGAGTATATCATAAAAAGTAAAATTTTAAAAATTGTCTAATTGAGAGGATAATTTTCGAAATAATTTTAAATATTCAAAAAGGCGAAAATAAACCTTATCAGCAAGCTCTTCTTTATAAAGGTGGGCTGTTTTATTCCTGTCATCAATCATTTCTAACCACCTCTCGTCATAGTCAATTAGTTTCAACTGAAAAGCAATCTTAAAACAATCACGCGGGGAATAACACTCCAATCCTTTTATTTTTGCAAAAGATTTAACTGATTTCCAGGCTAAATCAAAACAAAATTCAAATCTCTTAATGGCTGAGTCGCGGTTAATCGCAGTTTTTTCCAATTCTAAAACTTCTTTTAATCTCTGGATAGCTCTTTTAAAGTCCTCAAAAACCGGTGAATTATTCAACATATTCAATATATCTTTCTGCTTCTCTTTTAAATTCTTTTGAAACCTCTTTGAAATCAACAATGTCAAACCTATAAAGAGTCGGTAGATTATTTATTCTTTCTTCAATCTCCAACTTAATCTCAGCAGGAATCTCTCGCGGCCCTTCAATTCCAATATCAATGTCTGCGCCGGGGAAATTATCTCCCTTTACCCTTGAGCCAAAAAAGAAAACCCGATAAAATTTGAGGTCTAAATATTCTCCAATAATTTCTAAAATCTCTTTTTTCAGTTTTTCTAATGGGTAAAATTCAACTCTCATCTCATTTATTCCAATTTAACACAAATAATAATTTTGCACACTGCTCAGTAGGAGTATAGTTAAAAAATTTAGATTCCACGGGAATCTCCCCCCGAGCCCAGTCCTTTATTTTCTCCATCGAGCCATCTGTTGAGCCGTTGTCCACCACGATTACCTGATAGTTAGGATATATCAGCCGCTGTAAAGACTCCAGACACTCAATTGTATCCTGCCAGCCGTTCCAATTAAGGGCGATAATGGCCACCTGGGGCCAAGCTTTGGGCTCTTGTTCCTGCGATTGAATGTCTTTTTGTATCCCCATAACATAACCACCTCCCTCATTTTGTTACTATCACCAGTGCGAGTTCTTCACTGACATCTGCTACCCAACACACCCTGTGCTCCACTGCCTGAAACGCCAGCCCTGCTCAGGGCACCCTCAGCCTCCTGCAAATAATTCTTTGTTAAGCCGCCACTTTTTCTTTCACTATTGATAGCTCAATCAGGTCGAGTGGGTCCCTTGTTGTCCTCTTTCCTGCATCAAGTATTTCAATAGCAACGATCTTTCCATCCTTCGAATAATCAATGACTACCCCATCAAGCTCAATAGATTCAGCGATAGCCTCATCAGCTATAAACTCGATGTTTAAAAGATCGTGCTTTGGATCATATTCTATCTTCATTATTTATGCTCCTTCCTTCCAATAACGGTTTATTTGTGATGTAATATAAGTCGTCACAACAGTGCACCTCTCTTCCGTCTCCTCATAAACAACCCTTAAGAGATACTCTTTATTATACATAAAGAACCTTTTGTGTGCAACTTTTCTGCTGCCGTAGCCGGCTACTACCTGCGCTGGATTTATGACCGCATCTTCTATCTGCTCCTTTTGATTCCTCTCCTTTGCGCTTTCCGTTGAGCAATAGGGATAATTTCAACTTTTTTCATAGCCCTCTTTCAGTGTTTCCCTCATTTCGTTGCAATCAACACAACTTCCTCACCCGCATCTCTCAGCCAGCACAGCCCATGCTCCAGCGTTTGAAAAGCCAGTCCCTCCAGGCGCAGCCCGAAGCGCTGCTTCGGCGGCGAGCCGCCTGAAAGTATTCCGTTTCGGCGGATTAAGCGGCTGGCAGCCCACATCCATCGGGCTGTACGTGCCGTGGTGCGCAGTTCCAGAAGTTGGAGCCCTGAACGCTCAACACAAGCTCGCAAGGTAGGCGACGAGAAGAGGAAAAGATGCCTTGGTACTTCAAGACCTCGCCATGCCTCACGGTAGATACGGTAACTCAAGCTTTCAATATTTGGAACCGTCACTACTAGGCGACCGCCCTTTTTGAGTATTCGCCGGCACTCACTAATAGTGCTGATAGGGTCAGGCAGGTGTTCGACCACATGACTCATCGTAATAGCGTCAAAGGTGTCATCGGGGAAAGCAACTTCTTCTAACGCACCTTCATGGACGCTAAGACCAAATCGCTCCAGAGCTACTTTTGCGGCTTCTCCATCAGGCTCTACACCTGTAACCTCCCAACCCAGTTCTTGCATCCTAACTAAAAACCGTCCGTTGCCACAGCCTACATCAAGGAGCTTGCCGGGATGTGAACCGTTTAGCCACATTACAGCCCCTCCTGCAATATCCCGCAAGGGACCAAGACGGGAGGGAGGTCAGCCATCCTAAGGTCTTGTTGGCGCCACCATCGCTTCGGTAACCGAAAGCGGAGTTTAAAATACTAAACTTGACTGTCTCTCGCCACGACTTCGTCGGTTCCTTGGGGGTTTCAGTCGCGGTGTCGTGGGTGTAGTATTCGCTGTAAAGCTTGTCGATATCTTCAGGAATCGGCTGCGGATTAAGCCAGACTAACCCGCGCTTTGGACAGCGTAACAGCGCCCAGGTGCCGGGTGCCGCAAAAAGACGGTCACAAAGGTCTTGATAGAGTGCCGTTCCTTCGCAATTACAAATCAAAAAAATGTCTCTCTTCTGCATGGATGCCTTCGTTTATCACGAGGTTGTTTTTCTTGAACATTATCTTAGTTTCACCGCCTTAAAAATTATTTCCTTATCTGAAGTATCCAGAATGTGCCTCCATGAAAACCAGGCAAACAAGCAAAAAAGCCCGCTAACAAGAAATGCCTGCGCAATCAAGGAAAAATCACCAACAAGTATTTTCAGCCCGTAGGTTGTACCTGCAAGTACTGCAAGTGCAAAGCCTGTAAGTATCGTGCCGTTAGCTACCAACAAACGAGGCGCTAATTGAGAAACTCTAAAGGCGGCCCCAAATAATAAAATAGCATCTAATGCCACACGAAAGGTCCAAGCCACTGCTGCGCCGGCAATACCCCACTGAAGGAGCGAAAACCAAACAATCCCGATGTAAATAGGAAGCTCAAGCAGGTGGAACTTGGCCGGAAGGTCAGGCCGTCCCGTCCCCTGAAGAAGTGCAAAAGGAATATGAACAAGGGAGTTAATCAAGACACCAAGGGTAAGAACCTGTAAAACCACAGTGCTTTTCACGGCAAAGTCAGCCCCCAGCCATATCTGTAAAATATCCTGGGCGAACAACCCTATTATGAGAACAAGAGGCCCTAGCACCAGAAGAATATATTTGAGCACCCGAGCAAAGAGGAAGCCAAGCCTTTGTCTATCTTTGACCTCCTCCAAAGCACTAAAGGCAGGAAAAAGGGTCATGGACAGACTTCCAGTAATGATCCATAATTGAGTAACAATTTTATATGGCGCTGCGTAGAATGCAACCGCAGCGATTGACAGAAGCGAGCCGATCAGGAAGTGGTCTAAATATACTAAAATTGGGCCAACAATGCTGGTTACTGTAACCCAGCCTCCAAAGGAGAAGAGGCAGGGTAAGAGTGCAAGAGAGCCTGCGTATCTCTTTAGGCGTGGAGCGATTCGGATACTCAGCACCACAAAGACAGCTAATTCAGCAAGCCGCACTACCAACATTAAAGCGACAATGCCCGGCAGGTTAAAACCTAAAAACAGACCAATTAGTGGAAGCAGAAAGGTTAAAGCGCTGGAAGGGACGCGCACAATATTAATCAAGTCAAACCGCTGGGCTGCTTCCAGCACACCACGGAAAGAACTGGCAACTAAGACCACCGGGATAGAAAGGGCAAGCAGATAGAAAGTATCTTTAGCCTCTTTTATGAGCTCTTGAGGAATGTTTAGGATGCGCTCCACAAGAAGTGGCGTTATACTCGCTAAAACAATGGCTCCCAACAAGCCAAAGAAGGCCTGAACCGTAACTGCTGTCCAGACAAGGCGCGGCACCTGATTTTCTTCGCCTTTGCCCAAGGCCTCAGCAACAAATTTGGTGGTTGCCCGCGGCCTAGCCCCAAATCAAAGATGGCAAAATAACCCAGAACCACCCAAGCTAAAGACAACAGTCCGAAGCGCTCAGTGCCAAGGCCCTGGATAATGAAAGGTATGGTGACTACGGCCACCACCAGCGGAAGCCCCTGCCCGATCAGGTTAAACAACGTGTTGCGCGCAAGAAGGCTGCCTTGTATCTTGAGCGGTTTATTAATCTTGGTTCCTTTCTAAGGTCATCTGGTGTCAGGCTTGCATATATGCATTTACCTGATTCTTTAGTTTGTCTGGTCTGTTCATTTATACAGCGTACACTTTCTCCTGATCCAGTCACTTAGCGGCATAAAGAACCACTTTAATTAATCAATAATTCCTTTTTGCTTGAGAACATTTATATAGTCTTTATATGTTAATGGACAATCTGCCAATTCTTTAAAATCTTTTTTAGGTAATTTCAATTGACCTCTAATCTTATTTACAACTTTTTCAGGAATATCTCCTTTTCCGTGAGAATAATGGACTCTCAATATCTTTTTGCCACTTACAATTAACCATCCATAATTATGCCCGGTTGAGCGAACCTTTAAATCCAACTTTTTGAATATCTTCTCGATTTCGTTCTTCTTCATTTACTTTCAATAACTTCCTCTAAATATGCCAACCATTTTTGTGGCAATATACCCAAATTCTCTTTATCATTTTTCAAATCTTCGTAAATATTGATAATTTCTTCACATAAACTATTAATTGCTTCAAACTCTGTATCTGCATAAGCAAAAGCTTCTATGTCGTCAAGAGATGCTATAACTAAATCATTTTCTATCTCAATCGTAATATATACAGGTCTTTTTAAACTATACTGTGGATGTTTTAAAGTATTTAGAGGTATTACTTTATAACGTCTTTCAATGGTATCTATCAATTTTTTAGAAAGGACCTTATACTGTTCATCTGTTAAAATTTCTTTTGTTTGCATCCTTGACCTCCAACAGCATCATTATTTGGCAAATCGGGGACAGGTTCATATTTTACCCTGTTTAATTTCTCCTATGCCTATGCACTGCCCCGCCCCTCGGTTACATATCACTTTCATGCAACCTATGGGCTGAAGTAGTTTGCAGCTAATCAAGCTGCTGAGACAGCCTAAAATCTTAACCTACCCGTGTTAGATAATTCAAGGCACCGGAGAATAGCTGTGTAATTTCAATGCCTTTCATATACTGAATCTTTTTTCTGAAGCCTTTTGAATTTTTTATCGAGGCTTTCTTTTACTGCAAGTTTATACACTATTTTAAACCGTATCTTTTTACGAAGTCTTCAACGATGATTGATTTTTCGAGGTCAATATCTTTTATCCTCCTCCTCTATCATTTTTTTCTCTATTTATTTTACAATTTTACGTTTTAGAGTATGGATTTCAGCCATATCAAAAGAATGCACTATCTATGCAGCAACCAAAACATCTGGTCTTGTTTCTTGCACGTGAATTTCGGGATATTCAGGACACACCCATATTTTTTCAATACTCTACTTAAGCAGTTTTAATAAATCATCCCTTGAAAGTCCAGCCTGTTCCAGAATTGCCAATAACGTCCCTTTCGGAATTTCCTTTCTGTCAGGGACGATTACAAGGCGTGTCCTCTCACTATCCTTCTTTGCAAAAGCAGTATGGCTGCCCTTCTCCCTCTTAGGAGCATATTCAAAGCCTGTCTTGAGCAAGACCCTGATGATATCCTTTGACGACAGGATTGGAAGTTTGGCCATTACAGCGTAATCTCGGCATGGGAGGTAAACTTTTCTTTAGCCGTGAGACTTTCCTCGACATCCTCCATTAACCCAAGGATTTCCGCATTCTCAAGGTATAGTTCCACTGCTTCTTTCAGATTTTTCACCGCCTCCGAGATGGTGTCGCCAGCGCTTGCAACACCAAGCTCAGGGCACTTTGAGACATAACCTTCCGTTTCTTTCCAGATAACCATTGTGTAATCAAGGTTCTTCATAGTAACCCACCCCCCTTATCTTTTTCCAAGTGTCATATAGTATAGCATACAGTGTCATTCTAATTTCGGTAAAAATGTCTTTACTCATGGTCTAAAGATACCAACTCCATTATTTCTTGACATGGAATAACCTGCAACAACTTCCTTGCTGCTACCTCAAGACTGCCCTTGGGTTTTTAAGTATTCTTCCACAACCAGTCCCGCTTCGCCTTCCGCCCGTATCTCGCCCTGCTCCAGCCAGATTACCCTGTCGCAGTTTTTTTAATTGCCTCCATGCTGTGCGAAACATAAACATCTGCTGCCATAATAGGTCGCTTAGTGGACCATTAACTTATTGAGCACCTTGGGTTTGAAGCGTCACACTTACTTCTCCCATCTGGGCCAGCCCGCGAACGGAAGCATTCAGAAATTCTACGCTCACTGGCTCTCCATCCTCACCGTAGCTCACAATCACCCCTCCCGGCTCTTCGATAGCATCCACCGGTGGACTATCGCGGAGCACCAGCAGGAGCACATCAGCTTCAGGATCATATCGGATCCGCATCTTATTCACCCCTCCAATATTTCTGGATTTTGCTTGTCCAGTACACCGTCAGGATCTTACGCCCTCCTTCCGTGTCCACAAAAGGCACGCGAAGCAAACCACTTCCCCTTCTTTCTTGAGCGACCAACACTCCACGGTCTCCCGGAACGACCTGTTCTGGAACCGTAAGCAAAGCTTCAACTTCTTGACGAGTAATCCTAATCTTCCGCTCCCATTCCTTTTGGCGATCAGTCGCATGCTTCGTCCAAATGATCTCCACCGCGTCACATCTCCACTGTTAGCAATATGATACAACTCAGAGGCCTCTGTTTGCAAACTTCCTATGCTCGCGGGCTTAGCCACTCTTTCTTCTTTCGCTCTGATTTTTTATCAATTATCTGTTTAGTGAATTCATTCATCGCTGCCACCTCAAGACTGCCCTTGAGTTTTTAAGTACTCTTCAACAACCAGTCCTGTTTTGCCTTCCGCCCGTATCTCGCCCTGCTCCAGCCAAATCGCCTTGTCACAGATTTTTTTTATTGCCTCCATACTGTGCGAAACATAAACAGTTGTAATTCCGCCCTTGATAAGGTCCAACAGGGCCTTGCCAGACTTCTTCTGAAACGACTCATCGCCCGCCCACAGCCAAAATTTCGTCTATTAATAACACCTCAGGAGAGGTATGGACGGCAATAGAGAATGCCAACCTCATCAGCATGCCGCTGGAGTAGGTCCTGATTGGCATATTGATAAACTCGCCCAGTTCTGAGAAGGCAATTATTTCATCCATGCGGGCACGAATCTCTGCTTCTGTATGGCCTAAAAGAACGCCGTTTATGATGATGGTCTCCGTGCCAGTCAGATCAGGATGAAAGCCGGCGCCCAGTTCAAGTAGGGGTGTCCTCTTGCCGTTAACCACGATTCTGCCTAATGTATTTACTATTTCTTCAGGAATAGAGATATCCATTGTTTAAGTATTCTGCAGTAAAAGAAGCTTTATTCCCCATTTCTGTAACCTCCTAAAAATAATGAGCAACTATACCATATTATGAGTTGCGAAACGGAATTTAACCTGAAAATACCTTTTCAGCTATCAAGCTACTACTTCTTTAAGCCACTTCCTCATTTTCCATACACTATGCAACGCCCTATCCGCATCTTCCTTTGTGGGTTCTCCTGTTGGTAGTAATCCCAATGCAGCAGGATACCTCGCCCTGTAGACACTGTTCAAAAATACTGCATCTTCTACAGGAAGAGGAACTTCATATCCGATTTCCTTGACTGCATTGGATAGGTCAAGAATATTATGAGTTCGTGAAAATTCTATTCCCCTCTCAGTTAGGATTGCCTTTAAAATTTTCTCCACAGCTTGCTGAGTATGATAACAAACCATTCTGTACAGAGATGCTTTAAAAAGATGCTCTGCGGCCTGCAACTCCTCTTCAGCAATCTTGAGCCACTCTTCAGTTTCTCTTTTCATATAGTATTTTCCCCTTTTCAACTATACCAATTAAGAAGGAAAATTTTTCTTGCACAAGGGCTTCAAATTCCTCAGGGGTATAAATAAACAGATCTATGCCAATCCTCGGCTCGATTAAACGACTTACCTCCAATATCCTGTCTATAGGCCGCTTTGCAGTCTTTTTTACTATGAGCAGATCAATATCGCTCCACTCATGCATGTCACTCTCCACCAATGAGCCAAAAAGGATTACCCTCTCTGGCTCATAGTCTTTCCTGAGAACTTCTACAATACGACTCAATTCTTCTTCCAATAGCTTCTTTCTCTGCTCAATGGTGAATAATTTCATAAACTCTACACTCCCTCAAGTATTGCTGTTTTGGGGTAGAGTAGAGATCTGGCATAGTGACAGATTCTCTATCTCCCGATGTGATGACCATGTCCACCCTTTAATCCTCCAACAACTCTCGGCATGTTTTATATCCTTGTTATCTCTAAAAGTAGCCTGTCCCCTTTTTTCTTCCCGTGATCTCCTAAGTCTGCCCTTGGGCTTTTAAGTATTCTTCTACAACCAGTCCAGCTTCGCCCTCCGCTTTTATCTCGCCTTGCTCCAGCCAGATTACTCTGTCGCAAATTTTTTTTATTGCTTCCATGTTGTGCGAGACATAAACAGTTGTAATTCCACTCTTGATGAGGTTTAATAGGGGTTCACCGGATTTTCTCTGAAACGACTCGTCACCCACAGCCAAAATCTCGTCTATTAATAATATCTCTGGAGAGGTATGGATGGCAATAGAGAAAGCAAGTCTCATCTGCATGCCGCTAGAGTAAACCCTGATCGGCATCTTAATAAACTCACCCAGTTCCGAAAACGCGATGATGGCCGCCATGCGGGCGCGGATTTCTTTTTCTGTATGGCCTAAAAGAACCCCATTTATGATGATGGTCTCCGTGCCAGTCAGGTCAGGATGAAAGCCGGCACCCAGCTCAAGTAGGGGCGTCTTCTTGCCGTTGACCTCGACGCTGCCTTTTGTCGGCTGCGCCACACCCAAAAGAAGAGACAAAAGAGTGCTTTTCCCAGCGCCGTTTCTACCTATTATTCCCAGACACTCTCCCTTGTTGACCGAAAAACTAACACCTTTTAGTGCCCAGAAACGATTCTTGTCATTTTTTAAAAACTTTGGGGCACTAATAATAAACTCCTTGAATCCGGGCCTGTCTAGGCGCATAGGAAAGCTCTTCCACAAGTTTTCTACTTTAATTATTATATAATACCTCGTCCAATTTTTTATTTAGTTTTTTGAAAATTAAAAGTCCGGCAATTAAAACCACTACCGCCGTCGTAATTATTAATAGATATATAGGGCCAGTTGACCATATTATTAAAGAAAAGGTCGCGCCAAAAAAAAAAAGTAAAAAAAAAAAGTATACCCCTCCCCATTGTCAAGACAAAAAAATGGGTTGTATTTGGTGGATTAGCCTGCAGGTATCTCCATCATCATGGTTAATATTATTGCCGCCGAAGTAAACTTCATGCGGCGTCAGGTATCCAAGAGACTCGTGAATTCTC
>JAJHSB010000065.1 GCA_022684035.1 Candidatus Acetothermia bacterium | reverse complement strand
TTTCGCAAGAGATACTATGAGTGTATGGTAAGAATTGCAAGAGTGATAACACCTGACTATTCGCATCATATAACACACTGTGGAAACCGCGGAGGAAGAAAAGAGGTAAGGATAAATAAGTATGGTGTCCCCGATTTACAGACCAACCTCTACTATTCGTAGTGTATGCCAGGAGCGACCCATTGGCTGGGCGATAGTGGTTTGCCTGGTCGTTGGCCTGATAACCGCCATCGCCAGGATAAACTTCTGGGTTGCCTTCTTTGAAGACATGGGATTGCCTGACCTTGGCATGCCCACCATTTCTATCCTTAATATCGTACGTAATGCTGGTAGTACTCACTGCCATCTACCATCTAGCCGCCTTGGTGCTGGGTGGGAGGGGGAGCTACGGCGGGCTTTTCTCGGGGCTTGCCTTTGCCGCCTTGCCGCGTATTTTTCTTGCTCCCCTGGCGGTCATAGAGCTGCTACCAGTCGTCGGCGCTCTGCTCTCCGGTCTGGGGACTTTCGGGATCGTGGTGTGGTTAGTAGAGTAGTGCTCCACATTCTGGCGGTAAGAGAAAATTGCCTGGTCTCCACGGGACGAGCTATCTTGATCTCCCTTTTGTCCTCTGTGGTTTTGATGGTGTTAGAGGGCCTATTAGTTTAGTGATGTTTCTGAGGTTTCTTGGATAGTAGCTGAACACTTACCTTGCCGACTTCCTACGAAAAAGTTGGATTTGGGACAAGCTCCAGATACGGAAATTGCTAAAACCTCGATGTAGTGCCTAGCCAGAAACAAGGGATTGAAAAACACGTGCTCCTATGCCTGTAGTGAGAGAGGAGTCAGCATCCTCAGACGCCGACAAGCCGCCAAGAAGAACGGCTTATTCGCATCTGAGTTCGCATCTGAAGATGTGAACTCCTCATTGCTCACTGTCCGCTGGGGGCAGTACGGAGCCGAACCCCGGGGCCGTACATCAATCGCCGCCAAAGCCCAAAGCCATTCCATCGGGCCAAGGGCAAAGAACCTGAACCACACCCGACTGAAGATCATACAGCAAGCAAGTATGCCCACGGTCAGCAATATCCCTTCAGCCGGTCCCACCTGGTCGGTAAGTCCCAGTCCGTATCCGTAGAGTATCGAGGTGGCAATGACAGATTGCATTAGATAGACAGTCAGCGGCATCTGACCTACGGGGATAAATGATCTGAGCAACCCTCTGAAACGAGCCCCGCTGCCCAACCAGATAAGCGCGAAGACGTAGAACAGTACATTCCCTATCCAACTGACCATCCCGAGCAAATCGGGGACACCATACTTATATCCTTACCTCTTTTCTTCCTCCGCGGTTTCCACAGTGTGTTATATGATGCGAATAGTCAGGTGTTATCACTCTTGCAATTCTTACCATACACTCATAGTATCTCTTGCAAAATCCAAAGTCAAAATAAGTATGGTGTCCCCTGATTTCACAAAGTCAAAATAAGTATGGTGTCCCCTGATTTCAGGCAAAATAAGTATGGTGTCCCCTGATTTCAGGCTCACCTGTTATGTGCAAAGAGGCGACGGTGGCATCAGCTTACGTCGTACCCTTGGGGAGACCGAGAGGAATACCTTCCTGTCTGAAGCGTTCTCCTATAGCTTTATGCATTCTATGGGTTACTTCGAATTTCCTTTCGAGGTGCGAGGTGAACACACGAAAGGAGATTTCAATATAGGTAAGACCTTCGTCTGTCACCTGGAACTGGGAATATACCGATGGTTCTTTAAGTAGTTCATTGACCATTGCGTCAGTACTTGTCCTAATATCGGGGAGGGCATCCCTGACTGAATAGATAGCTTCGCTGATTTCCCCAAATCTACGCGTAATATCCATCAATATCAAGTAACGCATACCACGTAAATGGCTGTACCATTCACCACAGGCCTTCAGAAGTTGGTACAATTCATCATTCCTACATTTTCCTGTCTTTGCGACCTTCTCCCCCAAAAGAAAGTCAGCACTTCCTTGTTTAGAGACTGAAGTTACTGAGCGACCTATTAGTTTCACGAGTGTCTTCTTGCTTAGACTGTCTTTGTGTATGACAGCTTCTATCCAGGATGCCATCAGTGCACCTGCAGTCTGAGTGTTTGCGTGTAACGACGTAGCTTGCATCGCAGCGTTCAGTAGCACTCCACGAATATCGGAGAGATTACTTACATCTAGCTTAATCTGTTTAGCAGCCTTGTTTACAACGTTAGTTTCGCGGTCTAATACTTTACCGAGATTTGTACGTAGCTTCACAACATCCTCAAGGCCTGCTCTCAGCATGTTACTTGCAAGAACCTGCTCGTATTTTCCACGGCCTAGAATGCGCTCAACTTTAACATCTTTGACTCCTGGGCATTCTGTGACGAGGTTGTGCCAATGTTCCTCCAGCGACAAGCGGCCCAAACTATCTCTTTGTTCCTGAGAAATCTCTTGCTGATTGACACGAGCCTGTTCGACTTCGGGGTCACCATAGGCAATGTCTAACAAAACTGCGTCTACTCTTTCAGGTGCGAATTTGTTGTAACCAAGCTGGATAGTAATAGGGATGCGCAACTGCACATCCGGTTCAGAGATGTTGGTGATCTTCTGAGTGACCATTATGCGGTTTGGGATCAAGATTTCAGAATTATCCAAGACATTATATAGTCTTGTACCACGCATGCCTATCTCCCTCACATCGCAAATCTCCCCTGAATCCAACATAAGGCGGTCTCCTATATTGAAGGGCTTGTCAATCTGTAACAACAAGCCCCCAAAAAAATTCTCCACCCCTTCTTTGGTTGCATAACCTAGAAGGCCAGTCAGAACGCCAACAACAATGGCGTAGGGTAGCAGAATATTTTCAATGCCCATAACAGCTCTGAGCTCGGCTTGAAACCTGATGATAAGAACAGCTCCGACTACAGCAAGGATTATGAACGTGCCGAATATCTGGAGCATTCTCACTGCCATATCATCGAATGTCTGCTTTGTTGATGCCGCCCAGCGTTGAAGCACATAGATAATCACCCGGTTGAATACCAATAGGAGCAGAAAGGTCACGATAATTGTGGTCAGAGCTAGTGTCAAAGGTTCTGCGGTTGTGAGTCGCCAGCCTCTGTTAATGGCATACTGAAAATAGGCTGGTGACGAGGCAAGCGCTTTAGCGAATAGAATAGCACCAAGAGCAGCGGAACTTGGGAAGCTTATAGCTACAGCGAGAACGTCGTCCAATTGCGTTCGCGTCTTCTCAGTTAGACTCTTTATGAAGAACTGCATGAAGTAGTAGAGCGCAACTGCCGCGCTCCATGCCAAAAGGACAAGGGACAGGCTTACCCACCAATCGAACAGTAAGCTGGCACCCAAACTGCTCCTTGAGATCACTAGTAGGGCTCCGAAAAACCAATAAAACACAAAGAATGTAGCCACAGGCAGGATCGCGGATGCAGCTTTCGCCATAGTATCAACGCGGATGAGCTTGCGAATCTGATTGTGGCAACGCGTTAGTGTAGATTCTACCTCTTGATCAAGGGTGTCTCGCGCTCGTTCTTGAGATACCTTGGCTATTCCAAAGAGTAATTTTGATATATTTTCCCAACTAATCTTGTCCTGTCTTGTTCTTCTTGAACAAGTGTTGACAAAATCCTCAAAGTCCTTCTTCCATTCATCCATGCCAGCATCTGTCAGTAGCTTCAAGACCTCTTGCTTTCGTATCTCCGTTTCTCTGCATTTATCTTTGATCGTCTGGGTGAAGCTCTCCCTCTTCGCAAGGCACTTGCCAAGGCATAGTTTGCGAACAAGCGGATAACTCAAGATTGTTACCAGCAGTGCGAGCACTATGTGTATAAACACTCCGAGGAGCAGAAGTGCCAAGCTCACTACGGGTAGGTTTTCCTCAGCCTCGTTGATAGCTCGCCTGATTGAGCGTAGATTCTCCAGTCTGGCTAGTGCAGCCTGCCCATTCCCCCCCCCTCCCTGAGGAGAGACAACTCCTCACTTATCTGCCTCTCTCTTGATAGTAGTGAATCATCTGCCTCCACTTGAGACGGGCACCTAATACCGGCCACCTCGCACGCAGCCCTGTTTAGAGTGACAATGTCTTCGGGGTGAGAAAGAATTGGCGCCACAAATAGCCAAGCGACTAGCAACAAGAGAAAACACGCCGTAGTCACATAGAACGGATTACGGAACCACCCTTTACTATGATCCCGCAACTTACGCAAGAAAGCAAGCTCACCACTAAATCCCTTCACCTTTGCCTCCACTCTCTTTGAGCTTTTGTAGACTCTCCTTAAGCCATTGATCCTTGAACCAAACTTCCGTTTGTGGGGATGGAATCTCGATGCCCTCCTGTTTAAACCTTCGGACGATTTCGACCCCCAGCTCGCTAAATACATCGGCAGCTCGCTCGAAGTGGCCCCGAACTAAATCGTCCACAAAGAGTTCCAACTGAAAGTCTATGCTGGATGCGCCGAAGCCAATGAAATCAGCGTCCGGCCTTTGCCAGCCTGGTGTTGTCAGCAAAAACTTTTCCTCGACTAAGTTAACGACCTTCATAACTGCATCATCGAGCTGGAATTCCTTGTCACTATGTGAGCGTGTAATCCTGTGACATGCTTCTATGTGATGAATAAGGTCGCACACCGGCTTATGCCAGCTCTCATATAAACTGTGATAGTCCTTGAACGTGCTCCATGCCGGTTGCTCCTTCATCCAGGTTGCAAGGGATTTGTCCATGGATGCTTGAACTCCTCTGGATTTTACCTCTCTTGAAAACTCAATCCACGCACGACTTCCAGCTAGGTAGAATTCCTCGTCTACATCTGATAAGGTTCCAAGAACTGCCAAATTGCCGTTGCTTAGCAGTTGCATTTTTATCTCGTTTGGCACAGTTTGCATTTTGCGCCATTCTTCCAGTTTGTCTATGCTTGGCAGGAGTTGGTCCAACTCGGCGGCAGTAGTGAGTTGCATTACATTTCCTGACCATTTATAAGTGGCATCCGCCCGGCCGACAAGGTGTAGCCAGATAGTCAGTTGTCTGCGCACGCCAGCAACCATCCGCCATAGAGAATCGATGACTGCTGAAATAGCCTCTCGCTCTCGAAGGTCCAGCCCACCTCTCTCAAGAGAATGAACGAACTGTGACAAGAATTGAAGGCGACGAAGCAGTTGTTCGCACGTATATCGAATGCTGCTTTCGACGGTAATTCGTTCTATCTCGATTGCCAAACGTGTTTTCTCGTTCACATCGGATACATCCGTCAGTCTCTTTGCCATTGCTTTCAGCTTGGCATCCGCATCGCCTAGCACATAGGGATGGCCATTGGCCACCTCTATTAGAAGCTCTTGCACTCTGCTAAGGTCAGCAGTTCCATATGCCACTCCCACTGGCATCTTCATTCGCAATTCAACATTTGGCCTAGTGAGGTTTACTATACGTTGGCCAGCTAGTTTGCTGTTGGGTATATACGCAACAGTATGGTCGCTGGTATTGTACAGTCTGGTCACCCGCACCCCAATGTCGTCGACGCGATAAGTTTTCTCGTCCTCGAGAACGACGAGGTCACCGTACTTGAAAGGCACATCCATTACAAGATACACACCGCCAAAGAGGTTCGACAATGGATCTTGGAAGAGGAAAATCAGTAAGAAGCTAATAGCGCCTAGAGCGGTGAGAACAGCAATGAGGTTTACGCCTAGTACCCCCAAAGCTACCACGGTTGCTCCCACAAAAGTACCAAGCGGTATGACCCTGCGTGTGAGTAGTGGAACCAAAACATCATCCAAGTTACTCTCGGTCTTCTTGGCATGATGCGCTGCCCATCTTCCTATTACCCCTGAGCAGAGTCTAATTACAAGGTAAGCAACAATGAAGACTATAAAGAGAGCATATGTCTTTGTAAGTATAGTAATAAGTTTCTCAGGCCAGTTTGTCAATGGCAAGGCAGCCACTAGTAGCGAAAAGAAAACGATCATTGGTAGTGGCAGCCGCAACAGACCCACGACAATATCGTCAATCTCGTACTGAGTTCTGCGAGTAGCTAGAGGGACAACAAACCTCATAGTAAGGTAACCCAATAGGGCGATTACAAAAGAACTTACTACTCGACCTGCGAATGTGTTCCAAAGCTCCAACAAATCAATTGGCAAAACATTCCTCCTATCTTCGCACCCTCGTTTAGATAGAGCTATTGCCAAAGCCGCTATTGACTAGATATTATACTTTGGTAGTATGTCAAAGAGCTGACATCTCCCAGGGAGTATCTACCAAGGGAACTCCTATTAGCTTATCATAGTTTTTGTTGCGAAGTTTGTCAATAGGTCCTCCTCAGAATTCCAGCTTTGTTCCATTAAGCCTCACCTCTTCCAGAAGCCTGGCAACTCTCTCCACGCCTTCATCGCTCCACCTCGCACCAACCTGAGTCCGCCGGTTTATCACCCTAAATTCCCTCTCTACAGCACCAGTGGCTACCATCGCCAGCTCTGGGGCAATCCCTCGTTCCTTTAACCTGGTGACAGTAAAGAGCTCGTCTTTGGCGTTCCCAAGATAGGTAGCAGCCGAGTGAAACCCGCTCCAGCTTCAGCAATGAGGCAGTCCATACCTGCCATCCCCTCGGCTGATGGTTTCCAAAGCTCTTGTCTTAGCCTTTCATCCCAGTATGGCCACCCCCCTTGAGCTCCATCCCGATAGAGAGCCCAGTAAAGGTCTCTTGGGGCATGGAAGAGACAGGGCTGAGAGGGAAGACGGGGCTGGGTTCGGGCCATGATGCCTTCAAGCTCAAGCTCCCCGTCGGTGATGCCTAAATCGGCCTGGACATCCCTCAACTCACCCTCACGCCACTTCCCCACACTTAAGGCTCCTTCTTAAGCCTTGCTCTCTTACCTTTGACTTCCCTCCCGGTTACCTTAACAGCTAGATTCAGCGATGACCCCCTTTTGGTCTTACCTGTCTTTACCCCGGTGGAATCGGCTATCAGTACCCCACGGCTTGAGGAAGTCTTCTTCTGCCTCCGCTCATACCTCTGATAGGCTTCCTTCAGCTGACGCCATATTGTTATTGCGGCTGCCTTGATGGCCGTTCCCCGTTCATCTCTCCTTGAGGTCTCGTGATAGGAAACGGTCAGCGCTGAGAGTACCAGATTCTCCACTAGGTCCCTGGAATATCGCTTGCCCTTCTCCTAGAAGAAGCCAACGAAGGGGGAGAAGGTATAGCCGCACCTTCTGCAGGTAACCTGGAGTAGAGCGCTTTCCACCCTCCCGTACCGAGTATGAAAGCACCTCTTCCTTTCCCCCCTGCGCTCAAAACCTGAGCTTTCAGCACATCGCGGGTATAGAATGATGCCACTGGCGTCTTTCTCTCTGTGCCAGGGTATGCCAAACCAAGTGTGGAACTGCTCCCGCCGAAACTCTACGACCTTTTCTCCTACCAGCCTGAGTACCTCTACCTTCACTTCCTCTAACACCTCTTCGTATGATGGAATCTTAACCATTACTCTTGTCTCTGGGGCAACCATAGATACCTCCTCTATACAATCCCCCTGCCCCAGAGAAATGTCATGGCAATGTTACACTACCAGAGCAATATATTGTTAGATACGACGAATAAATCTATATCACTCTCCGAATTATCCGCCCCAAGAGCACAACTGCCGTACAATACTATGCGGCTTGAAATCCTCTTCAGTTCCTCTACTAACGGTTCAATTAATATGAGGTTTACCATTTTCTTAAACTCCGTGAGGGCGGCATTAGAGAAATCAATAGAATAGAAATACATTTTGCCCTCTCGTCGGCGCCGCACGACTCCTGACGCGAATAACTCGTTTAATGCCCGGTTTGCTGAGCCAGCAGCTATTCCAAGCTTACGAGACACCTCTCGTTCATAAAATTCCTGGTCTGAGAATTTCGCCAGCAGGCTCAGTATCTTTTGGTTGACTGTAGTGATTAAATGCGACTGTAACTTCTATTTGCTCCAAATATTGAGTGTATACTCATTATAATGAGCGATGATAAAAAATCAATAGGAATTGTCTTGGATGTCAACCCATGGTAGTTGACGAGCTTAACTTAAGGGGCTAAAATCCGAGCGAGAGGTCTTGACAGTGTTGGGAAATCAGGGGACACCATACTTATTTTTGGGAAATCAGGGGACACCATACTTATTTTTGACTTTGGATTTTGCAAGAGATACTATGAGTGTATGGTAAGAATTGCAAGAGTGATAACACCTGACTATTCGCATCATATAACACACTGTGGAAACCGCGGAGGAAGAAAAGAGGTAAGGATAAATAAGTATGGTGTCCCCGATTTACCATTTTTCATCGTTAATCCCATTGCTACCTCCTGGCGTAACCACTACCTATGTTAGGAGACAACCATCTCTTCCTTCACCTCCAAATTTTTAAGTACATTTTTCATTTGAGGTAGCGATACGATCTGGAGTACTTTTTTGATGAGGCAATCCGTCCTTGACAGCGTGGGGGGATGTTATGTTATAATTCAAGGCTGGAGTTTTAGAAAAACTAAACTGTTACGCATCTTTCGGTTCTATATTTAGATGATTCAAGATAATTCAAATCGTGGTGTTCCCCTGACATCTGATTGAAGGTAGAATTGATGCAGGGCAGCAGATTTAGCCAAGATGATAAGTCTTTTCCTTTCTCTCGATCTTCCAGGTGGATGCCTTTCAATTTTTCCCTCTGAGAGTGAACACCGAGTTCCGTCTCTATTGCTTTATAAGCACTTGAACCCCAAGGAGCATGCTGTGTCTTCACATCTGGTATCCTCCAGTCGCTACTTAGTCTGCCTATTATACTCCGTTGAGTTCAAGGTGGAATAGATCCGCCATATGAACAACATTGAACCGACGCTAAGACTGGATGAAAAATGGCTTCCCCCTACCGTTATGACTCTGGCCTGGCCTGTGGTCTTGCAGAGCGCTGTCGCATCGATCTTTGCTCTCTTTATCATAGCCTTCATTGGACGTCTGGGACCAGCAGCCATCACAGCGATTAGCTTGAGTGAAGCAATCGTTGCCTTGCCAACAATATTGCTCACTGGCATTACAGTCGCTGTAACTGCCATCGGCGCTCGACTTATCGGTGCCGGAGAATACGAGCAGGCAAACGTGATTATCAGACAATCGATGCTAATAGCGTTTATCCTGGGACTGCTCTCTGCGGTTGTTCTTTGGTTCTCGGCAGATACCTTGCTTCTAATCTTTCAGGCCCGTCCGGAGGTAGTAGAATTAGGGCGAGACTATATTCGCGTCGTTGCTCTAGCCATGATTCCGTGGTTCCTCGGAGCCTCCGGCGGCGCCATACTCTACGCTCTGGGAGATACTAAGAAACCGATGATAGTATCGATCATCATGGAAGGTATGGCTGTTAGTCTGAGCTATGCGCTCATCACCGGCTTCTGGCTTGCGCCGGAGCTGGGTGTACTGGGAGTCGGTATCACTAGAGCTGTCTGTGCCGCAATAGGCGCACTGATAGTGCTATCGCTCGTGGTCAAGGGAAAAGGCGCGGTGAAATACGATCTGCACCATGCTCTGTTATTTGACTGGCCGGAAATAAGACGCATTCTCCGGGTAGGATTACCCGCCTTTGGGGAGCAACTGGCAACTCAAGGCGCATATAACACTTATATGATCATCATTAGTAGTATGGGCACTACTATCTTCGCCGGGCATGCCCTTGCCATGAGGGTGCTGGGATTTACCTATGTGCCTCTTAATGGAATGGCCACGGCTGCCGCAATACTCATCGGTCAGTCGTTAGGAGCTCGCAAGCCTGACCTAGCCAAGAAAGGTGGATACTTATCTCTACGTTATTGTGTCATAGTCATGTCTTGTATTGGCGTGATAACCTTCCTTCTCGCACGCCAGCTTATAGGAATACTCAGCGATGACCCTGAGGTAGTTAGGATTGGAGTTCTAGGTCTTCAGATGTGGGCACTGGCTATGCCTGTGGTAGCAGCTACTTTAACTCTAGCCAGCGGACTAAGGGGTGCCGGTGATACCCGTGGGGTCTTCATACTGAATACGGCGGGTATGTGGATTGTCCGCGTGGGCATCGGTGCTCTGATGGTATTCGTATTCGCACTCGATATCGTAGGGGCATGGGGCAGTGGAATGTTGGATCAGGGAGTAAGGGCAATCCTCATGTGGCGACGCTTTGCTAGAGGAAGATGGCAGAGAACGGAGCTGTGAACGGAAAATGTAAGGCTTTTCCACTCCCTTGGTAAGGATTGATTGGGTGATTGGGGTCAGGTCTTTAATCTTGACATTTAGCCTTAGGCACTAATAAAATCCTTAGAAAATAAGCACTTGAACTCTTGAATCCTCATTTCGGGCAGGATCTAACATTTTCCGTTAAAGCTGGTTGTCTGACTTCCATTGAAGCACAACATCTTGTCAACGGAGGAGGAGCAGTGTATCATCGTTATCTAACATCTGACAAGATCGAGGGAGTGATAAAGATGAACAGATTATTTAAAATAACATTGATCATCGCAATCGTTGTAATCGGATTTACAACAGCGAGCATCGCACAAAGACCGAGATTGGCAATTTACACAGCGGGGATCGCTGTAGTACAAGAGACGCGTCTGATTCACTTTGATGCTGGAATATCGCAATTTGTTCTCTACGATATTCCAGTAAATCTGATTCCTGGATCGCTCTATATTCAGTTATCCGCCGGCGAAGTCATCGAACAAGAGTTTCGCTTTACGCAACCGGAACAGATTATAACGCACTTTATCGGCAGCGAGATAGAAGTGCTCTCTTTCCAGGGAGAGCTCTATCGCGGTACCCTTCTCGCAGCCGTTCATGACCGAGTGATACTCATCGACGGCGCGGGAATGATCACCATCATCACTATGCCGGTGCGAATTACTCTTTTGACAGGCGTGCCGGTCTATCTACAACCAGCGCTTTACCTTACGGTCAACCAGGAGATCGCAGGTCAACAGAGAGTCTCTCTCTTCTATCTGACGCGGGGTATGAGTTGGAGCGCTGATTACATTGCGATATTGAATGAAACAGCGGATCGCCTTTCCCTGCAAGGATGGATTAATTTAACGAACAACTCCGGCCGGAATTTTATCGATACTTGCGTGAAGGTGCTTGCCGGTGATATCAATCTTATTGGTTTGCCGCGGCACGAATTACGAGCGGTCGTCGCATTAAATGAAGATAAGGTTGCTCCTCATCTTGTGCCGGAGAAGGCGGTCGCCTTTTATCTTTACTCGCTTCCCCGGCGTATCGATCTCCTCGATGGGCGATCGATCGCTGTGCCGTTTACCAGTGCGGATAGGGTTCCAGTAGAGAAAATCTATCTCTTTGACAGTGCGGTCCAACCAGGGGTGCAAATTCGGTTTCGATTTGTCAATCACGCTGATAGTGGTTTAGGTGAGCCCCTGCCGACCGGCATATTCCGTCTCTTCCAGCGCCGTGCTGATGGAACGGTACTCTTGCTCGGCGAAGATTGGATCGACCATACTCCACGCAACGAACAGATCGAAGTAAGCATAGGAATAGCATTTGACCTTATCGGCGAACGGCTGCACACGCAGCGTCAGCAAGTGAATGAAACTCTTATCCGCGATACCTTCTCGATCACGCTTCGCAACCACCAGGAGAAAGCGGTAACGATCGAAGTCATCGAGCGGATACGAGGAATATGGCGGATTATCGATGCTTCGCTCGCGTATGGAAAGATCGATGCGCACACGATCAGATTCATCGTTGAACTTGCACCGGGAGAAGAGAAGGAGATATTTTATACCGTTGAATTCAGCTTATAAATCATTACATGAAGAGATGTTCTGGCGCTACCAGCAAGTAGTGGATAAGGTACTGCCCCGGATTCCAGTGAAGAACGGTCTTATTGAGATCGATTCACTATGGAGTGAACGATCGCTTCCCTATGATCTCCTGCAAGAGATTATTAGAGAGAATAAGATCGTTCTGCCTGATTCTGCCCCGATAATGTAGAGCGGATCAATAGCAACTGCCTCGGTAAAGAGAAGGAGGAGAGAGAGATGGCAGATAAACGAGAAGAGATACGTTTTGGAACCGATGGATGGCGCGGGATCATCGCCAATGATTTTACCTTTGCCAACGTAGCGCGCCTTGCCCAGGCAACGGCGGAGTTCCTAGTTTCCCCACAACGAGCCAAGCTCTCTATTTATACTGACTGGGGGGCGGAATACCGCCCGGCGACAGAGGGAGTGATCATTGGATATGATACCCGGTTTTTGTCACCGGAGTTTGCTCTCTACTTTGCCCGTGTGCTCCAGGACAATGGCATTCCGGTCGCGTTATCCGATAGTCCTGTCCCGACTCCGGCAATCTCTTACGATGTGATCAACCGGCGACAGGCTGCCGGAGTGATGATCACTGCCAGCCACAATCCATCGATTTACAACGGAGTGAAATTCAAGCCGGAATACGGTGGGTCTGCTCCGCAGGAGGTGACGGATATAATTGAAAGCCTCCTTGTTCCTGTTGCACCGACTCCTAAATCTCTGCCCGAGGATATCACCAAGATCGATCTAAAGAGACCATTACTGGCGAAGATCAGAACACTCATTGACCCGGCACGTCTTACAGCAGCACCAGTGCTGGTCGTTATCGACTCGATGTATGGATCGGCACAAGGATATGCGAAATCGCTGCTGGACGAATATGATGTTTCTTCCCTGCCGATCCGTGCTACGCGTAATCCTTTATTCAGTGGGATAAATCCTGAGCCGCTCGATAAGAATCTGGTTGCGCTGCGAGCGGTGATTGCCTCACGTTATCAGACGAACAAACGAATCATCGGGGTAGCGACTGACGGTGATGGCGACCGGATCTCTGCGATGGATGAATGCGGTAATTTTATCGATATGCACCGTACTTTTGCGCTTATTCTCCGTTATTTGGTGGAAGAGCGCGGGTGGCGTGGTGCAGTCGTAAAATCATTCGCCCTTACTGATATGGCAACGAAGATGTGCACTCAATATGGCTTACCACTCATCGAGGTTCCGATCGGATTCAAATATGCCTGTAAGCAGATCTTAACCCGTGGTGACGTCCTTATCGCGGCTGAGGAGAGTGGCTCAATCGGAGTCAAAGGTCATATTCCTGATCGCGATGGTATCCTTTGCTCGTTACTGTTGGCCGAAATAGCCGCAACGGCACGCGGAACGATCAGCGAAGAGATAGAGAATATCTTCGCTGAGATCGGACCTCATTTCTACCGGCGCTGCGATCTCCATATCGAAAGAAGGCAAGAGATAGTCGCTAAGCTACTTAAGCAACCACCTGAGAGATTTGCCGGTCGACCGGTCAAAGCGATTGAGAGACTCGATGGCCTCAAATTACGCTTTGCTGACGGCTGGTTGTTACTGCGCGCTTCCGGGACAGAACCGATATTGCGCTTGTACTGCGAAATGTCGACCCGCGCTGCTGTTGAAGAGGTACTGGACATGGCAGCAAGATTTGCTCTTACTTAACGAGAGGTAATTATGAATGAAGAGTACAATCCAAAGCAGGTCGAAGATAAATGGCGCGACTTTTGGCGTGAACGTGGATTCTTTCGCACTGATATCACTGCTGCTGAGAAGAAGTTCTACTATCTGAATATGTTCCCGTATCCGTCAGGATCGCTCCATGTCGGCCATGGACGAAACTATGTCATCGGTGATGTTGTAGCGCGGTATTATATTATGCGGGGATACAATGTACTGAACCCGATGGGGTGGGATGCATTCGGACTGCCGGCGGAGAACGCTGCAATTGAGCATGAGATCCATCCGCGGCAGTGGACACTGGCTAATATTGCACGATTTAAGGAGCAGTTTCGCAATTGGGGAATTGAATATGATTGGGATCGTGAGATAACGACTTGTTTGCCCGATTATTATCGCTGGACGCAGTGGCTCTTTCTCCAACTCTACAAACATGATCTCGCCTACAAAAAGAAGGCACCGGTTAATTATTGTTCCACCTGTAAAACTGTCCTTGCCAATGAGCAGGTAGTGGGCGGAGCATGCAACCGATGCGGGACTATGGTGCAACTGCGTACACTCGATCAATGGTTCTTGCGGATAACTGCGTATGCCGAGCGCCTCCTCACTGACCTTGAGGGATTAACCGACTGGCCGGAAAACGTAAAAAAGATGCAACAAAATTGGATTGGACGCAGTGAAGGAGCTGAAGTCACTTTCTTATCTGAACAAGGAGATAAGATCGTCGTCTACACTACCCGGCCGGATACGTTGTGGGGGGCGACGTTCCTCGTCCTTGCTCCCGAACATCCACTCGTTCTGGCGCTAACAACCGAGCCGCAGCGGCAGAGAGTAAGCGAGTATATCGTAGCTACGAGTCGTCGTAGTGAGATGGAGCGCACTGCAAGCGAAGAGGAGAAGCGCGGCGTCTTTCTCGGCTCCTATGCGATCAATCCGGCTAATAAAAAGAAGATCCCTATCTGGACGGCCGATTACGTGATGCCTGCCTATGGTACAGGCGCGATTATGGCCGTCCCGGCGCATGATGAGCGGGATTTCCAGTTTGCGCTTAAATTTGGCCTGTCGATTATCCCAGTCATTATGCCGCCTAATAAGATTAGTAAGTCATTGATTCGGCGCGGCACAGTCACTGAAAGCTTCAGTGCCATATTGGAGGCAATGAAGATTCCGTTTGTCAAACAGAATGGTGATCTTTACGTGACGTTGACTGAAGAGCAGATCGATCCTTATATTACTGCGATACAACCTAATATCAAACCTGGCCATTGGGTCGAGATTGTCGGCTCACATTGGGTCTTCCTCTTTACTGATCAGAGAATCACCCTCGGCAGCATAGAGGAAGAAAAGGAGATTCTTACCCGTTGTTATGCGTTAGCCCCGGCATTACCCGCAAAAGATACTGTAATGGAGTTGTTGTGGGAAGTAGACTTTTATCGCGATATCTTGTGCTACTCCGGCTATGGAACGATGATTAATTCCGGCCGGTTCTCCGGTACTCCTGGTGCGCAGGCTAAGGATGATGTAATTACTTGGCTTGAAGAAGTAAAGATAGGCGCAGAAAAAGTCAACTACCGTCTGCACGACTGGCTAATCTCCCGGCAGCGCTACTGGGGCGCGCCGATTCCGATTATCTATTGCCGCCAGTGTGGAAGAGTGCCGGTGCCAGAAGAAGATCTTCCTGTTCTCCTCCCAGAGGTAGAGTTCATCGGTAAGATGGGGTTGGCTGATCTTCCTGATTATGCCGCGGCAACATGCCCTCGCTGTGGCGAGTCAGCGCAACGTGATACAGACACAATGGATACTTTTGTTGATTCTGCCTGGTACTATCTGCGCTATATTTCGCCGCATAATGATCAAGTAGCCTTTGTCCCTGCCTATGTCGATCAATGGCTGCCGGTCGACTTGTATGTCGGGGGGGTGGAGCATGCGATCCTCCATCTCTTGTACTCGCGGTTTATCACTAAGGTCCTTTATGATCTAGGGTATTGTAGGTTTAATGAACCATTTAAGCGGCTGTTCACGCAAGGGATGGTCTGCCATAATGCCTATCACTGCCCAGAACACGGCTGGCTCTATCCGCATGAAGTAAAAGAAGGGTGCTGTTCTCATTGTGCAACCAGAGTTAATATCTCCTACTTTTCCATGTCTAAATCAAAGAAGAATGTAGTTCAGCCGGCTGAGATCATTGACCGTTACGGAGCTGATACAGAACGGCTGTACACGCTATTCATGGGACCACCTGATCGCGATATTGAGTGGTCAGAAGAAGGAGTGAAGGGTGCATTCCGCTTCCTAAATCGTGTGTGGCACTTCGTCCTCTCCCAGCGCGAGGAGATAGAATCTGCTCCTCCTACTTTTGATGCAAAGAGGCTCGATAAAGCGAGTGGAGATCTGTGGAGGCGGTACAATTACACAGTTAAAAAGGTAACTGATGATCTTGCCGGTCGATTCGGCTTCAATACTGCGATCGCTGCGACGATGGAGTTGGTGAACGACCTTCATCGTTATATACAGGGAGAGAAAGACGCGGCAATGCTGCGTAAGGTTATCGAAGGACTGATCCTTATCCTCTCACCGTTCGTTCCGTTCATCTGCGAAGAGATGTGGCGGCGAATCGGCAATACCGATGCGGTCTTAGATCAACGTTGGCCTTCCTTTTCAGCGGCAGCGCTGCAGCAGGAGGCGATGCGGGAGATACCGGTCCAGATCAACGGTAAAGTGCGTATCAGGATCAATGTTCCTACCACAATAAGTAGTGACACAGAGGCGCTCAAAGCAATGGTCCTTGCCACCGAGAGCGTTCACAGTCGTTTAGCCGGCAAGGAGATCATCAAAGTGATCGTAATCCCTGACAAGCTGGTGAGCATTGTTGTGAAATAGAACTGTCAGGGTGTCATGTCGGGAAATCGGGGACACCATACTTATTTCTCCTTACCTCTTTTCTTTCTCCTCGGGTTTTGGTTTAGCCGAATTCTATTCATAGTTTTTTCAAGCTGTTTCACAATCTCTCGCTTTCCAAAGGTCTTCCGGTTCGTTCCTGCGGTTTCCACATTGTGTTATATGATGCGGATCGTCAAGTGCGATCACTCTTACAATATCTTGTCATACACGTATGGTATATCTTGCAAAATCCAAACTAAAGAAATAAGTATGGTGTCCCCCTATTACCCCATAAGTATGGTGTCCCCCTATTACCCCAAAGAAATAAGTATGGTGTCCCCCTATTACCCCTATTACCTTTCACCTCGCTGATGGTCTTTTTCGTTCATCATTATATCATCAGCGAGGAATCGATTTACCCTCCAGCTTCCGTATCCCGAATCCGGTAAAAAGTCCCGAAGCTAATGGTACATAACCGCTATGTCTTTACCATGTACTGACCCACTCCGCCTGTGTTATTCGACTCAGACTGTTAAGCTATAAGTGTTACGCGCCACTAGAGACTCCTCAAAATGAGCGATGAAAGGTACTTGACAACCTCTTGCCCCTGTGATATATATAGTATATTTGTAAGCCATGAGCGGCTAAGTCGTCCATCCTTCACGGATTCAGGACTAAGATTAAGATGCTAAAGCGGTTATCCTAAGATAGATTGGAGAGTATTGTCTCGTGATGCCGACTACGGTGGGGAGATGGATTAAGAGAGGAGAGCTGTCCGCAGTCCAGTTACCCAGTGGGCATCACCGTGTTAGGATGGCGGATTTCAGGGACTTCCTTAACCGGTACGATATGCCAATCAAGGAAGAACTCTTTGAATCCGAATCTGAAAAGGAAGGAGGTGATAAATAGTGGCAGTTCAGACCTCAATGGCGCCTTCAGGACTGGCTGAAGTTCTCGACCGGATTCTGGACAAGGGCCTCGTGCTCGATGCCTGGGTCAGGGTCTCCCTGCTCGGCCTGGAAATTCTGACGATTGAAGCTAGGGTAGTCCTTGCCGGTGTTGAGACCTACCTGAAGTACGCTGAGGCAGTTGGCCTTACTGCTCCAGCAGCCTAGGACTAAAGAGAGGGCAGTTTGCCAGGGTACCCTTAGTTCTTTAAGCGTGCCGTGCCAAACCTATCCCTCCGTAAATTTGGCGGTGATATATGAAAGAACTGGTTTTAGACCTTGTCGCCTCTTGTGAAAACAGAATCTCGGTGGTAGAAGAGTTGATTACCGGCTCCTATTACACAACGGCAAGTCTTGATGAAAGCATAGCTGAGGTTGCCAAGAAGAGAGCGGGGTTGAAAACCAGCTTACAAGAGATACTAGCCAGAAACTGTTCTCTCCGGTGGAAAGACTTTAACACCCTGATGGAGAGAATTATTTCTGATTCCGAAAAAGGGAAAGGAGAACTAGAGGAAGAGCGAAAACACGTTAGAGAGGAACTCAAAGGATATCTAGACGAGCAGAAGCAGTTGGTAGCCTCTTTGAGGCAGCAGTTAGTCGATTTTACCTACGAGAAGGAAGACAAAGATGCTCTTGAGGCAACCATAGCCAAGATGAAGGTTGCCTACCAGCACAAAGGCCAGCAGGTCTTTGGCCTGCTCCGAGATTTTCAGTTACACCTCGAGACCTTTCGGAGGGAGCAGGAGGAAATAAATTGCAAGCTACAAAGACTTGTGGAAAGAGGCGAATCTTTGAAGCTGGAAGACCTGAGGCAACTTGAAGCGGCCAAGGCTGGTCAAGAGCGAAGAGCTGAAAAGGAGCTGCGACAGGAGGATGTGGAGAGGCTGCTGGCTCATTTTAAGGAACAGCGGCAATGAAGTAGCCGCCATAGGCGGTAGCAAGAATTTAACTAAAGGAGGAACAAAATGGGAATTGCATCAAGCATGAGGGAACTGACCCAAGACATTGCTTCTTCCCGCGAGGACAGGGTGAAGATGCTCCTCGAGGTAAGGGAAGAGGCAAAGCGTGTCACCGGAGATACCCGGGACCTGATAAAGGGCTTTGAAACTTCACGTGGTAAGGCAGCGGCTCAGCTAAGGAAAGACCTGGCAGGAGACAAGACAAGCAGAAAATCCGATGTTAGGAAAATGTTGGGGGATGCGCAAGGGCTCATCAAAGGCTTCCAAGTATCACGGAAAAAAGAGGGTGCCCAGCTACGCAACGGACTAGCCCAGGGGAAGGCCGAGCGGAGATCTGAGGTTAGTGCCATTCTGGGGGATGCCCGGCAGGCTATCGGGAGTTTCCAGTCTCAGCGGGAGGAAGCAGGTAATAAACTGCGAGAGGAATTGGCCCAGGGCCGGTCAACCCGTGAGTCTGAAGTTGGAGAACTGATCAAAGGTGCCCAAGACTTGGTAAAAGAGCTCGGCAGGTCTCGACAGGAGACTGGAAAGAAGCTAAGAAAGGATTTGGCCCAAGGCAGGGCTGATACCAAGTCCGCAGTTAAAGGGATAGCAAGCGAAGTCAAAGAGATGCAAAGCGAGTTTCATAGGTCGCAAGCGGCGGTGAGGGCTGATATTAACGAGGCAAGAGCGGCCTGGCAGGAACTGACCCGCTGGCCAAGGAAGGCTGCGGTGACGGAAGCCCCGCCAGCGAAGAAGGAAGCTCCTGACCTGGAAGCAAAGCTGCTAGCGGCTATCAGGAAACATCCGGAAGGTATAACCCTGGCCGAAGTTGCCGAGAGTCTGGGTGTTTCCCCGATCGCCCTGGGACGTGCGTCAAGAAAACTGGTTGATGAGAGCAGAATCCGCAAGAAAGGTAAGAACTACTTCCCGGTAGCCAGCAAGTGAGGGGGGTCATGAAAAGTGAAGCACTCAGAAATATCAGGACAATGCGGCAGGTCAAAACTAGCCTGGATGTTGCCCGAAGCCAGAGGCTCAAAACGACGAACGCCTTATCCAAAACGAGGGAGGAAATCGTGTACCTGGAATCTCTGACTGATGGGCGCTTGGAGCAGGTTCTGGAAAAGGAAAAAAGGCGGTTTGCCGCCCAAGAGGCATCGATAAACAAATCGCGTCATCGGTTACTTAAAGCGAGAGAAAAGCTGGCGATGACCATAAATAAGAACCGGGCACTAACTGAACTAAGGCGCCAGCTCCAAGAAGGACGCTGGGAAGGGAACGCCCCCGTAGTGCCAAAGGTGGAAATACCTGCTCCCGAGCAAAATCCACGCCAAATCGAGTTGCGATACTAGTTTTGAATTCTAGGGGAAAGATTATGTACGCAGGAACTGAGCCAGCAACGGCACTCAGGGTCAAGCCTGGTGCTGACTTCGTGGAGACATCTTATATAAAGGACCTCACTAATCGAGTCCTTGATTATATCCGGGCGGGCTTTCCTGTGCATTTCGCTGGTCCAGCCGGGGTGGGAAAAACTACACTGGCGCTACACTTGGCAGCCCAGTTAGGTCGCCCGGCGGTGCTTATCTCCGGAGACCACGAGTTTAACAGTTCTGACCTTGTTGGTGGGCTTTACGGATATCACAAGAAGTACGTGAAGGATAACTTTATCCGCTCAGTGCTGAAGACCGATGAGAGCATGACCTCGCACTGGGTTGACAACCGCCTTACTACCGCTTGCCAGTATGGGTTCACCCTGGTCTATGACGAATTCACCAGGTCACG
>JAJHSB010000060.1 GCA_022684035.1 Candidatus Acetothermia bacterium | reverse complement strand
GACAGTTCAAAATTTAACGTAATTATACCGTCGCATAAATCCTTACTCAAGATCACCTCTACAGGGATCATTAACGGTCGGATAGACAGAAGAGCGTTGGATCTGATGAGGCGAGAGTTAAGAAATAACATGTAGGGGCACGCCATGCCGTGCCTTTACAAAAACGGGTGAAATACATAGGATCGTCCCTGATCCCGAAAGGAGACGATGATGAGATTGCTTCGCAGACTCGCAATGACCTGTCTGCGTACGAACACGCACAGGCAGGCAGAAGAGGACAAGCGATGTTTGGAGAAACATGAAATAACATGTAGGGGCGAACCTATGTGTTCGCTTGTTTTTGTCGGAGTACGGCATGCCGTGCTCCGACCGGAAATCACGATGTGGAAACTCCGTCCCCTGTAGTCCCTACTTGCTGGTCTAATAAATCTTGGAGTGTCCACTCATTTAGTGCTTCTTTAATCTTTCCATTGATTGCTTCCCATAATGCCTTCGTCGGACAGATCGCGTCAAGTTGACAAGTTTTGGAAGTCGTTAAACAACTGAGAAGCGCAAGTGGCTTATCCAGTATTTCGATGAGTTGTCGCACCGAGATCGTTTCCGGGTCCTGCACTAAATAGTAGCCACCGCTGCGGCCCGGTTTCGCAGTGATAATCCCTGAACATTTTAACTGATAAAGAATCTTCACCACAAACGGTGCCGGCAAGGAATACTTAGTCGAAATATCGGTGGCTGATATTGGTTGTTCTGACGAACCGGATGCGATCTCAAGTAGAGCAATTAGGCCATAGCTGGATTTTTTTGTCAATTGCACCTGTAGCTCCTCATTATTTAGTTTGATTTCGACATTAGAGAGGAATAACGCTCGTCAAATTCCTTGCTCTCTTTTTCGACATGAGCATGTCGTTTCACCAATACCTCGGGAATCACGTCTCCCTTTGCTTGCAGATAATTGTAGATTGCTTCACTCAACGCGTCGACAGCCAATAATGAACAATGCATCTTAACCGGCGGAAGCCCCCCCAACGTATCTGCAACTTCTTTATTTTGGATCGCGGCCGCCTCTTTAAGTGTCTTTCCCTTAGCTATCTCAGTTACCATTGAGGAAGTAGCGATAGCAGCAGTACAACCGAAGGTTTCCCATGAGATATCCTCGATTATCTCTTCATCGTTGGCGTTACGCCCTACTTTGATGTACAGCCACATCACATCACCACACGCGATGTTGCCTACTTTGCCGATTGCGCTGTACTTCTCCAATCTCCCTTTATTATGTGGATTACGAAAATGCTCTATCACTTTTTCTGAATACATCTAATATCACCTGTCCTTAAGTATTTATCTTAAACGGCGAGATTTCCCGCAACTCTTCGACCACCTGGGGAAGGATAGTCAGAAATCTATCTATCTCTTCTTGTGTTGTCCGGCGGCCAGTGCTGATACGTAAACTACCATGGGCCATTACAATTGGTGTTCCAATTGCAAGCAGCACGTGACTCGGTTCCAAGTTGGGAGAAGAACAGGCTGAACCAGTACTCGTTGCGATGCCATGCTCATCTAATTTCATCACCAAGCTCTCTCCCTCAATCGCCATAAAACTGATATTGGTAATATGAGGCAGAGATCCTTTTCGCTGGCCATTGAGTTTTGTCTTTGGAATCGCAGTGATCGTTTCGATCAACTGCTCTCGAAATCCTTCCAGCCGGTCACGGAGCACTTCCATTTCGGCAAAGGCAATTTCCACTGCTTTGGCAAAGCCGACAATACCAGCGATATTCTCTGTCCCGCTGCGCAGACCACGCTCGTGGCCTCCTCCATGGATAAGCGGTGATAGCTTGATTCCTCGGCGTAGATAAAGCATCCCCACCCCCTTTGGGCCATGGAGTTTATGTGCAGTGGCAGACAGCATATCCACATTTTCGAGCGCGAGGGGGATCTTACCGTAAGCCTGCACAGCATCAGTATGAAAAATGACTCCCTGCTCACGGCATATCTCCGCGATCTGTGAGATCGGTTGTACTGTTCCGATTTCATTATTACCGTACATAATAGTGACGAGTAAAGTATCATCGGTAATCGTAGCAGCAAGTTCATCGGGATCAACCATTCCCTCTTGATCGACTGGCAAATAAGTAACGGTGAATCCCTGTTTCTCTAACCATTGACAGACTTTGCCAACAGAAGGGTGCTCAATCTGTGAGGTAATGATATGGTATTTATTAATACCAGAGAAGGCGAGTCCTTTGATCGCTAAATTATTCGCTTCGCTGGCACTGGCAGTAAAGATGATCTCTCTCTCTGATGCGCTTAACGAGGCTGCTAAACGAGCCCGGCTCTCCTCCATAGCAATATGTGCCCGGCGGCCGAACGAATGAAGACTGGATGCATTACCGTATTCTACCTGCCAGTAAGGCAGCATCGCTTCTATAACCTCTTCTGAGACTGGTGTCGTTGCGCTATTATCCAGATAAATATCGTTATTCATCTCTCCTCCTGTACTGATACTGATGAAATATTACCAAAATAGTCTGCTTTTATCAAATAAACAAATTTTGCCTGTTTATTATGCGAAATTATTGAAGTACACAGCGGTTTGATTCACAGTCATCGCATATGTGATTGATCGTGCACCTCTCTTCGCCTATAATTATGCTGCTTAAATCAAATGCAAAAATATAGAGAAATGCGGGAAGTAGCGCAGCTTGGTAGCGCGCCTGCTTTGGGAGCAGGAGGTCGCTGGTTCGAATCCAGTCTTCCCGACCAAGTAATAAGTTAGATAATTGTTGTCTATTCTTATTCTCTGTGATTAACAAAAGGATTTCTTTTCCGGGGGAAATTGCGCCGTACAGATAGTGAAAATCAGTATGCGCTTTTGCGCACAAACTTGAGGTGCACGTAAATTGACAAATAGACCTGTGTACAGATCACTCTACCGGCGATGGCGGCCACAACGGTTCTCCGAAGTTGTCGGACAAGTAGAGATCATACAAACCCTGCGTAATGCTGTGTTGACTGGTAAAATCAGCCATGCTTACTTGTTTGCCGGAGAGCGGGGAATCGGGAAGACGACTATTGCGCGCATCCTCGCGCGAGCGGTCAATTGTCTCCATCCTGCAGAAGGTGAACCATGTAATACTTGTGCTAATTGCATGCTGATCAGTAATCAACGTGCTATCGACGTCATAGAGATCGATGGTGCCTCCAATCGTGGAATAGATCATATTCGTCAATTACGTGAGGGAGTGCAATTTTCACCGGCTGAGTTACGCTATAAGGTCTATATCATCGACGAGGTCCATATGTTAACGAACGAGGCGTTCAATGCCTTACTCAAAACGCTGGAAGAACCGCCACCGCGGGTTCTGTTCGTCTTTGCCACCACTGAACCACATAAATTACCGGCAACGATTATTTCGCGTTGCCAAGCGTTTGATTTCACAAAGATTCCACCGGAAAAGATAGCGTTGAGAATCAAGGATATCTGTCACCAGGAAGGAATAACGATTGAAGATGGCGCGGTCGCTCTTCTATCCCGTAAGGCGAATGGAGCATTACGTGATCCGTTGGTCATGTTGGAACAAGCAGTTGCCTTTGCTCAGAAAGGACCGATCATTGCACAAGATCTGCTTGATATGCTCGGTGCCGTTGGACCTGAGTTTATTACTGCTTTTTTTAATGCCCTTATTAAGGGTGATCACCAGCAAGTTTTGCTGCAGATTGCCGATTTGGTGGAACGAGGAAAAGAGATCGAGCTCTTCCTCGGAGATTTAATCTCCTTTGTCCGAGATACAATTGTGAGTGATGGAACAGCGACAGAGGAAGTACACCTGACTGTGGCGCAACGTATTGAGCTTTGCCAGGGATTGCTTCTGCTGAAGCAGGATCTTGTGCGATCGATCGACCAACGGATTATAGTTGAAGTCGGGATATTAGGTATTATGAATGAGTTAGGCCTTTCCCCGCAACGAAGTGGCACAATAGCAGATTTACCAGCAAAACCAGCTGCTA
Source organism: Candidatus Acetothermia bacterium (assembly GCA_022684035.1). GTDB lineage: Bacteria > Bipolaricaulota > Bipolaricaulia > UBA7950 > UBA7950 > UBA7950. Next base: position 1,186 of record JAJHSB010000060.1, on the reverse strand, counting down.
ATTTGCAGCACAACGGGCAAAGATCATTGTCTAATACACCCTCTCGTTTATCCACACCGCACAAAGCTGACGCAGACAGAACAACTCCTCCCAAAGCCGCAACGGATAATTCTTTTGCCAAGCAATGGGAGGCGCTCTTTACCGTGATAGAACAAGAAAGGATATCTATTGCCGCCTTCCTCTCTGAAGGCGAGCCGAGTTTAGATAAAAACCGGTTGCAGATTGCATTTGATCGCAAGTATTCTTTTCACAAAGAGAGTTTAGAGAAACGAGAGAATCTCCAATATTTAGTCGGAATGGTCCGGCGATACTTGGGACCAGAGATCGATATTGACATAAGATTCGCCGATGGAGTGACAAGGCGTCTTTCACCAACCGAAGAACTGCAGAAGAAGGCGGAACTTGTCTGCCAAATCTTTGCAGGTAAAATTGTAAAGGAGGAATGATGAAAGGAATAGGAAATCTCGGCAAATTGATGAAGCAGGCACAAAGTCTCCAAGGAGATTTGATAAAAAAACAGGCTGAATTGGAAAAGCTTCAAGTGGAAGCGAGCGCTGGCGGGGGGATGGTTACGGCAATCGTTACCGGTCATGGTAAACTTTCCGGCCTGAGAATCGCGAAAGAGGTCGTTGATCCAACAGATATTGAGATGTTGGAAGATCTGATTGTAGCTGCGATTCAGGAGGCGCAAAACAAAGCCCACGATATCAGCCAAAAAGCAATGGGAGAACTCACACAAGGACTCAACCTTCCTCCAGGTTTCTCTTTATGAGATTCAATCAAGGTTCAGATATCGAGAAATAACCTGTAGTAGGGATGAGCTTTGACCCGTGAAACCCATCTCCTGTAGTCGGGCTCGTCACTGAGCCCGACGGGGAAGAAGACTTATTCTGTCATTGCGAACCCTATGACTTTGTCAAGCTAAATTTTAAGCAGAATGGGTTGACTGAACGATAGTTTTGAATGTAAGGTTTATCGTTCTTTATCATCGCACACGCAATTTTAAGTATCTTGTTAGCAATGTTATTAAGCACAAGCTGTTTAGGTTTGCCTTCGGCCTGCTTGCGTAGATAATACTCTTTGAATGAGTCATTATGTGTTGCTACCGAGTGGGCAGCAAGCATAAGTAATTTACGTGTATATCCAGGCCCAAAGTTACGCATGCGGGGATACCTGTAAATTGATT
>JAJHSB010000004.1 GCA_022684035.1 Candidatus Acetothermia bacterium | reverse complement strand
CGATTGTTGACAAATCGCTCATAGAAGTTTGGTTATTGGGATTTGGTTATTGTTTGGAAATTGAGATTTGGTCATTGGGATTTCCGGCTTGTCCGGGTTAGGGGCAAAACAAACTCTGTAGGATTATAAGGAACGGGATTGTTTCGCAGACTCGCAATGACGGACTTTGGCTCTGAACTACGAACCGTAAACCTCCTTAACCATAAGACAAGGTTCTGTATGTTATTGCAGCACACTTGACCCACCCACTATAAACTCAATCTTTCAGCCTTGTGTGCCTGGCAGATTCGTATCGTTCTTCTTCCGCTGAAGGTAACGCTCACACTGCCTTAAGCGGTCATAGCCGAGCATTATCCCGAGGATAAAATCTTCCTCAGCAGTGAGTTCCGTAAGCGACCAACAACCGATTGAACGAATCATCTCCACGCATTGCGGTTCACCGAAAAAGACATTGATTTTCGTTTGGTTGACTTTTTGGATGTAGTACACCACGTCCAATCTTTTTAGCGTCGCTTCGATGCCCAGTTGCTCTTTAGACGAAGTGGTATAGAGAACAAGATTTCGCAATCCCTTCTTGTATTCGTACAGGTTATGGGCAAAGATCCTTTGAGCGGAAGAGCACATGGCATTATTTTCGGTTTCTCGATCCATCTTCCTCAAACCACAATTATCTGTCAAAGTCTCTCAGTCTGTATTAGAGGTTATTGTCGTCAAGAACTACGCATCAAAGAGATTTTGCGAGAGTAAGAGCCCAAGCTTTGACTCCTTCTTCGGCTTGCTCATCGACTCCAGCCCCCATATCAGTCTGAACCTTTAACTTATCGGTAATCATTACTGCGCCGCATTTTACAAGTCGTTCTGCCAGTATGTCTACCGCTTCACAAAAGTTATCAGGAAAGGTATTTTCATCTCCTGTTCCAAATACAGCGGCCTTTTTCCCATTTAGAGTTACGTTAGCAAGTTTCTCATAAAAGGGAACAAAATCATCCTGTAGCTCGCCGAGCCCCCAGGTAGAAGAACCGAGGATAATACAATCATAAGCACCAAGCTCCTCCACCTTTGTTTGAGTGACATTCTTGACTGTTACCTTCACTGCACCCTCTTTAAGTCCTTCTGCTACACTGCCGGCCAGTCTTTCGGTATTTCCTGTTGTTGAACCAAAGACCACGATTGCAGTTCTCATCTTCTCCTCCTGTTGCTTATTAATGTTCGTTGCCTGATGCGCAACATAAATTAAAAATAAAATCTTCTATTAATTAATAACTTTATCGGACTACCGAAAAAAGTCAAGTGACTTTAACCATAGGAAAGAAGGAAATTAGCTGTTCAATTGAATTAAGACCTCAGCAGTTATTCTCGCAACAGATTTTAGCCATGTGGCGGTAGTTAAGTTCGTAATATCGTTTACTACCCGATACGAGGTAAACCCGTATTCCAAGCTGTGATGACACGGGTGTACAGTAGGCGACGATACAGCGATCTGGTGCAGCGCAAATGGAATCGCCTTCTCTTGTGCGAGTTGCCTTAGGTTATTCCATAGCAGCGTAAAACGTTCCGGAGATCCTTCCTTAAGCGGCTGCAATAAGAGAAAAGTGCAAAGAGCATCAAATTCTATTCCCAGCTCTTTGCATGGTTGCAAATGTAGACGTGCTGTTCTACCGGCTGGATCGATCACCTGTAGCGGGTTGATTCTACGTTCAGTGATCGGTGGAAGCATCTTCCATTCCTGCTTGAGTTCTTGATGAAACCGTTGTGGTTCGGTAAGGAGATGATCACATCCAAAAACAGCTTGATAGATCAACTTTTGTAGATCAGCTGGCGTCATTTGTGGATGGAGCACAAACTCTTCTCGTACCACTCTCTGCAACCTTTCTTTTACATCCATGAGTGGAAGGATAGGATGAAAGATCGGGAAAGTCAAGGTTTATTGAGTTCGTTGGGACAGAAGAGGTTAAGAGGTTCACGGTTCAGGGTTTAGGGTTTAGATCCAGTATTCTACCTCTTTCGAGAACCCAACAAACCCTACGAATCTAATAAATCAAAAGAACGGGATTCCTTCGCGGAGCCTGTGCTGAAAACGAAGTGCTCACAATGACCTGCGCAGATGGGCGGACACATAGGTTCGCCCCTACATAATTTCACTTCCCTCCAAACCGTGAACCTCGAACATAGGTGTCTACACCTGTCTGACCGATGACCGCGAAGATTGTCGTGCTGTCCGGCAGAACCGGGAACTCTTCATCGTCGTTTCTTACGCAGGAATAAAGTCGGTATCTGCATCTATTGTTGCTACTACATGGGCAATCAATTGCGATGCCTGTTCCAGATCACCCATATGCACCATTTCGCAAGGAGAATGCATGTAGCGATTGGGAATAGAGATCAGCCCGGTTGCCACTCCGGCGCGGGTAAGTTGGATCGCATTGGCATCGGTTCCAGTGCCGTGGGGTGCAGCGTCAATCTGATACGGAATCTCCTTCTCCTTTGCTATATTGACAAATATTCGGAAGAGCTGCGGGTTGATATTCGGACCACGAGCAATGATCGGTCCCTTCCCCATCGCTATATCACCAACCTTCTTCTTCTCCGTCCCCATGTCAGGCGTATCAGAAGCATGACCAACGTCGACTGCGATCCCCACATGAGGATTGATCCCAAAGGCACTTGTGCGCGCTCCACGCAATCCGACCTCTTCTTGTACTGTCGCTACTGCATAGACTGCAGCCCGGGGAGCCATTGTAGCCAGCAACCGTGCTGCTTCCAATACAACGAATGCTCCTATACGATCATCGAATCCACGCGCAACGAGCAGGTCGTTCCGTAATTTGGCAAACCCATAATCGAGTACGACTGGATCCCCAATTTCGACCAACTCAGCCGCCTCTTTTTTATCCTTTGCTCCGATATCGATCCACAAATTCTCCATCTTAACGACCTTCTTACGCTCCTCTTCTTGGAGAAGATGGATTGGCTTGCGTCCGATCACTCCGAGGAGCGGACCACCTTTCCCCTGAATCCGTACCCGCTGGCCAGGGAGAATTTGCGGATCCCATCCACCGATCCCAAGGAACGACAGGTATCCCTTGTCATCAATATAGGAGATCATCAGTCCGATCTCATCAGCATGTCCGGCAAGCATCACGCGCGGACTTCCTCCTTCATTGATGACAGCAAATGCGTTGCCGTGTGTATCGACCCAAGTGCGTTCAGCGAACCGATCGGCCTCTGCTCTCCAGAGACACGTCGCTTCCTCTTCGAAACCGGATGGAGATACTGTCTCCATATAACGCTGCAGAAAATCGATCCCCTCTTTTTCCATAAATCCTCCTGTTGTTTAAGAGTGATAATGAGCAAGATTATCCAAGGTTAGGTGGAAACCTCTGCGGCAGTTTCCGCACATATTATAGTCTGTGAAGAGATGAAAAGAAAGTTGGCTTCTCACAGTTTAAAAGTCCGCGGCCCGAAGACGGTTTAAGGTGCGAAACGAGTTCGTAGTTCAGCGCCAGATTCCGTCTCATTCCTTATAACCCGACAAAGTTTATTCTGCACCTACCCGAGAATTATCTCTTTGGGATTGCCACGAGTTCTCTGAACTCTCGTAATGACAAGAAAAAGAAGATACGCTATGCCCCTTCTGTCACTGCGAATTACCTTCCTTTGTCATTGCGAACACTATGACTTTGTCAAGCTAAATTTTAAGCAGAATGGGTTGACTGAACGATAGTTTTGAATGTAAAGGTGGGGTGCACCCTTATTAGTATACAACCAGTTAAGAAATACTACTACTATTTAAACACGCCTCCACTTCGAAGTCTATCGGTGAACGTTACCCCAGGGATGAATGGAGTCTCTTTTTGTTGTATACCTCTTCTATGAATCTGGGTAGGCTTTCTAAGGCGTCTGAGAAGGTATCATATTCATTGAGATAGACTTCCTCATACCTTAGCGT
>JAJHSB010000041.1 GCA_022684035.1 Candidatus Acetothermia bacterium | reverse complement strand
ATCTCAAACAGAAAGGCCGGAGTATTTTCCTCGATTGTTGACAAATCGCTCATAGAAGTTTGGTTATTGGGATATTGGGATTTGGTTATTGTTTGGAAATTGAGATTTGGTCATTGGGATTTCCGGCTTGTCCGGGTTAGGGATTTAAAAAGGCGGGTTTGAAACCCGCCCCTACAGATAGTTTCTCGACTTTCGACGCCGTTGACCTACAGTACTACCTTACCCTAAATCCACGCGCCATACCGACGAGCGCTGCTCCTCCATAATCGAAGACAACGAGCGCTTGATAGATTCCTGGTGGAAGCTGTTCTCCTGTCTGATCGATCACCTCGAAGATTGACATGCTGCCCGGTAGAACAGGGAAATTGGAGATCGGGATATGTAAGACAGTCTCACCGCGCACATTGATAATATCGAGCCATCCAGAGACGCGCAGCTGAACATTGCCCGTATTTTCAAATGCCACCAAGAAGGTGAGGGGATTAAGGCTTGTTGGCCGATCAATCCCGATTGCGCGACCAGATATCACTTCTGTTCCCCTGATGGTGGTATAGACCTTCACTCCAAACCGCGCCACAGCGAGTACACCTACTCCGTCAACGACTGCTGGCCGGGGAGAACCCCTGACAAAGATCATTCCCCAATACATCCCGCTGGCCCAATAAGGAATATTAACCGAGAAGCGCACTTCCTGCGTCGCGCCTGCTGCAAGTGTGAATGAAGAGGGCATCACTGTCAACCAATCGACATTAGAACGATCAACCGTAGTGAAAATAGCGTCTGCTGACTCAAGCGGCGTTACTTGTACATTGCGGGTGAAAGTTTCGTTGATGACTAATCCATGAAAATTTTCATTGACTCGTATCCGTAATCTGACAGTAAAACTATTGCCAGCAGGTGAAATCGCTTCAATGATGCGCGAGATCATTACTATTCCGGCAGCGACCGGGATATCAGGTATGATTCCGATATATGCCGGATCGAGAGCAATACTCCCCAGAATTTTTCCTTCTGTAGTCGGCGACGCAGTTCGATAAGTGCTTTCGAGCCGTATTCTCTCACCGGGGCGAAAAGAGACCTCATAGATAAGATCAAATTCTTCTCCGCTGATGAACTGTCGCGGCATGGTCCATTGGGCGCTATTCGGAGGGAGAAATATATGCCCTCCCCGCGGATGACGCAACCAATCATTCAGATAGATTATAACATGCTGCGGCGTAGTATCGGGATTGCGCACTTGAAAACTGAAAATTCCGCTCGTTCCGGCAGCCATATTCAGATCGAACTCGATCTGTGAAATCTTCAGTGAAAGAGCGGACAGAGAGAAGATAAGTACAAGCACCACTGTAACAACACTGAGAGAGATGATTCTCCTTCGCATTTTCTTTACCTCCTATAATAGTGATTATTCCTTAATTGAGTCTTAGTGAGACTGGTTTTGTGAGACCGCACACCTATTTAAGGTCAGGGACGACTTCGCATACTTAATCTCGTTACTTTAGCCAACAGAGTTTGTTCTACACCTAAGCGAGAATTATCGCTTTGAGATTGCTTCGCAGACTCGTAATAACAAAAGGGGTACACTCGCAATGACAGACTCTGGCTCTGAACCACGAACCACGAACTGTGAACTCTACGAACCCTACAACCCCACACGTAAAGCCCCATCGATTAAGTTTCTACGGTGCCGTAATCGTGTACGTGACTGTCACTGCGTACGCGCCAGGTGGATCGGCCCAACTCGGCACGTATTGGTATCGAATGTTGGTGATCCTAAGAAACCCACCGGTGGTCCTGCTTGCTAGTATTCGCTCCACATTAAGCGACATAAAGGTTACAAGGTCTCCACCGATCATCTGAAACCGCGCCAGATCGGCCGGCATTGTTCCAGTGTTTCTCGCGGTCACCCTGAGGGTAAACCCGATGTTGGCGATCACCCAGGCGCGCTTCTTCCCTGAGACGAGCGGAGTCCAGACCCCAGTCGTCGGATCGAATAACTTTGGGCCGATCGTCCCTAAAGCGACTGTTCTATCCGCAGTCGGAATGTGCAAGGCGACCCAGGAGAGAGCATTCCAATATATAGGAATAGGAATTTTGAGGATAGCATCATCCCGTTCTCCATCCACGTAAAGCCGCAATCGGAAGCGCAGTCTTACTTCGTAATTACCGTGTTGATCAGCCGTTGTTGGATAGTAGCGATAGCTCATCATAAATGTGCGATCCCAATTTGCGCCGCTGACTTGTGCCACTTCCATCCAAGTTCGCATAGCAGGAAACGCGATATAATCACGCTGGTCTCCTCCTTTCCACTTGAAGCGCGTTATATCGACATTACGAGAGGCTGAGAAGAGCTGTATACTCAGCATGCCTACTGATCCCGGGCATCCATCGCTCAGGCGGATCCGAACTTCATTGCCGGTCGATTGCAGCGGAGTGAATAAGCCTTCCCCCCGCGGAGTTATGCCAACAAAATTGCCTGCATTAATTGTCCCCAGATCGACTGCGGGGTGGAGATCCAATTGTAACCAGCCAGCAGAAGCAAACGATCCCCAGATAACGAGAAGAATAACGACGAGAAAAGCTATGCGCCATTTATTCCGCTGGATCATCTTTTCTTCTCTCGCTTGAGATTCATACCGTTTGCTCACTTGATAAGAAATCGGGCGATCAGGTAAAGATCGCCCGCCCGATCAATTAAGTTACTGCGTAGTAGCTGTATAGATGATGGTCACGCGGTAGTGGCCCGGTGGATCGGTCACAACGACTCGAAACCGATAGGCGATATTATCAGCGTGAAATGACCCTGCGGTCGTATGCGTCGCTAAAGTTACTGACCCTACTCCTATAGGAGTCCAAGTTGTTCCCAAATCAGCGCCTTGGATTTCAAACCGGCTTAGCACAGCACCGGGAGTTACACCGTCGGGCACTGTGGCCGTCGCGCTCACTGTAAGGATAAATCCCGGCGCGTTCGTGTGGACCCATACCCCGAACGTGCCATGGTGGGTGAGCGGATGCAGTGTACCTGCTGCCACATCGGCTACTCCTCCCCCCAGGGTCAGAGCTACTGTACGGTGGTAATCGGGGATAAACAGGATGATCCACTGCCTGATGTTCCAGCCCACAGTTACATTTTGAGTGGCACTTACAGGAAATCCTACTACACTGATTCCAATTATTACTGCTGTAATCGTTAAAATACTAATTAGCCCCTTCATTTAAAGCACCTCCTAATGGTATATTCTCTGCACTGTGCAGCTCTGCCACCATTAGGTACGGCAGCCCGACAATCTTCAGCGCGATCTACTTGAGTTCTCGTTGCACCTTAATCAGGCTCGCTGAACCCAATAATCCGAAAAGACTCGCGGCTTTGCGTCCCAGGATCACTCCTGGTTTACCTATTTGTCATACCGACAGGCCGTAGCTTTGCGTCCCGGCCTTTCGGCCGGTTTGCCCGTGAATGCGTATGAGAGGCACATTTAGTGTTATTTTGTTTTGTCTTTTTCCTTTTTCGCAAGCTGTCTTTGCTCTCTTCTCACCTCTGGTTGCGTATTTCCCCCTTATCACAATACCGATCTTTTTCCATTATTGCTGCAAAGACCCAGCACGATTATTTTATCCATGCGTCGATATCAAAGCACATTGTCCCTATTAGACCACACCTTTGCGGTAGGCCACACCTTTGCGGGATGTCAAACATATTGTTTCTAAGTGTTTATATTATATCATAATATCATACCTTAGGCAACAGACCTTCTTCTGTGATGATGATTACAAGAGATATATTGGCCTGATGTCGAATGGTATAATACTCCCCAAAAACTGGACAAGGGTATTTAGTGGATAATAGTACCTGTAAGGACTCCGAAGGAGGACAGACAGGATGGGAAAGACGACGAAATCACGACGGGACGCAGCATTAAAGGCAGAGATAGCCGTTGAGGCGGCAAAGGGAGAAAAGACGATAACGCAGCT
>JAJHSB010000032.1 GCA_022684035.1 Candidatus Acetothermia bacterium | reverse complement strand
TAATGCTCGTTTAGATACTAAAATCTGAAGTCTTGCGCAAAATGGAAAGGAATTGAAATCACAAATTCCAAGCACCAATTTCCAAACAAATCTCAATGACCAATGACCAAAATCTCAAACAGAACGGCCGGAGTCTTTTCCACGATTGTTGACAAATCGCTCATAGAAGTTTGGTTATTGGGATTTGGTTATTGTTTGGAAATTGAGATTTGGTCATTGGGATTTCCGGCTTGTCCGGGTTAGGGGCAAAACAAACTCTGTAGGATTAAGCAACGGGATTGCTTCGCATACTCGCAATGACGGAGGCAGGTATTCGCAGTGACGGAAGGAATGTGGCGTCTCTTCTTTTCTCTGTCATTGCGAGAGTTCGTAGAATTCGTGGCAATCTCGAATCAGAAGACAGGAGTCAGGAGGCAGAAACCAGAAATCAGAAACCAGCCACCTCTCCTCTACGAACGAGATTGCTTCGTTGCTGTCCTCCCTCATTGCATTCGGGGTTACAGCTCCTCGCAATGTTGGACTCTGGTTTTAAACTATGAACCCTCTCCAAACCATGAGATTCCGGTGGTTATCTCTTCTTCTTACTCGATGACGCGGTCGATCAGACCATATTTCAGCGCCTCATGTGGGGTCATGTAATAATCACGATCACTGTCTTTGGCGATTTTCTTCCGCGTGCGGCCGGTATGATGGGCGAGGATATCGTTGATCCGATCGCGCAAGCGCAGCAACTCATTGGTCTGAATTTTGATGTCGACTGCTTGTCCTTGTACTCCGCCGAAAATCTGATGGATCAAAATGCGAGCGTTAGGGAGAGCGAGCCGCTTTCCATTTGTACCTGCCGCCAACAATAGTGCTCCCATGCTCGCTGCTTGACCGATGCAGATCGTTGAGACATCGCAGCGAACGTATTGCATCGTATCATAGATCGCCAAACCGGCGGTCACCGACCCGCCAGGGCTGTTGATGTACAGTTTAATATCTGTCTCTGGATCTTTTGCCGCCAAAAAGAGGATCTGCGCAATGACAACATTGGCTACCTCGTCGTTGATAGCATGGCGTAGAAATATGATCCGATCTTCCAGTAAACGCGAATAAATATCATATGTCCGTTCGACCTGACCTGTTTGATCGATGACGAACGGAAGTTGTCCATAACTCATGCCGGTTCTCCTTACTCTGTGATACGTAATTCATTGCCCTTAAGCTCTATTGCCGACATTCAAATGCTAACCGTTATTGATAATTGCATGTTCATGTAGCAGATCGAGGACACGTTCTCTCATCTTTGCCTGACGAAAATTTTCCAGTTGGTCATTGGCTTTGAGCTTGGCGAGGAAATGCAAGCTGTCTTCTCCGGCGCTTTCTGCTTCTTCCTTTGCTAACTGCTCGATTTCGTCCTTATCCAGCTCGATTTTCTCAGCCGCGACGATCTTGTTGATAACTAACGCAGATTTTATCTGTTGTGCTGCGGTAGCGCTTATCTCCGCCCGTAAGTCGTCTTCGCTCTTCCCTTGCTCTTTTAGATACTCGGTCAAGGAACGAGAAGGATCAACGCGTGCAATCTCGCGTTTGCGCCGCTGTATATCCTCTTCCACTGCTTGTGCAACGAACGTCGCAGGTAATGGAATATCGATTTGCGTAATGAGCTTATCGAGTAAACTCAATTTAACTTTATGCACATACACTGTCTGCTGAGCATTTATCAGCTTCTTTTCTACTTCCCGGCGCATCGTTGTAAGATCATCATATCCGGCAGTGCGGGCAAGATCATCACCCAGTTCTGGCAAATCAAGCCTCCATGCGTTAATGATCTCAACCTCTATTTCATCTTCTCCTTTACCAGGATGACCGAGTGTGATCAATACCTTATCACCCACTTTATTACCAATCAGCGCAGCGTACTTTCCGTCTCTTCTAACAACTCCTTCCCATCGAAATCCACTACTACTTGTGATGCGAACAAAGTCTTCGGGTTCAACAGCACTCTCTTCTTGCGGAATGAGAAGACTGTGGCGAAGACGAATATCTTCCAATGCATTATCGATCTCTTTATCTGTCAGTTCTCTCATCGGGGGCACATCGATCTTAATTCCCTTGTATGGCGGCAAGTCAAAGTCAGGAAAAATTTCGAAACTCGCAGTAAAGATAAATGGTTTGCCGATCTCAGTTTGTACCTGCTCTACCGTCGGGGTCGTTACCGGCTGGAGGAGATGTTCGCTTAACGCTTGCGCGAGATGCTCCTTGACCAACTCGCTGTGGGCCTCTTCCTGGAATAGTTTGCGACCAAAGTGAGAGTTAAGGACTGGCACCGGAATCCTCCCAGGGCGAAAACCGGGTATTGAAGCCTTATTACTATATTTACGATAAATTTGCGCCAGTCTCTCTTCTACCAGCGCAGCAGGGGTCTCCACCTTTATGGTTACTTTGACCTCTGTTCGCTCGGCTATTTCATACTTAACATCCTTTTCCATTCTCTCTCCTTTTACTTAAATTATACTAAAGACCGATTTTGGTCGCCTTATAATCGTCCCATTATTATTATCCATCGCATACCGATAAGTTCACTCCACACGTTCTGCACTGCGGTAAAAACAAATCCCAGTCCGCCAAACAGAATCAGCGCCCCAACAATCAGAAATCCATATTGTTCGAAGATAGCAAGAAATCTCCTCCCCTCTGGGGGAAGGAGGTAGGCGAGGATCCGCGATCCATCGAGCGGAGGAATGGGGATCATGTTAAACAACGCCAGCAAAAGGTTGATGAGGACAAATATTCCGAGCAGATAGAAGAATGCATGGAAGAGCCATGGACCATGCACACCAGGAAAGAACGCCAACAGAGACCGTCCGGTAATCGTCATTGCCACAGCCAGCCCGACGTTGGTAAGTGGCCCGGCCAGCGCAACATAGAACATCCCCTGATAAGGGTTGCGAAAGTACATCGGGCTTACTGGTACCGGCTTGGCCCAACCAAAGACAGGCATGCCGAGAAGGACGAGTATGATTGGTACAAGTACGGTTCCAAACGGATCGATATGGGCCAGCGGATTGAATGTCAGTCGTCCTTGCGCGCGGGCAGTAGGATCGCCGAGCCGAAAAGCAACGTAACCATGTGCGTACTCATGGAAGACAATAGCACTGAGTACAGCGATTAATGATAATACGATATGCGATATCTCCATCTTGTTCTCCTTGAGTCCCATTCTTCCGCGCAGCAGGGAATTATTGTCATTCTCCATTCCGCGTCATCTTAAGATCGCGGTTAACTAGTGCGGGCAGGATCACTTAATTCAACTATAAGTGTATCTTCTTGCGTGAGAATTACCAACCCCGGCGGAGCTCCTTTTGGTTTGCGCAGATATTTTACTTTGGTATAACTTACTTCTACCTTCCCGCGTTGTTGCGCTTGTGAATGGCGCGCTGCCAATTGGGCTGCTATTTCGATGACTCTGTCCGGCACCTCGCGTTTACCGCCCCGGTTAATGATTACATGTGATCCTGGAACACCGCGAGCGTGAAACCACAGATCATCAGGTGCAGCCTGGCGAATCAAGCGATCGTTCTGGACGGCGTTCTTGCCGATTCGTACAATGAACCCATCGATATTATACTCGCGTGAGGCAGTCTCTTTCTCCTTTCGGCTCTCTTTGCGCTGTGGCCTCTGCCGGCGTTCTTCGACGAGTGAGACAGCCTCGTCGCTGGGCCAACCACCATTACGCAGTGTGGTGAGACCACCTTCAAGAAGCGCAATCTTTTGCTGAAGATCATCCAGCCGCGCATACGCTGTTACCATCCCCCGTTGCAATTTGCGAGCTCGCAAATAAAGACGTTGGGCATAGTCAACCGGTTGTATCATCGGATCAATTTCGATCTCTCTCGCCTCACCGCTGTAGGGATCGACGATAATCGCGCGGGCAGATCCACGCTTCAGCCGATGAAGATTGGCCATGATTACATCGGCTTGACGACGTAATTGGTCAGCTTGCTTTGCTTCGGCAACCCGTTCTTCGACTCTTTCTGTTGCGCGACGATAACGATTTATCTCGGCAATGAACCGCGAGGCGAGTTTGTCATTGTAGTCCTCTTCCAGGGCTCTCTTTACTTCTGCTAAATACTCACGGTCAAGCGCAGCGGCAAAGGTAACTTTCTCCTCTCCCCGTTTATTTTCTTCGTGCTCACTCAGCGGAAAGAACGAGGCATGTCGATCAGCCGGATAGTAGACCGGTACCGGTGCATCAATATGAGACAGAACCCGCTGGAAGATAGCAAAGGTCGCCTCTCCTTCTCCCTTGCCAGCGGTGATGATATAATGTGCCGTGCGTTTATCGACCCCGGCTACGCACGCGGCCAGCCGTTGGACAGGATCACTACTATTCAGGATCTTCTCTATCTCTTTGCCAGTGAGCCAATGCGGCTCGATCTTTTCCTGCGCTGGAGGAGGCAGATACTCTTTGCCGGGAACGATCGGCCGCTTGCTTGTGAGTCGATCATGCAGCGCATTAATAATCTTTCCGTCACGCAGGAGAATCAGATTGCCGCTGTTGCCGAGGAGTTCGATGACCAACTGATATGTAAAGATATCCGCCTCGACTTTCCGGGTAATCACCAGCCGCACCACCCGTTCATACCCTTCTTGCACTACATCGATTATCCGGCCATAACGTACGTATTTACGTAAGAGCATGCAGAAGGAAGATGGCGCCGTAGGATGTGGCAGCGAAAGTTGGGTGAGATGGATTCGCGCTCGGCTCGGGATAAGAAGGAGTCTTTGCTTTGAACCGGCGTAGATATACAATACGAATCCGTCCGCGTCGGTCTGCGCGATCTGTTCGATCAAACCACCAATAACGGCTGACCGTATCTCTCTGATTGCTGCGGCGATTGCAATGCCATCCATCAGGTTATCAAAATCATGACCGTCGTTAAGGGCAGAAGTTCATTTCATATTGGCTCATTTTTCGTTGACTTCCTTCTTGTACTATTGGTATAATTATACTCTGCTGTGCCGGCGTAGCTCAATGGTAGAGCAACGGTTTCGTAAACCGTAGGTCGGAGGTTCAACTCCTCTCGCCGGCTTATTACAGCGCAGCGTGATCTATCATTGACTGCGCCGTATCGTATAAGGAGAAGTTAAAAATGATGGAAAGAGGAACATTTCGTGTAAAGAGTGGATTGGCTGAGATGCTCAAAGGTGGAGTGATTATGGATGTCACCACTGCCGAACAGGCAAAAATTGCCGAAGATGCAGGGGCAGTGGCCGTTATGGCACTCGAACGTGTTCCAGCCGATATCCGCGCCCAGGGCGGAGTTGCACGGATGGCCGACCCAACGAAGATTAAAGAGATAATGGCAGTAGTATCGATTCCGGTGATGGCCAAAGTGAGGATCGGCCATTTTGTTGAAGCACAGATTCTGCAAGCGTTAGAAATCGATTATATCGATGAATCAGAGGTCCTTACTCCAGCTGATCAGCAATACCATATCGATAAATGGGCATTCACCGTGCCATTCGTCTGCGGAGCGCGAGATCTCGGTGAAGCCTGCCGCAGAATTGCGGAAGGAGCAGCGATGATCCGTACGAAAGGCGAGCCAGGGACCGGGAATGTGATCGAAGCGGTCAGACATATGCGCCTGATGAATTCACAGATTCGCAATCTCCTCGCCGCGCCAGAAGAAGAATTAATGCGGATGGCAAAAGAGCTGGGAGCACCGCATGAGATTCTTCTCATCATTCGTCGTGAAGGGAAGTTACCGGTCGTCAACTTTGCCGCCGGAGGAATCGCTACCCCAGCTGATGCGGCGATGATGATGCAACTTGGATGCGATGGCATCTTTGTCGGCAGCGGAATATTCAAATCGAGTGATCCTGCAGTGCGTGCACAGGCAATAGTAAAGGCAACGGCGCATTACAACGATCCGAAGATTCTTGCCGAAATATCGGCTGATCTGGGAGAACCGATGGTCGGAATCAGCATCGATCAAATCCCGCCGCACGAAATGATGCAGGTCCGCTAATGAGAATCGGTGTGCTCGCTCTCCAAGGAGCGGTGCGAGAACATCTGGCTGTAATCGATCGTCTGGAACATGAAGGATCGATTGTCAAGGAAGCTGCTGATTTAGTTAGGATTGACGGTCTCATCCTGCCGGGCGGTGAGTCGACCGCGATTTCTCGGTTAATGGATGAAGAATTGGTGCGCCGACTCAGCCAGTTAGCACGCGATGGTCTGCCTCTCTTCGGCACTTGTGCCGGGATGATTCTCCTGGCTAATCAGATCGAGGCAGGGAAGAGTTGCCGGTTAAATGCGATCGATATCACGGTGCATAGGAATGCATTCGGCCGGCAAATCGAAAGCTTTGAGACAAAACTTACCATCACCGGTATCGGGTCTAATGTACCAGCAGTCTTTATTCGCGCCCCCTATATTACTCGCGTCGGAGATGGTGTTCAAGTGTTGGCATATCACATGTCGAACAGCAAAACCACCTCTTCTTCGTTGGGATTTCCAGTAATGGCGAAGGAGAAGAACGTGTTGGTGGCAAGTTTCCATCCGGAATTGACGGATGATCTACGCATCCATCGCTATTTTTTGGCGATGGTCGAAGCAGCAAATTAGGAGGTTAATAAGGTGAAAAGGATAGCAATAAACGGTTTCGGTAGAATCGGACGGGCCTTTTTGCGCGCCGCCAAGCAGCAGGATGATCTACAAGTGGTGGCGATCAATGACATCAATCTTGATCCCCAAACGGCTGCGTACATGTTCAAGTACGATTCCGTATACGGCCGCTACAACGGCACAGTCGAAACAGGAGAAGAAGGAATCATCATCGATAAGAAGTTCCTGCCATTATTCAATCAACCCGATCCAGCGAAATTACCCTGGCAGGATTTCGCCGTTGATGTAGTTATTGAATCGACCGGTATATTTCTTAGTTTTGACAAAGCAGCGCTCCACCTCTCTGCTGGAGCAACCAAGGTCCTGATCAGTGCGCCGGCCAGTGGAGAGGGGAAAGAGAAGATTCCCCAACTGGTATTCGGAGTGAATAATAACGCTTACGATCGCGACCTCCATTCGATCGTTTCTGCCGCCTCCTGTACTACCAACAGTCTGGCACCGATTGTAATGGTACTATACAAGGAATTCGGAATTGAACATGGATTCTTAACGACGATACACGCCTACACTGCTGGACAGGGGCTTGTTGATTCACCCGCCAAATGGAAGACGATCGCGCGCGGCCGCGCAGCAGCAATAAATATCGTTCCCACCACCACTGGGGCAGCCACAGCTATGGCCGCCGTGATTCCGGCATTAAAGGGAAAGATGGATGGTATTGCTTTACGCGTCCCTGTTCCCTCTGGTTCGGTAACCGACTTTGTTGCCAAACTGAGCCGGAGAGTCACTGTTGATGAGGTGAACAAGGCGTTGCAGCGCTACGCAGAGAGTGAACTGCGCGGGATATTGGCCACAGCTGATGTTCCATTGGTATCGAGCGATTGCATCGGTGATTCTCATTCTGCGATCGTCGATCTTACTTCCACCCGCATCGTTGATAATAATCTGGTAAAGATAATCGCCTTCTATGACAACGAATGGGGATATGCCAGCCGGTTGGTCGATGTGGCACGTTTTCTCTAAGATTGTAAAACGAATTAACGCTGTTGGAATGGGGTTGGTCAGTCTCTTCTTCCCACCTCACTGTTATTTATGCCGGGAAGAGGTAGAGCAGCTGAATGCCATCTGTGACAACTGCCGCAATAATTTACCGCGGATCAGCGGACCGATCTGTACAGTCTGCGGTCAACCTCTATCTGATCAGTCGGTCGATCTGTGCCATTCCTGCGGAATCAGGCGACATCACTTCGACAGAGTACGCGCACTCGGTATTTACCGCGATGGATGGCAACGATTGATCCAGGGCCTCAAATTTGAAGGAGAAAAAGCGATCGCCAAAGAACTATCGGCGCTGATGGCCGATTATCTGAAGCATGAAGATCCGTTCGGTATTGTCGATACATTCTCCTATGTTCCGCTTGATCGGCGCCGGCATCGACAGCGCGGGTTCAACCAAAGTCAGTTATTGGCCAATCGCCTCAGTTGCGCCTTTGCTGTGCCGGTAGAAGATGGACTACGGAAGATTCGTGCCACTCAACCGCAGACCGGATTGTCACATCAATTACGGCGTGAAAATTTGCGGAATGCATTTACGTGCATACCATCTATCGCAAATGGTCGGACAACTATATTGATCGACGATGTTTATACAACCGGCACAACAGTTGAAGAATGTGCGCAGGCGCTCAAAAAGGCAGGATACGAACGAGTCTTCGTCCTTACCGTGGCACGTACTCAATATGACCAAACCAAATGAGGTGGCAATGAAAATCGAATTGCTTCCATTAGGTAATCTCTGGACCAATTGTTATCTTCTCCGCAGCGATGACCTTGTAATCATCATCGATCCAGCAGCGACCACCAATGAGTTATTCAAGTTGATCGGGACGAGGGGTATCGATATGATCATCAATACCCACGGCCATTTCGACCACGTCGGCGGTAACAGCGTTCTGAAGAAGAAGTATGGCGCAAAGATCCTTCTCCACCGAGCTGATCTGCCGCTCTTTCGCGCGACAGTCCCGCCAGAGGTTGAGGTAGATCGGTTCATCGACGAAGGGGATAAAATCGGAACAGGGGCAGAGACGCTTGAAGTATTGCATATGCCGGGACATTCTCCTGGCAGTATCATCCTTGTCGGCGCTGGCGTTATCTTTTGCGGCGACCTCATCTTTGCCGGTTCGATCGGGCGGACTGATTTTCCTGGCGGATCATCACGTGATATGACCGCGTCGCTGCAGAGATTGGCTGCCCTTCCCGGCGACTATACCCTCTATCCTGGCCATGGTCCGACAACGACATTGTCGAAAGAACGGGCGCTGAATCCGTTTTTGAATATGAGGTAAAAATTTTTATTAGGGCAGAATTACTGGGATTAGGTTTGCAGTTCAAAAGTAGGCGTACGCAGAGAGGCATTATCAGCGCCATCGCATACACATCTGGTCTGAAACTCGTTGGGCTGCTGCACTCCAGTATCAGTATGATCGCACAACGTTTTCGTAGGCCCTGGAATCCGAAGAATGAAGGTCTGATCTCTGATTCTGTTCGGCAATCATAGTTGTATTTTGGGTGTTATGTGGATCGATAGCAATAGTGTTGGGTGGACAACAACGGAGATGTTTCGCTTCAGATCTTCCCTTTTCCACGAGTTCCAGTTGTGCTCAAATTGTGTCCCATCCAACCCGTCAGTGGAGGCCAATGCCGAGGCTCAGCGTTGACGGGAGAGCCAATGATGTGCCGGCCTGAGCAGCTCATTTTATTCGGTTGGTGTAAAAAATGAACGAACGTCCTACAATCGTCACAGAGAGACTGTTGCTCAGACCATTCGAACTCTCTGACGCGCCGGATGTCCAACGACTGGCTGGTGACAAAGCCATCGCAGATACGACACTGAATATTCCGCACCCGTACGAAGATGGTATGGCCGAAGAATGGATCTTGACACATCAGCCGAAGTTCGAAGCAGGAGAACTCGTAAATTTCGCCATCGTTCTGAGGACCACCGGCAAGCTAATCGGGGCCATCGGGCTGGCAATCGTTCGACGTTTCGAGCGAGCAGAGCTCGGCTATTGGATTGGAAAGCCATATTGGAACAACGGCTATTGCACGGAAGCAGGGCGCGCTGTACTTCGATACAGCTTCTCTGTCTTAAAGCTCAATCGAGTCCATGCGTCACACCTCACGCGCAATCCTGCCTCGGGCAGGGTGATGCAGAAGATCGGGATGACACGCGAAGGCTGCGCGCGACAGCACGTGAAGAGATGGGATAGGTTTGAAGATCTGGAACTCTACGGCATCCTTCGGGAAGGGTGGATCAGGAACACCAAAGAACAAGATAGAGGTGACTTGTACAGACTGGCGCATTGACAAGTACCTCATCCCGGAGATTAGGCAGCACAAAATAAAGGTCTGCCTTCAAGATTTCTTCGGTTGGTAACTACAGTAATCTGTTCTGTTAAGGCTTGCGTTGGTTCTTTGCAATAGTTACTTTGTTTCGTAAGAAAGAACTCTCGGAGAACTCTTGCCGCCAAACTTAAACTTAAGACACAGAAGGTAGTAAATGAAAGCTCTAATAATCTATCTCTCTGTACATCATAACAATACCGAAAAGGTTGCCAGGGTGCTTGCAAAGGCTCTGGATGCTGATTTGTTAAAGGTGAGAGAAGCGGATGCCGCTATCCTCAAGCAGTATGACTTAATCGGTTTTGGCTCAGGAATTTATTTTGGCAGGCATCATAAAAGCCTGTTAAACTTTGTTGAGACGCTGCCTGTGTTAAAAAACAAAGCGGCATTCATCTTTTCTACAAGCGGATTAAGGAAAATCCAATTTATCCACAATTTTGACAAACCATTGAAAGAAAAACTGAAGCGGAAAGGCTTCGATATTATAGGGCAATTCTCCTGTAAGGGATATGACACGTACGGAGCATTAAAAGTTGTGGGCGGAATAAACAAGGAGAGGCCCAATGCGCAAGATTTAAAACAAGCAGAAGATTTCGCCAGAGGTTTGCACGATAAAAGGACTTCCAGCTACACTATGAATAATTATCAGGCGTGAAAATCTCTCTGTAATCAGAGAGAGGAAAAGAAGAAAGGTGCAGAAATCAATAATTATCATCGGGGCTGGTATTGCCGGGTTGTCTGCAGGGTGTTATGGGCAAATGAATGGCTACCGCACTCAGGTCTTCGAGATGCACGACAAGCCGGGCGGCCTGTGCACCGCCTGGACGCGTAAGGGCTATACAATTGACAGCTGTATTCACTGGTTAGTTGGCTCCAGTCCTGCGGACAATTTCTACCGCATCTGGGAAGAACTGGGCGCGGTGCAGGGGCGACGCATGGTTGACCATGATGAGTTTATGCGGATTGAGGGCGCTAATGGCAAGGTATTTATCGTATATACGGACGTTGACCATTTGGAGCAGCATATGAAGGAGCTTGCTCCAGCAGATAAGAAGGTTGTTGAAGAGTTCATTGAAGGCATACGCGCCTGCACCCGCGTTGATCTGCCAATCGAAAAGCACCTGAGCTATATGGTCCCATAGACGGGCCAAAACTGTTGTTCAAAATGCTCCCTTTCTTGAGAATTATGAGGAAATGGAAAAAGATTTCGGTTCAGGACTTTGCCAAGCGGTTTAGCGACCCCTTCTTGCGCCAAGCTTTCCCCCTCACTTTCAACCTTCCCGATTTCTCCATGATGGCTATGCTGATGACCCTGGCCTGGATGCAC
Organism: Candidatus Acetothermia bacterium; assembly: GCA_022684035.1. Taxonomy (GTDB): domain Bacteria; phylum Bipolaricaulota; class Bipolaricaulia; order UBA7950; family UBA7950; genus UBA7950. The sequence goes on along the minus strand of JAJHSB010000032.1, from coordinate 4,216 downwards.
AAAAAGTCTGCTGGTTTTCCCATAGGTGGCTCGCTGCAGTTTTCCCGTGCCATTGAACAGCGCTACCTTGATTTAGGAGGCAAGATTCATTACCGCTCACCGGTGAGCAAAATCTTGGTAGAAAACGATAAAGCTGTAGACGTGAGATTAGCCGATGGCACAGAGCATCGGGGCGAAATCATCATCTCAGCCGCCGATGGTCACGCCACCATTTTCGACATGCTGGAAGAGAAGTATATCAACAGCAAAATTCAAGAATACTATGATAAGCTTCCCATCTTTCCTCCACTTGTTCAAGTAGCTTTGGGCGTAGCACGTTCCTTCGAAGGATTGCCACACACTGTAGTTTATCCTCTCAAAGAACCAGTCACTATCGCCGGGCAAGAGCGCAAATGGGTAAGTCTGGAAATTTACAACTTTGATCCCAACCTAGCCCCACCAGGCAAGACAGTGCTCAAAGTTATGTTCTCTTCCGATTATGATTACTGGAAAAGGTTAAGGCAAGACCCTGAGCGCTATAAGGCAGAAAAGAAACAAATTGCTGACCAAGTAATTACTCTGCTTAATCAGCGTTTCCCCGGGTTAGCCGATCAAGTTGAGATATGCGACGTAGCTACACCGATGACCTGGGAGCGATATACCGACAATTGGCGAGCTAGCTTTGAGGGCTGGCTAATTACCACCAAGACCTTTGGCATGCGCATGAGCAAAACCTTGTCCGGGCTTAGGAACTTTTACATGATTGGGCAGTGGGTTGAGCCGGGTGGTGGCCTGCCCCCAGCAGCTATGTCAGGCCGTAATGTGATTCAAATTATCTGCCATGGGGATAAGAAGCTGTTTGTGACTAAGACTCCATAAATCTGTAGGAGACCATATTAATCACTTGACTCATCGTTCTTCCTCTCGATGGTGATTTTCGTTCCTTGGCCTGCCTTTTTGAACCGAGTGGTGTCGCCGATGACCTTACCGAAGACAGTAACTGGGCTCGCCGGGCGAATTTCATCTCCCTGGCTTATCGGAGTGGGACCAAAGAAGATGCAAAACGCATTACCATCAGGCCAGTAACCCAACTCTCCGATCTTTACCACATCTTGCCCAGATTCTAGTTCAAGGCTGAGGGGAATTGAGAAATATATTTCGTCTCCCCAGAGGTTAACACGGCTTTTAATCGGCAGTGCTTCCCAAATTGCCTGAGCTGTCATGGTATCATTGAGTTCAGCCTCGGCGTCAATCGCTCCTGTTATTATCCGAATTTTCTTTCCCATGTTGGACTATCCTATTATAGTCTTCCTCACCTTAATCCTCTCCCTTGATGAGAGTTCCCTCTTCACTTGCTGCATAAATGTATTATACTATACTATCGATAAGTGCCAGCGGCCAGTTTTCAGCTTGTAGGATTCTTAATATGCTGCTCTTGTGCTTTCTCCCAAGAGCGAGGTACCATTCTATTTGACTACTCTACGGCATACTCAAAAAATGAACTTAGATCCGTCTTTCAGAGGGGGGTGAAAAATAATATAGTTACCCAATTCATTGGGCTCGCTCGTAACAGGCAAATTCACCTGCGGGTCTCCCCTTTTAGAGGGTGTTTAACAATGTAGTGCGAGGCTTTAGCCTCATGCTGCACGGCCCTAAAGGGTCGCGCTACAAAATTTGGAGGTGAAAAACAATAAATGTAGCTGCGGGTCTTTAGACCCGCAGAGCGAGGTTCATCCCTGACCTGATCAGGGGCTAAAGCCTCGCCCCTACGTCCAAAGCTAGAGCAAAATAAAACAGCCTAAATTGTGTAAAAGAGGTGAAGAGACGAACCAAGGTAATCGAGGTTTTCCCACACCATGATGCCAGCGGAAAAGTAATGTACCTGGTTGCTTCTGAGATGAACGAGCGTTACAAAAAGAGATTGCTCAGAAATTGGGACAGGATTAACGAGAAGCTAAAGCCCATCAGGATGGTTAAATACGGGAATAAGGCAATGGTCGATGCCTTCTGTCTTACACAAAATAGTTGACACTATGCCAATTCTAAGATATTACACTATGATTTATACCATATTTTTTGATCAATTATGTCAACAGCGTTTTTTTCGGAAAAGATGGAAGAACTAACCAGGAAGTATCGCCGGTTCATAGTGGATAAGTATGCCACCATACCTTGCCTGGACGAAGGTATCAGCCTGACTATGGAGAATTATATCCCGCTTCGGTTGGGGGAAGAGAAGAAACACGAGAGACCAAAGGAGAAAAGGGAAGAGGGTGTTAAAGAAGCCAGTGATATTGATTTCAGAGTATGGCGGGAGGAACATTCCTTTGGCGAGATATATTCCCTTACACCGGTGGATGTGTGGAGAGCTATCCGCAATAAGAAGATTGTGGTCAAGGGCGATCCTGGTTCAGGCAAGACTACCTTGACTCGATATATAGCCTATTCCTTGTGTAGGGACAGGAACAAGTCCTGTCCGAATGAGCGGGCTACGGATTTGATACCTCTGGTGATAGATTTGAAGGATTGGGCAAGTAAAGGTGGTATCACGCTTTCTGAGTATTCTGCTAAATATGCCTTAAAGAACTCTGGCTTTGAGAAGACAATCAAACCACTTACAGAACACTGGCTTAAATCCGGTAAATGCATCATCCTCTGTGATGGGTTGGATGAGATAGCGCAGAAGAATAAGGACTCTACCATCCAGTCCTTGCAAAACCTTGCATCTGGCGACTATAAGAACTGCCATATCTTAGTCACAACCCGAATTGTCGGGTACAACAATGAACTCTCTGGCTGGCAGCATTACGAGGTTATGTCCTTAAAGAAGGAGAATATCTCACAGTATGCGGAGGATTATTTCAAAAAGAAAAACCCACCATTTCTTTCTGCCCTGAAGAAGACCCCGCAGATGGGGCCATTTTCTAAGAACCCGTTACTTTTACAGATACTCTGTTTTGTATTTGATAAACAGAAGCTTGTCTTGCCTGCTCGCCGGGTTGAATTGTATAAGACCGCTGTCCGTGAAATGTTAGGTTTGAGAAAGCCTGAAATTCCATTTCCAATCAAGGAGAAAGTCTTGCAAGAGATAGCCTATTGCCTCCTTGAGGGAAAAGAGGTATTCGAGGAGGGTGATTTAAGAGAGATAATCAAAGGTTCTCTGGAGAGAGCAAAGGAAAAGTATGATGTAGATGATGTATTGAAGGAGATTGTAGAAAAGAGTGGTCTTCTCTGCCGTTTAAGTGATGACCGGTATATCTTCTTACATCTTACCTTTCAGGAGTATCTCTGTGCCTGCCATCTTACTGAAAGAGAAGAAAATCCTTGTCAAATACTTGAGCCAGTTCTGTTTAATGCCAGGTATCGTGAAGTAATAACGCTGACCGCTGGTATGCTTTTTAAAGAAAAGGCTTCCCGTTTCATTGATTTCATCCTCAGTCAAAAGCCCCTCTGTTATGAAGTCCTCCATCAACCGCTGCTTTTGGCTGGGATGTGTATCGCTGATATTCTCGATGATAAGGCAGATCCTTCTGTAGAAGAGAAGATACGGAATGAACTCTGGAGATTATGGAAGAAAACAGAGCTTGATCCACTTCGTAATGAGATAAGCAGGGTATTTACAAGCTTTGCTGGAACACGCAATGAAGAGAAGATAATCAATAGTCTGCTTGAGGTACTGAAAGATAAAAGTAAGTGGGTGCGTGGTAATGCAGCCGAGGCTCTGGGTGATCTTGGTCGCGCAGATGATAGGGTTATAGATGGACTGCTTGGTCTATTGAAGGACGAAGATGACTTTGTGCATGGTCGTGCAGCCGCAGCTCTGGGCAAGCTTGGTCGCGCAGATGATAGGGTTATAGATGGATTGCTTGGTCTACTGAAGGGTAAAAGTGTGTGGGCGTGTATTAATGCAGACGAGGCTCTGGTCAATCTTGGTCGCGCGGATGATAGGGTTATAGATGGACTGCTTGGTCTACTGAAGGATGAAGATGAGTTTGTGCGTAGTGATGCAGCCGATGCTCTGGGCAATCTTGGTCGCGCGGATGATAGGGTTATAGATACACTGCTTGGTCTATTGAAGGATGAAGACGACTTGGCGCGTAGTGATGCAGCCAGGACTCTGGGCAAGCTTGGTCGAGCAGATGATAGGGTTATAGATGAATTGCTTGGTCTACTGAAGGATGAAGATGACTTTGTGCGTAGTGATGCAGCCGAGGCTCTGGGCAAGCTTGGTCGAGCG
>JAJHSB010000005.1 GCA_022684035.1 Candidatus Acetothermia bacterium | reverse complement strand
TGACCAAAATCTCAAACAGAAAGGCCGGAGTCTTTTCCACGATTGTTGACAAATCGCTCATAGAAGTTTGGTTATTGGGATTTGGTTATTGTTTGGAAATTGAGATTTGGTGATTGGGATTTCCGGCTTGTCCGGGTTAGGAGACAACCATCTCTTCCTTCACCTCCAAGTTTTTAAGTACATTTTTCATTTGAGGCAACGATACGATTTGGAGTACTTTTTTGATGAGGCAATGCGAGATCTTGACTCATAACCGTTTTGCTGTTACACTTCTCCTTTGAGGTGTTATATATGCTGGAAGATATATTGACAACATTGCACGACCAGATGAAGCATAACATCATCACTCTTAAGGAGAGTCTGGCGAAAATTCAGACCGGTCGGGCTAATCCAATGATGATTGAGGATATAACCGTTGATTATTATGGAACTTCTGTTCCACTGCGTGAATTGGGGAATATTACAACACCGGATCCGTCCTTATTGGCCATTCATCCTTATGATAAGACGCAGATGGCTGCGATGGAAAAGGCGATCCTTGCTGCTGATCTCGGCTTAAATCCGGCCAATGATGGAATGATCATTCGGATAAAGATCCCCAAACTCTCTGAGCAACGCCGTACTGAACTTGTTAAGATCATCAAGAAACGAGGCGAAGAGACAAAGGTGGCTCTACGTAATATTCGTCGTGAAGTGAATGAGAACCTCAATGCGCTTAAAAAAGAGAAACAGCTATCTGAAGATGATTACCATCGGTATCGCGAACAGATCGACAGAGATATCCACTCTTATTCAGACCAAATCGATAAGATAGTCGAACAAAAACAAGCACAACTACGTACAATCTGAATTAAAAATGGTTCATTCTGCTCCGCCCGGACATAAAGATCAGAGATTAATTGATATCTTCTGTTTAAGAGAGCTGAGTCTCGTCCTTCTTCTTGCCATCATTGCAACGGCTATTTTCGGCACACGCGCATTCCTCTTTGGCTTTCTCTACGGCGTCACTCTCTTTCTCGTCAATGGTCTCTTCTTAGTAGAGATGGGGAAGCTGATCAGTCAACACCAATCACGGCAAGTAGCGAGTAAGATTGCTGTAGTTGGATTTATCGGCCGGTATTTGTTTTTAGCGGTGATGCTTGTTATAGCAGCTTATTTACCGCAGGTCGATATACTGGCGGTATGCGCCGGGCTGCTCTTTACGCAATTAGTCTTCTTCCTGTTACTCGTCATCCTTCTTGTTACTCGTCATCCACAAAGAGGAAAGAGGGTATAAATGCTTGAACCGTTAGGCGAAAAACTTATCCTTAACCTTCATATCGGAGAGGTCACATTCAGTTTTGATGTTATTGCGACGATCATGTTCTGGTTCGTCATCCTTGTCACTGTTACGCTTGCTTTGGTATTGCGGCGTGGCTTAAATCAGAAGATTGAAGAGAAACCGACGCGCATCCAGGCTGCTTTGGAAGCGCTGATCAATCTCATTGAAACTCAACTTACCGCTGGTTTCGCATCTGCGCGCCTGGCAAGGAGGCTCTTTCCATTTATCGCGACGCTCTTTCTCTTTATACTCCTTTCCAATTGGCTGGCAATCATCCCGTTATTCTTTTCGCCGACTGCCAACTTCAACATAACATTGGGATTAGCGTTATTGGTCTTTCTTCTCTCCCACTGGTTCGCAATACAGGCAAAAGGACCAAAAGAGTACTTCAAAGGATTCATCGAACCGTATCCATTCCTTTTACCGATCAATATCATCGGTGAATTGGCCAAACCACTTTCGCATTCGTTTCGTCTATTCGGTAATATCTTCGGGGGAATCGCTCTGGTCTATATTGTATCTAACCTTATCCCAGTCCTTATGCCGCTCGTTCTCAACTCTTTTTTCGGATTATTTGTCGGATTGATCCAGGCATTTGTCTTCACCCTTCTCGCCGTTGCTTATATCAATATTGCGGTGGAAGGGTAGATTAAGTAAGAAGGAGGTAGTTAATGTCACAAGAGGTACAACAAGTAGTAGCCGCAATTTCCGGCGCTGATCTAATATCAGCCGCCAGATACCTCGCTGCCGGGCTATGTATGGGGATCGGAGCATTCGGACCGGCAATCGGCCAAGGGATCGCCGCTGCACATGCGTTAGACAGTATTGCCCGTCAACCGGAGATGGCAGGGGTATTGACACGGACGATGATTCTCGGACAGGCGATCGCTGAGACAACAGGAATCTATTCGCTCGTTGTGGCGATTATTCTCTTGTTTGTAGTGTAACGGGAGTATACGATGGATTTTGAATGGGGAAGGATCGTCCGCGATCTGAACTGGACGTTGGTCTCCGGTGTGATCCATTTTCTTATCCTTGTCTGGTTGATGAAGCGGTTGCTCTTTAAACGTGCTTTGGCCTATCTCGATCAACGCCGTGAGAGGATCGCCGGCCAGATGGAAGCAGCGAGACTCGATCAAGAACGAGCAATGCAGCTCGTTCAACGACGAGAAGAAGAGTTACAAGCGGCGCAGGCGCGCGCGCGGCGAATAGAAGAGGAGGCCAACAATTGGGCTGAGAAGATCATCACCCAGGCAAAGGAGCAGGCAAAGATCGAGGCTGCCCGGCTGATCGCTGATGCGAAAATCGTCTCAGAACGCGAACAGGAGCTGATACGCGCTGACCTGCGCCATGCTTATGCCGAAATAGTCGTTAGCGGTGCGGCGCAAGTGCTGGAACGGGAGATCAACATCGATGACCATCGGCAGCTGATCGATAAACTATTAGATAGTATCGAAGAAGAGCCGGTGAAAATGAGATCATGAAGTCAAGAGAGATTGCTGCCACCTATGCCGAGGCTCTTTACGCTTTAGGCAGAGAAGAGGAGATGCTCGACGAACTGGAAGCTGATTACCGCATGGTAGTGACGATTATAAATGAGCATCGTGATCTATTGCGTCTCTTTATCCACCCGCTTATCTCTGACCAAGCCAAGGATGAAGTTATTGAGAATATCTTTCCCCGATTATCTGAGTATCTCAGAAATTTCTTGTCGTTGTTGGTGCGCAGGAAACGCGCTGAGTATATCACATTGATCTACGATGAGTTGCTCAAAGTACGTGCTGAGCAAGAGGGTGTCAGTTATGTGACTATCTATAGCTCCCGCCGACTGTCGACGGAAGAGCAACATCGCATCGAGATGCGCTTGGCAAAGGTTATCCGACGTGCTGTTGTCTCGCAAGTGGTGGTCGAACCTTCCCTGCTCGGCGGAGTGAAGATAGAGTATGAAGGGAGAGTGATCGATGGTTCCTTGCAACGACGATTGCAACAACTCGGATATTCAATCAGCAGTAGCCGGAAAGGAGGATAGCTAAATTTGGCCCAACGAGTAGGAAAAGATGAAATAAGTGCAATCATCAAAGAACAGATCAAGCGATTTCGCCATGAATTGACATTAGACGAAGTGGGAGTGGTTGTCGAAGTAGGAGACGGCATCGCTCGTGTTTTCGGATTAGAATGGGCAGTCGCATCTGAAATAGTGAATTTTCCGGGTGATATTCCCGGATTGATCGTTAACCTAGAAGAGGATAGTGTCGGTATCGCCCTCTTTGGAGATGAGACATCGATCAAAGAAGGTGATGAAGTCCGCCGCAGCGGGTTAGTATTGGAAGTGCCTGTCGGCGAGGCATTACTCGGCCGGATCGTCGATCCTCTTGGTCAACCGCGTGACGGAAAGAAGAGTAGCACTACCTCGGAAAGACGCCGCGTCGAGGTGAAAGCGCCGAGCGTCATACAACGAGTTCCTGTTGATACACCCCTGCAAACCGGATTGAAATCGATCGACGCACTCACTCCGATCGGACGCGGGCAGCGGGAACTGATCATCGGTGATCGACGGACAGGGAAAACAGCGCTGGCAATCGACACAATCATAAATCAGAAAAATGAAGGAGTCTATTGCATATACGTGGCGATCGGACAAAAGACATCAACCGTTGCTCGTATTGTTGATACACTTCAGCGCTACGGAGCGATGGAATATACAACCGTAGTAACAGCCGAGGCACAAGATCCAACGCCGTTACAATATCTTGCCCCATATGCTGGTTGTGCCATGGCGGAATACTTTATGTACGCTGGCAAGGATGCCCTAATCGTATACGATGATCTATCGAAACATGCTGTAGCCTATCGAGAGATTTCATTATTGCTCCGCCGTCCACCTGGTCGGGAAGCCTATCCAGGCGATATATTCTATGCCCATTCGCGGCTATTAGAGCGGGCAGCCCGCCTCGCTCCTGAGCACGGCGGCGGATCACTGACCGCTTTTCCGATCATCGAGACAAAGGCTGGTGATGTTACCTCGTATATTCCAACGAATGTTATCTCCATCACGGATGGACAGATCTATCTGGAAACAGATCTATTCAATCAGGGCTTCCGCCCGGCGATCAACGTTGGTCTCTCTGTCTCCCGTGTCGGCGGAGCGGCGCAGATTGCAGCAATGAAACAGGTTGCCGGCAAACTACGACTGGAGTTATCACAATACCGTGATTTAGAGGCGTTCGCTGAGTTTGCAACTGATCTTGATGCTCAATCACGTGCACAATTGTCGCGCGGCGAACGGTTGATGACGATATTGATTCAAGATCAATACCGGCCGATGCCGATCGAAGAGCAGGTTCTCTTGCTCTATACTGCGGTGAATAACCATCTTGATACGATTGCAGTCGATTCAATCAGACGATTTGCCGGCGAATTCCTCCGCTTTCTCCATGCAGAACATGAAGGTATCTTTACCTTGCTGCGTAAGAAAAAGGCGTTCACCGCCGAAATAGAGATACTGATCAAGAACGCAATCACTGCGTTCAAAGAGAGTTTCGGGAGATAACGTGGCAGAGCATATCCGGGAGATCAAGCGGCGGATCGGCAATATCTCCAATATCAGACAGATCACCAAAGCGATGCATGCGATTGCTCTGACAAAAGCAACCCGCATGAAGAGAGAGTTGATAGCAGAACGCCCGTATGCAGAAGCGCTCGACAGTGCTCTCGCCGCGATTTTAGCCGAAGCGAGCCGCACTGAACTGAGCCATCCGCTGCTGACTGCCAACTCGGCAACAGAAGTGGCGATCCTTGTCTTAAACGCTGATCAAGGCCTGTGCGGTCGGTTTAAAGGAACGATCAATCGTGCCGGCTATGATCTGCTGCGCAACCAAAATGGTAAGGGAAGAATCATCGCCGGCGGAGAGAAAGCGCGTTCTTTCTTTACTGGAAAAGTGGAGAAATTCCTTAAAGTATATTCTCATCTCTATGAACAGCCGACAAGCGCCGCAGCGAAACAGATTGCCACCGATCTGCTCTCTCTGTACCAAAGCAGCCAAGTAGGCACGGTCTATGTTGTTTACATGCGGTTTTTCTCCGAATTGATCCAACACATAACAGTCGACCGAATACTGCCGATCAGACCATCAGAAGAGCTATCACCCACCGACGCGTTGGTGGAACCGAATTTAAGTAGGATTTTGGATTACTTTTTGCCGACTTATATAAGAGGAAAGATCTTTCACTATCTATTGGAGACGAAGATGTGCGAACATACAATTCGGCGGCAAGCGATGAAAGCGGCGACCGACAATGCTGATGACCTGATCAAAAGCTTGACTCTTACCCATAACAAAGCACGACAACAAGCGATCACACGAGCAATAGCCGAGATAATCGCCGGCGGAGAAGAGATCAGATAAGATCGTTCCTCACTCGGAGTTCGTCTGCCTGTGCGTGTCCGCACGCAGACAGGTCATTGCGAGTGCCCGATGATTCCGGAGGCAAGAAAAAGGAGTTCTATATATGGTAGTAGAAACTAAATCAGGCAAAATAACAGAGATCAAAGGACCGGTAATCGACGTCCGTTTCCCACCAGGTCATTTACCGGCTGTCAATACCGCTCTTTACATTCAACGCAGAGATGACAAGGATCTTGTACTTGAGGTTGCGTACCATTTAGGAGACAACGAAGTAAGGACGATCGCGATGGATTCGACCGATGGACTGGCCCGCGGGACAGAAGTCTACAATACGAATCAACCGATCAGCGTGCCCGTTGGCCCTGCAACACTGGGACGGATGATCGATCTTACTGGCGCGCCGATCGATAATCTTCCGCCGATTAAGACGGATAAATACTATTCGATCCACCGCTCTGCACCAGCGATTATTGATCAAGAGACTGAGATGGAGATCTTTGAAACGGGGATAAAAGTTATCGACTTAATCGCGCCGTTCCCAAAAGGCGGAAAAATTGGCCTCTTCGGTGGTGCAGGAGTAGGAAAGACCGTCCTCATCATGGAGTTGATCCGCGCCATTGCCCACGAGCACGAAGGATTTTCCGTCTTCGCCGGTGTCGGCGAGCGCAGCCGGGAAGGGAATGATCTCTACTTAGAGATGAAAGAAAGCGGAGTATTGGCGAATACTGCTCTCGTTTACGGACAGATGAACGAACCACCAGGAGCGCGGTTCAGAGTTGGCCTTACTGGAGTAACTCTGGCAGAGTACTTCCGTAATGAAGAGGGTAAAGATGTGCTGTTATTTATCGATAATATCTTCCGGTTTGCGCAGGCAGGGAGTGAAGTATCAGCTCTACTGGGGCGGATGCCGTCGGAGGTCGGTTACCAACCGACGCTTGCGGCAGAGATGGGGGAATTACAAGAGAGAATCACCTCGACTAAGAAAGGGGCGATTACCTCGGTGCAAGCGATATATGTCCCGGCCGATGATTTAACAGATCCAGCCCCGGCAACAGTCTTCAGCCATCTCGATGCATCGATTACACTGAGCCGTGATTTAGCAGCAAAAGGACTCTATCCGGCCGTCGATCCGCTTAAATCAAACTCCGTTATGCTCGATCCACATATCATATCACAAGAGCACTATCGTGTTGCCCAGCGGACACTGGAAATTTTGCAGCGGTTTGCTGATCTGCAGGATATCATCGCGATTATGGGAATAGATGAACTCTCCGATGAAGACAGATTGACCGTAATGCGGGCGCGGAAGATCCAGCGCTTCATGAGTCAGCCGTTTTACGTCTCTGAGCAGTTCACCGGCCGCTCAGGGGTATATGTCAAATTAAACGATACGATCAATGGATTTGCGCAGATAGTCGACGGCAAGCTCGATACGATCCCAGAACAAGCTTTCTACATGGCCGGCACAATCGACGTAGTCCGAGAAGTGAGGACAGAGGATTAAGGATAAAGGGTTCTAAAGCAAGAAAGACTACGGTTCACGGTTTAAAGAGATCCTGAATCCGTGAGGCTAGCTGGACTTTTCCTTGCATTTCGTATCTGAAACCTGCTATACGCAAGTGTGGGGAAGCCGCTGAAGACTTTCACCCTAAAGGTGAAGATGCGTTTCGAGATAGTGCAGGGAGACGAACAACTTTCCAGTCATTCGGGTCTAGCCTTG
>JAJHSB010000036.1 GCA_022684035.1 Candidatus Acetothermia bacterium | reverse complement strand
TTAGGGATATGCCCGTATCAACATCAAAGCGGAAAATCAATTTACAGGTATCCCCGCATGCGTAACTTTAGGCCTGGATATACACGTAAATTACTTATGCTTGCTGCCCGCTCGGTAGCAACACATAATGACTCATTCAAAGAGTATTATCTACACAAGCAGGCCGAAGGTAAACTTAAACAGCTTGTGCTTAATAACATTGCTAAGAAGATACTTAAAATTGCGTGTGCGATGATAAAGAACAATAAACCTTACATTCAAAACTATCGTTCAGTCAACCCATTCTGCTTAAAATTTAGCTTGGCAAAGTCATAGTGTTCGCAATGACAGAAGATATTCGCAATGATAGACAAAGATGGGCGGGCACGGCATGCCGTGGACCTATACATGATGTTATTTCACGTCTCTCCGAACCTTGCATCTCTTTTCCATATCATTACCAAAGATAGTCTGAACCAGCATTTTCAATATATTTTTGCTCCTCCTTGACATATTTATAAAAAAATATATACTTACTTTATAAAATACAAATCTTAAACCACCAGTGAAGGAGGCGATTGAAAAAAAAGAACAGATAGCTTATCAAACCAATTACACACTACTTATCAAAATTCCAAAATCAATATCAGGAGGAAAAATAGAAATGACAAAAGCAACGAAAGAAACGAAAGCAATAAAAGAAACGTTAACATGGATTGGCATGCTGCTCCTTGCAGCAGTAGTAATTGCGCTAATCGGTATTAATTCCAATATCGCAGGAACCCCGCCGGCTGCAGGATCAGAAGCACGTAATGTGATCTTCTTCCACGTTGATGGGTACGGGCTTAGCCACTGGAATAGCCTTCGCGTCTGGCTAAAGGGACCGGATGGCAGGCTTAATTGGGATAAGTTGCCGCATATGGCAGTTTACACCGGGCATATGAAAGATGGATTGACTGGCAGCTCTCATGGTGGAGCTACGGTACATGCCTATGGGGTGAAGGTGGCACAAGATAGCTTCGGTCTCGATGGACGCCAGGAGATTACCGCCCTTTCCGGCAAAAAGATGTCCATTATGGAGGAAGCAATTGAGGCCGGTTTTGCAACTGCTTTTGTCCAGTCGGGTTGTATTAGCCACCCGGGCACGGCTGCATTTGTTGCCTCGGTGGAAGCTAAATGGGGATGGGTTACGCAAGAAGGTGAGATTGCAAGACAGGTCATCGAGTCAGGAGTTGACGTTATCTTAGGCGGTGGTGAGCAGTGGCTTCTGCCGGAGGGCGTCACCGGCCGCCACGGAAAAGGCGGGCGTAAGGATGGCGTTAACCTTATTGAGAGGGCAAAGGAGCTTGGATACACCGTTGTCTACACTCGTGATGAGTTGATGGCAGCAGCAGCCAATCCAGCAATAACGAGAGTGCTAGGTGTATTTGCCAGCGGATATACCTTTAATGCTGTGAGTGAAGAGGCGTTGCGTGCCAAGGGATTGCCGCTTTATTGGCCCTGGGCACCCACCATAGCCGAGATGTCCCGAGCAGCGCTTGACATCCTTTCCCGCAATCCAAAAGCAGCGCAAAAGGGTATGTTCATCGTTGCCGAGGAGGAGGGAACTGACGATTTTGGCAACGTGGCCAATGCCAGCGGCTCCTTTGAGGCAGGTAAGCGGGCTGATGAGGCTTTTGGGGTGTTCATGCAGTTCATCAAAAAGAATCCAAATACATTGCTGATTACTACTGCCGACAGTAATGCTAGTGGCAAGGTGAGTACTGGAGGATGTCCGGGACTGATGGCTCTACTGTTGCCAGATGGTAAGGCACTCGAAGTTAATATCAACACCGGTCCGGATGGTCAATATGTAAAGGCACCTACGGATGGGGTTAAGGGTGCTCGCACCGAGCCGTTCCTGACAGCACCAGACAAGCAAGGTAAGCGCTTCCAGTTCGTCGTGGCCTGGGCAATGCACTTTGACGTATACGGTGACATTTTAGCTCGTGCCAAAGGGCTTAACGCGGAGAAGGTTACTGAGCTGGGTATTGTTGATAACACCGATATTTATCGGATTATGTATTATACCCTGTTTGGTAAGTGGCTGGGTGAGGCGCGTTGAGTACCTTTTTCACCTTTACCTCCTCTACCACCCCGTGGGATATTTTCGATATCCCACGGGGTACCTCGTTGTTTGGGTGAAGGGATAATTCGGGGGAAGTTTAACCTCCCCCCACAACTCGGAGGTGGCGAATGAAAGGGGAAGGTTTGTCGATCGCCTTTGCAAGCGTGGTGACGATATCTTCGATTGCTATTGGCCTCATGTCAATAACATTAGACCACAAAACCCTGATCGGCCCTACTTTGATCTTGCTGGCATTTTTATCATTGGCCCCTCTAAAATTGGTGGGGCGGACCATAAAATCATGCTTCGCCGACATCGTATTCGGGTCAGTTGACACCTTCTTTCTCGGGATTGCTGCTCTGATAGGGGCAGGCTTTGCGGGAATTTTAGGGGCAATTGTCGGGGCAGCCGCCGGGGATGCCATCACCGATGGATTTGCTGGTTTGTGGGAGGGAAGAGCTGCGCAATACCTCAGAAAACATGGCATTGAGGAAGCGAGAACCCCGTTATCTGCCTCTCTGGGCAAGATGTCAGGGTGCTTTTTGGGGATTGGGGTGCTATTAACACTAGTCTGGACAATTAGATACATATTATGACCGCCAGCAAATGGATGGCATTGATGGTGCTAACACTGAGCCGTTTCTGGCAGCACCGGACAGATACGGTAATCGTTGGGAGTTTGTGGTGCAATGGTTGCGTGATGATGTATCGGGCGGGGCACACTGTAGCCCGAGCCAAGGAGCTTAACGCGGAGCGGGTCACTCAACTGGGTGTCGTCAACAACACCGATATTTATCGGATTATGTACTACACCCTGTTCGGTAGATGGTTAGGCGAATCGCGTTAAGGAGCGCCCAGTCTGGTAGAAAAATGGTGATACCGATCGGATCATGCAATTTACGCTGGCCGTTCAGTTCAGCAACACAAACGGCCGTATCACCGCTTCTTACCACCCCCTCCTTCTGGTGGGGGCTCAGCAATGAGCCCCCACCTCTCCGTCGCATAGAAAACGTAATAAATAATTATGCCCGTAGAGCAAAGTGAAAAACAGGGATTCTGTCTATATTTTTTCGTACTTGACAAGATTATAAGAAAAATATATACTTATCTCAGAGAATATAAAGATTTAAAAACCCCCAACGGAGGTGGCTACAGAGAGAACAGATAGTTTATCGAACCAATTACACGCTACTTGTCAAAATTCCAAAATCAAATATCAGGAGGAAAAATAGCAATGACAAAAGCAACGAAACGAACGTTAACATGGAATGGAATGTTGTTTCTTGGAGCAGTAGTAATAATTACGCTGATCGGCTTCAGTTTTCATATTATAGGAATCCCACCGGCTGCGGGATCAGAGCCAGTAGCTATCACAATCCTGCACACAGGAGACTTGCATGGACATCTTGATCCGTTCAAACCGAGGCGAGAAGCAGAGTATATTGGTGGGATGGCCCGAATAGCTACCTTGGTCAACAAAATAAGGGCCGAACAGCCAAAGACCATTCTGCTGGATGGTGGCGACACCATTCACGGTACTAACTTAGCCAACATGACATCCGGCGAATCAGTGATTTCAGTTATGAATGCGCTGGGTTACGACGCAATGGTAGTTGGAAACCATGACTTTAACTATGGCCTTGATGTTCTGGAAAAAAGGGCTAAGCAGGCTGAATTTCCCATTCTTGCTGCCAACGTGCGGTTCAAAAACGGTGATCCAGTGCCATTTCTTCCCCCGTATACAATCATTAAGAAGGAAGGTCTGAAAATTGGTGTTATTGGTATCACCACCACAAGGACCCCTTGGATAACTCACCCGGATAACGTGGCTAAGTTGAAGTTCTTAGATCCAGTACCAGTGACACAAAAATATGTAGCTGAATTGCAAGATAAAGTTGACATGATAGTTCTTTTGATCCACGCCGGAACAGAGGAAGAACAAAGAATAATTGAGAAGGTGCCCGGCATTGCTATTTCGGTCAGCGCCGATACCCACGAAGAGCGCTATGTGGTAAAAGAACGCGTAATCTTGGTCGATTCTGGTGAACATGGTAAAGTGCTGGGGAGATTGGATGGTGTATTACAAGATGGCACGTTAATAAGCCATAGTCACCGATTTATTCCCATTACGCCGGTCATAGAAAAGTATGCAGCGGTGGAAGAAATACTCGCCCCCTACAGAGCGGGTATGGAAGAACGACTAGCGGAAGTGGTGGGAATAGCAGCAGTGATGCTTGATGGGGAGCGAGAAGATATTCGCTCAAGAGAGACCAATTTAGGGAATTTAGTTGCTGATGTAATGAGAAAGAGGACCGGTGCAGATATCGCCATCCAAAATGGTGGTGGTATTCGCACCAGCATTGACGTTGGACCGATCACCCTCAAGGAGATCTTCACCGTGCTCCCGTTTGATAACTATGTGGTAGCCTTGGAACTCACCGGAGCGCAAATCTGGCAGGCACTGGAGAACGGTGTCGGCGATGTTTCTCCTACCGGAGCGTTTCCGCAAGTCTCTGGGATGAGCTTCATCTTCGATCCAACCCGGCCCTGTGGCGACCGCGTAGTTGAAGTGATCATCGGGGGGAAGCCCCTCGATATGGACCGAACATACATTGTTGCCACCAATTGCTTTTTGGCAGCAGGCGGAGATATGTATGCGATGATGAGAGAGGCAAGAGTCGTGCTGAAAACGGGCGACTTCCTCCGCGATGCCGTGGCTGTCTATATCAGAGAGAAAGGAATCGTACGCCCGGAAGTGGAGGGCCGGATTCGTAAGAAGGGCCAGGCCGCGGAAACTTTTCATCTCACCATCGTTCATGCCAATGATCTGCACGGAAGAGTAGACCTATTCATCCGTCTCGGTGAAATTGAAACCGTTGGCGGGTTAGTGTAGATACGCAGCAGCCCAGGTGCAAGGCGGGGAACTCTCCCTTCCCCGCCGCTGGGCGAGTAGCCGGAACTAAAATAAAAGGAGAACAGAATGAGTAGACAAGAAGGGAGTAAATGCGTTGGTCTGTCGCTCCGGCCCGATCGGATCTGTGGTAATTTCGCAACTCTGAAGAGAGATCTTCTCCTTGCTGCGAAGTTGGGCTTCGCAGCAGTTGAAATCCCGATCCACGGAGTCGATACCCTGCTCGATGGCAGGCTAAGACAGTCCCGGCTGCGCGAAATTAAGCAGTTATTGGATGAATTTCCGTTCCGCCTTACTGTGCATGCACCAGACACGCTCAATCTGCAGGATGAGAAGAGATGGTCGGTACAACGGGATCTTTTCGAAGCTTGTATTGCCTTTTCCGCTGAGATCGGTGCGGAAGTCTTGGTCTATCACCAAGGATCTTCGGCTAATGGCGAAGCGCATCTATTAGCGAAGGCAGAGATAGGAGAGCTTATCCGCCTGGGAAGGATAGCTCGGTCAAAGGGGATCCGAATCGGTGTCGAGAATGGAAGCCGGCCAATATTCAGCCTGATCGAATTGATCAAGGAGGTCGATCAGGAGAGTGTGGGGATAACCTACGACTTTGGCCATGCCTATCTGACCGCTAATTTCTTTGGTTACGCGATTTTGACCGGACTGTGCGCTGCTTTGCCTTACATCATTCATCTACATCTACACGATAACCTAGGCCGCGTTCATCCCGACGTCATTGATCCGCTGACGACGCGCGAACTACACATCACTTGCCCTCTTGGAGAGGGAGATCTACATCTTCCCCCTGGTTGGGGGAAGATTCCCTATCATCGTGCGTTCGAGACCCTTGCCGGGTATGACGGGATCTTCATGCTGGAGCTGCACAAGCGCTTCTTTGAACGGGGATACTCTCTTCGGGAAGATCATGCGGAGATCAGAACAGCGTTGGTATATGTGGAGCAGCATCTCAATCAAATCAGAGCAGCGGTCCCGGCGGGCGTATGAAATAAGGAGAAGAAAGATGATCGTGCGATTCTGCATAGGACCACTCGCTGACTGGCCTTTCAGTTCAGCCGCCAAGCGGCCTTATCACCGCCTCTTACCCCCCTTGCTGGTGGGGGGCTCAGCAATGAGTCCCCACCTCTCCGTCGCATAGAAAACATAATTACGTCCGTGGAGTAAAGTGAAAAATAGGGATTCTGTCTATATTTTTTCGTACTTGACAAGTTTACAAGAAAAATATATACTTATCTCAGAGAATATAAAGATTTAAAACCCTCAACGGAGGTGGCTACAGAGAGAACAGATAGCTTATCGAACCAATTACACGCTACTTGTCAAAATTCCAAAATCAATATTAATATCAGGAGGAAAAATAGCAATGACAAAAGCAACGAAAGAAACGAAAGCAATAAAAGAAACGTTAACATGGATTGGCATGCTGCTCCTTGCAGCAGTAGTAATTGCGCTAATCGGTATTAATTCCAATATCGCAGGAACCGCCGCGGTGGTGGGGCCCCGTCTAAAGACCATTAACATAGTTCACACCAATGACTTTCACGGCTTCATAGAACCCTATTTCCTCCTTGAAGACGGAAGAGTGAGGGGAGGATTGGCTCGTATAGCCACCGTCATTAATAGGATCAGGCAAGAGGAGGAGAATGTTATTCTAGTGGATGCTGGCGATACATGGCACGGCACAGGCCTTTCTGATCTTTACGAAGGCAGGTCCGTGGTCTCGGTGATGAATGCGATCGGTTATTGTGTGATGGCAATCGGCAATCACGATTTTCACTGGCGCGGGGCTGCCGTTGCTCTGGAGCGCAGCAAGCAGGCGACTTTCCCAATAATCGCAGCAAATATTGTTTGGCGGGATACACGAACTCCACTTCTCCCTCCATTTGTTATCATGGAACGTGGGGGAGTTCGGATCGCATTTCTCGGCCTCTGTACAGTAGGAACGCCTGGTACAGTAGGTCATGGGTTAGTGGCTGATTTGGAGTTCCTCTGTGAAGTGGAGACAGCACGTCTCTATGTTCCACATCTAAAAAGGGTGGCTGATCTTGTAGTTGTTCTCGCCCATATAGGGACGGGACCTAAAGTCAGAATTGCAAAAGAGGTACCTGGTGTAGACATCATCGTGAGTGGCCATGTCGGCGTTCTTAGACCAAAGGTAGTAAACGACACCCTGATTGTCGCAACAGGCCAATGGGGCTGGAATGTGGGCCACCTTCGTTTAACAGTAGATGCAGAGACTGGAGAGATCGTCGACTACGAAAAACGCCTAATCCCTATCACAACGGATACTAAGGAAGACCCAGAAATAGCGGCTCTTATCCAATCCTATCGTCGTCCTATTGCTAACTATCTGGACGAAGTTGTCGGATACACCGCTACCGACCTTATCTGGGGTGGATGGGGTGATTGGGTTGTTGCAAGACAGCAGACCAACTTGGGCTATCTGATCACAGATGTTATGCGGAATGTCGGCAGAGCAGAGATAGGGTTTAAAGTTCCCTGGATGATCCGGAACAATATTGCTGCTGGCCCCGTTCTCATGAGTGACATTCATAAGGTCTTGCCATTCGATTGGCTTAAGATAGTAGTGGCAGAATTAACAGGGGAAGTTATTAAGGCTGCGTTAGAAGTTCCCTGGATCATGCAGGCCGCTGGATTGACTTATGAGGTCGACAGAACCCGCCCTGCGGGCGAGCAGGTAACGGAGGTTTTGATTGATGGCAGACCACTGGAGATGAAGAAACGCTATACAGTCGCAATGACCACAGACCTGTGGGAACATGGGCTACGAAAAGGGTTCTTTAAGCAGCGGGACCTTATTGAGGATACCGGTATTCGCGTGAGAGATGCTGTCGCAAATCATTTCAGAGATGTGAGGCGTGTAGACGTGGGTATCACAATAGTCGTGACACCCCCGAAACCATGGTAGAAGGCTCTAAGCAGAGTAACGAGGAGTGAGCTCTCTCCTCCTTGTTACTCTCTCTCGGAAAAGAAGGGTCAGGGAAGACCGATGGAAAAGAGTATCTGCCGGTTAATGACTGTAACGGAAGAGAAAATAATTATGCTCGCAGAGTAAAGTAAAAAACAGGGATTCTGTCTATGTTTTTTTTTCACTTGACAAACTTATAAGAAAAATATATACTTCTCTCAGAGAATATAAAGATTTTAAAAACCCCCCAACGGAGGTGGTTGCAGAGAGAACAGATAGCTTATCGAACCAATTACACGCTACTTGTCAAAATTCCAAAATCAATGATCAATATCAGGAGGAAAAATAGAAATGACAAAAGCAACGAAACGAATGTTAACATGGAATAGAATACTGCTTCTTGGAGCAGTAGTAATTACGCTAATCGGCTTCAGTTTTCATATTATAGGAACCCCACCGGCTGCAGGATTAGGGCCACGTAACGTGATCTTCTTCCACACTGACGGGTACGGGCTTAGCCATTGGTGTGCCCTCCGCACGTATCTGGTAGGGCCGGATGGCAGACTCAACTGGGATAGACTGTCGTATATCGCGCCTTACACCGGGCATAAGAGGGACGCCCTAACTGCCAGTTCACATGGCACGGGAACAGTCCATGCCTACGGGGTGAGGGTGCTTCGGGATAGCTTTGGCATGGATGGTGACAAGGAGCTTACTGCTCTTTCCGGCAGAAAGATGTCAATTATGGAAGAAGCTATACAAGCCGGTTTTGCTACCGCTCTTATCCAATCAGCTGGTATAAGTGAGGTGGGCACGGCTGTGTTTGTTGCCTCGGTAGTGGAGAGAGGTGATCATGCAGAAATTGCAAGACAGGTCATCGAATCCGGGGTTGACGTTATCTTAAGTGGTGGCGAAAGGTGGCTTCTGCCGGAGGGTGTGCAAGGCCGCCACGGAGTCGGCAGGCGTGCGGATGGTATTAACCTTATTGAAAGGGCCAAAGCACTCGGGTACACCGTCGTCTATACCCGTGATGAGTTGATAGAGGCAGCAGCCAATCCGGCAATAACCAGGGTGCTTGGTGTATTTGCCTGCGGAAACACCTATAATGCTGCGTCTGAGGAGAGGCTCCGTGCCGAAGGACTGCCGCTCTACTTTCCATGGGCACCAACTATTGCTGAGATGTCTGAGGCAGCGCTTAGGATCCTTTCCCGAAATCCGAAAGCAGCAGAAAAAGGTATCTTCATCGTTGCCGAGGACGAGGCAACTGACGATTTTGGCAATCACGCCAATGCCAGAGGCTCTTTTGAGGCCGGGAGGCGCTCTGATGCGGCCTTCGGGATCTTCCTTAAGTTCCTCGCGAATAACCCCAATACCTTGTTGCTTAATGCTGCCGATAGTGGTGCCGGCGCTAAGAGCATCCTTGGGTGGGATCCTGAAGCCATGGCGCGCATACGGGAGCGCAAGGTGACCCATGGATACTTCGCACGCGGGCACAATACCAACCCGGCGGGAGAACTAATACACGTGCCAGTAGATGGCATTGACGGCGCAGGGACAGAGCCATTCCTGGCGGCACCGGACAAGTTTGGCAATCGCTGGGAGTTTGTGGTGCAATGGTTGCGGGATGATGTATCGGGGCATGTTCTAGCCCGAGCCAAGGGGCTTAACGCTGAAGTGGTCAGAGAGCTCGGTATTGTCGACAGCACTGACATTTATCGCATCATGTACTACACCCTGTTCGGTAGATGGTTAGGCAAATCGCGTTAAGGAGCGCCCAGTCTGGTAGAAGAATGGTGATACCGATCGGATCATGCAATTTACGCTGGCCTTTCAGTTCAGCAACACAAACAGCCGTCTCATCGTTTCTTACCACCCCTCTTGCTAGTGGGGGGCTCAGCAATGAGCCCCCCACCTCGTCACGCATGACACGCCGATGGAAAAGACTTTTCGCAGTTTAATGGTTTTAACAGGAGTAATATTTTAATTACGCTTACAAAGCAAAGTGAGAAAACAGGTATTCTGTATATATTTTCTCTCGCTTGACAAGCTTATAAGAAAAGTGTATACTTATCTCGGAGAATATGAAGATCAAAACATTGATAATGGAGGTGGTTATCCGAAGAAAAGAAAGACTACTCAGCAGGAAATCAGATTATATTTCACCGAAGCTCTATCTAATCTAATAGGAGGTCTTACAAATGAAAAGAGTATTCGCGTTGGTACTAATAGTAACTATGCTTCTTAGTATAGCAGGAACAGGCATTGCAACAACAGAGGTCCTAAGAGGAACACTAGTCATCGGAGGCTCCACAACGGTATATGTGGTAACTGTTCTCCTGGCAGAGCGGTTTATGGAGAAGTATCCTGATATAAGGGTGGAGACCCATTCAGTAGGCTCAACTGCTGGAATTGTGGGTGCTAACGAAGGAACATTTGATATCGGCATGTCCTCCCGCTGGCTGAGGGGGGATGAGCCTGGCTGGGGTCTTACCGAATTTGTGGTCTACATGGATGGCCTTGCTCCAATAGTTCATCCGACAAATCCCGTAAGAGACTTAACTATGAAGCAGCTTAAAAAAATATTCATCGGCGAGATTACAAACTGGAAAGAAGTTGGCGGTAAAGATATGCCAATCACAGTGATAATCAGAGAAGAGGGCTCAGGAGCAAGGGGTGCCTTTGAGGATATTGTCCATGAGGATATAGACCCGGCGCCGACGCTTATCCTGGTGGGAACTGGTGGCGTAAGAGCCGGTGTAGCCGGGGACCCATCAGCTATCAGTTACATCACCCCTGTTGCCGTGGATGAAACGGTGCGGGCTCTTACAGTAGACGGGGTTGAGGCTATTGCTGCAAATGTGCTGGCAGGAACCTTTCCAATCATCAGGCCAGCCCTGTTCCTCACCAAGGGCGAGCCTTCTCCATTGGAGCAGAAGTTCATTGACTGGGTGCTTGGTCCAGAAGGACAGCAGATGCTTGAGGAGATGGGACTGGTAAGGGTCAGGTAAGAGAACTGAAGTGATGGAGTATTGGGCAAATCACTCCATTACTCCAGGGGAATTTCGGAAATGTGAACCTGATAATCTGACAAAGAATAGAGGGCTGCGGCAAGCGCCGGCAGTCCTCTATTCTTAATCTAAAGGATAAACCATGAACAAGTATAGAGAATGGGTTATTGAAAAATCGCTCGTTGCAGCGGCGATGGTCTCACTTATCATCATTGCTTTTATCATCATAACTATCTTTAGAACCGGATTGCCTTTAATTGCAGAGGAGGGGGTTTTTCATTTCCTCTTCGGTATGGAGTGGCGCCCGAGGCGGGAAATATTTGGCATCTTCCCAATGATGGCTGGCACCCTTCTGGTAACCATTCTCTCAATGCTGATTAGCGTCCCGTTAGGGATACTGGCAGCAACGTTTTTGGCTGAGGTCGCACCTCAAGCAATTAGAAGTATACTCCGGCCGGTCATTGAGTTACTGGCTGGCATCCCTTCGGTGGTATATGGCTTTGTTGGGCTTATGGCGCTTGTGCCCTTTATAAGAATTCATTTAGGCCCGCCCGGGTTTAGCATGTTAGCTGGCGCAATTGTTCTGGCAATAATGGCTTTGCCGATAATTATTACTATAGCCGAGGATGCAATCAATGCCGTGCCCAAGACTTATAAGGAAGCTTCACTGGCACTGGGCGCGACTCATTGGCAGACCATCAGAAATGTGATTCTGCCGGCTGCTCGCTCGGGAATTCTGGCAGGAGTGGTGCTAGGATCAGGTCGGGCCATAGGAGAGACCATGGCTGCCATTATGGTGCTCGGCAACATTCCCGCTATCCCTGATTCTGTATTGGATCCCATCCGTACGCTTACCGCCAATGTTGCCCTGGAAATGGCTTATGCTGCAGCCGGTCCACATCGTCAGGCGCTCTTTGCTACCGGCATCGTCCTCTTTGGGGCGATATCAATACTGGTTATCACCGCAAATAGGTTAAGGCGAGGGCAGCAACTGTGATTTCAGCATATACTAAAGAAAAAATTGCAAAACTGGCGCTATGGCTTTCCAGTTTCGTAATACTTGCTGTTCTTCTGGGTATTATTGCTTTTGTGGTCGTGCGCGGTATTGGGGTAATCGATCTTGAGTTTATCTCTAGTATGCCAAGAAGAGGGGGCCGTGAAGGAGGGATATTGACGATGATAGTCGGGACGCTCGCTATCATCGCAATCTCGTCAATAGTCGCCTCTCCTATAGGAGTCGCAGGTGGGATTTATTTGACCGAGTATGCCGGTAGGCATCCCCTATCCAAGGTAATCACCTTTGGAGCGGACTGGCTGGCTGGAGTTCCATCGATAATATTTGGCTTGTTTGGCTTTGCTTTCTTTGTGGTCTTTTTGGGATGGGGTTTCTCTATTCTGTCAGGGGGAATGGTTTTAGCTTGCATGATTCTGAACACCATCATCAGAACCTCTCAGGAGGCTATACTGGCCGTGCCAGTGTCGTATCGAGAAGCCAGTTACGCGTTAGGCGCGACAAAATGGCAAACTGTGAGCAAGGTAGTGCTCAAAAGCGCTGCTCCAGGGATACTAACCGGAGTAATACTGGGAATTGGCAGAGCGGCAGGTGAAACCGCTGCCATTATGCTCACAGCGGGGTCATTTATGTTCCGGCTCCCCACCTCAGTCTTTAGTTCGGCCAGACCGATGTCATTACATTTGTATATCCTGGCTATGGAGGGAGTCCACCCTGGCGCCATAGCCAGGGCTTTTGGCACGGCAACACTGTTGATATTAGTGGTGATTATTGCTAATTTATCGTCACGTGCAATTATGAGCTACTATACCAGGACTTTAAGACAAGAGAGATAAGCTTGACCGAATTACCATTGATAGTGTAAGATTGAGGAGAATCGGGAGGAACGAAAGTCGTCTATGGCTGAGCGATTAAAATTAGTGGTTCGCAACCTGAATTTCTATTATGGGAAAACGCAGGTTCTTCACGATGTGAGCCTGGACATTCAAGCAAACAAGGTCACAGCTATCATTGGACCCTCAGGCTGCGGCAAGTCTACCTTTATCAGAACACTTAATCGAATGAATGAAATTATCCCCGGAACCCGAGTTGAGGGGAAAATAATGTTAGAGGGGCAAGATATTTACGGCAATAATGTAAGTGCCGTAGAAATTAGAAGGAGGATAGGGATGGTGTTTCAAAAATCTAATCCCTTCCCTAAGTCGATATTTGAGAATGTCGCCTATGGACTGCGGATTAATGGGCTTCTTACCAAAGACAGTGGTAAGTTCAGAGAGAGGATAGAGAAATCACTGGTAGATGCTGCCCTTTGGGATGAGGTTAAGGACAGATTAGATTCATCAGCCTTTGAGTTGTCCATAGGGCAACAACAGCGACTGTGCATCGCCAGAGCTCTGGCCATTGAACCGGAGGTGATCCTGTTTGACGAGCCATGCTCAGCCCTCGACCCGATTGCTACGGCTAAGATCGAGGAGTTACTCCAAGACTTAAAAAGCAAATATACGATAGTCATCGTAACCCACAATATGCAGCAGGCAGCTCGGGTTTCCGACTGGACTAGCTTTTTCCTTCTTGGAGAGATGGTAGAATATGGTCTAACCGGTGAGATTTTTAATCGCCCAAAGGATAAGAGAACCGAGGACTATATCACCGGTCGCTTCGGGTAACGATGAGTCTATACTAACAGATGGAGGTTTAGGTGATCGAGTTAAGGACCGCCTATCATGAAAGATTGAGGGAACTTCAGGATGAAGTTCTGATCATGGGCAGTATGGTGGAGGAGGCCATCGGTCGCTCCGTTGAGGCCTTAAAAAACCGCGACCTTCAGTTAGCCGAACAGGTTATCGAGAATGACCAGAAAATAAATCAGAGGCGGTTTGAAATCGAGGAAAGCTGTATCACCATGATTGCTACCCAGCAGCCAATGGCCAGCGACCTGCGCATTATCATCACTGTGCTTAACCTGATTACCGAACTGGAGCGGATGGGCGATTATGCTGAGGGGATTGCCCGGATCGCTTTGATGATCGGTGATGAGCCTCCACTAAAGCCGCTGATCGATATCCCCCGCATGGCTGAAAAGGCGAGGGATATGCTCCACCGCAGCCTAGAGACTTTTATAAATCGTGATTCTGAGGAAGCGATGAGAATAACCGCTGAGGACGATGAGGTAGATAATCTGTACCACCAGGTCTTTCGCGAGTTGCTCCTCTTCATGATGGAGGACCCGCGCACTATCACCCGGGCTACCCGGCTCCTCTGGGTGGCCCACAATCTGGAGCGCATCGCTGACCGGGCGACCAACATCTGTGAGCGGGTGGGATTTACCGTCACTGGAAAGATGGTGGAGATCGGGACCTCGAAGCATACTGCTAAATAACGATACGTTCTCTTAAGAATATTCTTTTGTTCTTTCCTACCCGAGTTCAGGCGGGTAAGTATTGAGCCGGTTTTGTGTAGCTTAAAAGACTTCAATCTCTATTCAAAATTGTACCAAATATGAACCCTTGAATCCTTTTTAGTAACTAAATTGGAGAAGAACCTATTTACATATCTTCTCCACTTTATCACAAAACGTGTCAGTAGTTGTACGCAGGTGGATAGACTGAAGGTGGAAGGATGGCTAAAATACAACCTAAATAGCGGGGTAGTAATCGCCATCCAAATCATAAGCCTTACAACAGGGAGAATTCATGCAGTACCGCACATTTGGGAGACTCGACTGGAAACCGTCTGCTCTCGGTTTCGGGGCAATGCGTCTGCCGACAATCGATGGTAACTCAGCAAAGATCGATGAAAAATTAGCAACGCAGATGGTACGGAGAGCGATCGATTGCGGCGTCAACTATATCGATACTGCGTGGGTCTATCATCAAGAGAAGAGCGAGCCGCTGCTCGGACGTGCTTTGCAAGATGGCTATCGGAAGAAGGTCAAACTCGCAACAAAGATGCCCTCATGGCTGATCAAAGCATCCAGTGATTTTGACAAGTATCTCGACGAGCAATTGAAGCGGCTGCAGACCGATCAGATCGACTTCTATCTCCTCCATGCTCTTAACAAGACGTATTGGTCGAATTTACGCGATCTCGGTGTGCTTGATTGGGCGGAAAAGGCGATCGCTGATCACCGCATCGGCGCTCTTGGATTCTCGTTTCACGATCAGTTTTCCGTCTTCAAAGAGATCATCGATGCCTACGACTGGATTTTCTGCATGATTATGTACAACTGCATAGACGTCGAATTTCAGGCAGGACGTAAAGGGCTCCATTATGCGGCTACTAACGATGTTGCTGTTGTGATCATGGAACCACTGCGTGGCGGCCTGCTTGCTCAGCCCCCTCCGCAGACGGTTACAGCTCTGTGGGAGAGTGCTCCAATAACGCGTTCCCCAACCGATTGGGCGCTGCAATGGTTGTGGGATCAGCCAGAGGTCTCTTTAGTCTTAAGCGGAATGTCGACAATAGAGCATGTTGAGGAGAATATTGAGAGTGCAAACCGTTCCCGAATCGGCTTGTTTTCAGACGAAGAGCGCACCCTGGTGAAACGGGTACGGCAAGCCTTTCGCGATCTCGCCCCGATTCCGTGTACGGACTGCAAATATTGCCTACCATGTCCAGCCAACGTTAATATTCCGCGAATTTTCACCGCCTATAACAATGTAATGATGCATGGTAAACGTAATCCCGCGAATTGGAGCTATATCTCGTCCTTTGAAGGAGAGCGGGCTGACCAATGCGTTGCCTGTGGTAAATGCGAGCCGGTTTGTCCTCAGCAGATCAGGATCATTGACTGGTTAAAGAAAGTGTACGCCTTCTTTTCTGAAACTCGGTGATGCTTCTCACCCTATATATTAGGCCTCATATAATCCAGTGGAGACAGACGGCTGACGTGGTTGGACTACTAATCTCTCCTCTGACTTCAGCTCCTGATCCCACCCGTTCCATCATCGAGAGACGGCTCCGTGGAATACTCTATTACCACCGGAGAGGTGCGGAGAAGAAGGTTCACGGTTAAGGTCTTGATCCTTAACCCTTGATTTCTACTCCTTATTCTGTCATTGCGAGAGTTCGTAGAACTCGTGGCAATCTCAAAGAGATAATTCTCGTTTAGATACTAAAATCTGAAGTCTTGCGCAAACTTGTCCTCGCGAAGGCGGGGAATGGGAAGGAATTGAAATCACAAATTCCAAGCACCAATTTCCAAACAAATCTCAATGACCAATGACTAAAATCTCAAACAGAAAGGCCGGAGTCTTTTCCTCGATTGTTGACAAATCGCTCATAGAAGTTTGGTTATTGGGATTTGGTTATTGTTTGGAAATTGAGATTTGGTCATTGGGATTTCCGGCTTGTCCGGGTTAGGGGCAAAACAAACTCTGTAGGATTATAAGCAACGGGATTGCTTCGCAGACTCACACTGACAGACGACGAATTAGGGGAGAACTCGGAACCATTCCCGAACCGTGAACTCCGTCCCCCTCGTTAAGTAAACCCCTTCTCTGTATTTTGGCTTGTCCCTGAGCCCGACAAGGAAGGAAGATCCGATCTTTATCTTTCTGGATCAGGGACGATCCCAAATACCTTAAATAGATATAGTTTTGATGAATTCGAATACCGGATCGTGATTCTCAGTACGGGCACGGTATGCTTTATTTATCGGAGATCATTGCGTATAATTCTTGTTCAATAAGAAGGCTTAGGAGGAACAAAAACAAGATGAAGCAAAATGTAATAATCATGGGAGCAGCAGGTCGAGATTTTCACAACTTTAACGTCGCCTTCCGTAGTAATAAGAACTACAACGTAGTTGCTTTTACTGCCAATCAGATACCGAATATTCATGGCAGATGTTATCCAGCGCAGTTGGCCGGCAAGTTGTATCCCGCGGGAATACCGATCGAGGCAGAAGCGAACTTGGTTCAATTGATCAAAGAGCATCATGTCGACTTGGTCGTCTTCAGCTATAGTGATGTCTCCAACCAATATGTAATGGAACGATCTGCCATTGTCAATGCGGCAGGAGCGAATTTTATGTTGATGGGAACAGCATCGACGAGGATCAAGCCGAAAAAACAATTGATCTCGATTACAGCGATACGAACCGGGGCAGGCAAGAGCCAGACTACTCGCCGTGTCTGCGATATTTTAGCGGCAAAAGGGAAGCAGGTGGTTGTTATTCGCCACCCAATGCCTTATGGAGACTTAGTTGCTCAGGAATGGCAGCGGTATCAATCTTACGACGATCTCGACCGCTATAACTGTACCATTGAAGAACGAGAGGAATACGAACCGCATATTGACCGTGGAATAATCGTCTATGCCGGAGTAGATTACGAAAAGATTTTGCGTCAGGCTGAACAAGAGGCCGATGTCATTATCTGGGATGGTGGGAATAACGACTTCTCATTCTACCATGCCGATCTGTCAATTGTAGTATTTGACCCTCACCGCGCTGGCCATGAACTTCTCTATTACCCCAGTGGAGTAAATCTACGTCAAGCCGACATCGCGATCATCAACAAAATTGACACCGCAGCGATAGAGGAGATTCAATTTGTGCGGGAGAATATACAACGTATCAATCCTCAGGCAACGATCGTTGAAGCCGCATCACCGATTTACGTTGAACGGCCGGAGATCATCCGCGGAAGGCGAGTCCTTGTCATTGAAGACGGCCCGACGCTGACTCACGGTGAAATGGAGTTTGGCGCCGGTACGATCGCTGCGCAGCGGCTGGGAGCAGCTGAATTGATCGATCCGCGACCATATGCGGTCGAATCGATAAAAGAGGTTTACCACCAATATCCAGAGATCGGAACCTTGCTGCCGGCAATGGGATACAGCCGGAATCAGATTGCCGATCTGCAGCAGACAGTCGATCAGGTTGAGTGTGATGTAGTAGTCATCGGCACACCGATAAATCTGGCGCGGCTGTTGCAGTTCAAAGTTCCTGTAACACGTATCCGGTACGAATTACAAGAGATCGGCTTTCCGACGCTGGAAGACCTGCTGCAAGATTTTTAGCAGGGAATTAATCGGATTCAATACAGTTTGAGGTTCGAGGTCCAGGTTGCACACATGCATGGCGCACGCATGGGGTCAGGTTTTTCTTTTGATATTTCTCTCTGCCATTTAACAATTTACTTATTGTTGAATAATGCATTCCAAGTTGTTCTGCGATTTTATTCTGACCGTAGCCATATTCCATGACCGCCTCTCTAATCTTTTCCTTGCTGACAAGTATTGCTTTATATCTCCCTTGAAACAGACGACCAATTCGATCATCTCTCTTATTGAATGACTGGGTATACACACCGTTTAACTGCCTCATACCTTTTGAAAGATTACCATCTGGCGTTTCTACAACATTATTCATAAGGCAGACAGTTAAGATACCGGAGAGAATTGAGTGCCGGTGATTAGCCTCCGGCAGAGAAGGTTTTTAGACGACCTGAAACGAAACAATACGAACTACTTTTTTTATTTTGGCTCTTCTCCAAATTTAGTAGTAAAGAGTGATTCTTTTTCATAATGCCTTAACCCTTTTGGAAAATTAACAGCCGTAACAATGTGGAGATTGTGGGTAACCCGAAGGGTTATCCAAGTATGTGAGCAAGTCGGAGACTTATCCACATACGTCAATATCCACATTGACCCTGGTCCGCGTCAGCAATAGCGCCCTGGTTTTAGCAAAGTTCGAGCGCAAAAAAACATCCATCTCCGGTCCGGATAGAGCGCTGACGGGCGGTCTGAATCTCAAGCAGGGCACCTTTCCAAAAGCTAGCTTGTACCTAGGTGAGCATCCCTGGTTGATCTTCAAGATAAAGTAGTCATCATCGTGAAAACCATAGGCGGTGCGCTTGATCACTTTGATCTTGTTATTCATCCCCTCTAATTTACCAGTGTTTATGGGGTAGTAGCAGTGGTTAATAAGGCCGTATCCCTGGACCTGGCCAGGGACAGGTCTGTAGCTATCCAGAGTCTGAGCAAACTTCACAAGAGGGCCAATATTACTGGCTCTGGCGGTGTTAATCCAGGAGTCAAGATATTGGTTAGCGTAACCCGGAGATTTATAATCCCAGAGTCTTTTCAAGTCATCTTTCAGCATATAGGCGATGTTTATGTTCTCATTTAGGTCAAGCAATTTCTGAAGTTGCTCCTTCTCATTTGTCTTGAGTTTGTCCTGGTTCTTAAGGAGGAGATATTTGGTGCTTGATAACTTGTTTCTTCTCCTTGAGTGGCTTTCTTGAACTCGACGCTTCTTACTTTAGCGATAACGTAACCACTCAGGAGTCAGGAGCCAGAATCCAGAATCCAGAATCCAGAATAGAAGAAGTATAGGCTTCCAGTAACTTGCTGACTTCTTCGAGAAGGGGCATTAACTGTAAAGTATCACCATAACCAAGATCTTTCGCCAGAATTAGATAGTATCGACATTCTTCAAGAGATGCTTGTGCAATATTCATATACCTGGCTTTATCGGGCAGTGTCTTTTTCTTAAAACCTTCCGCTATATTAGCCGGAATAGAAATGGCAGCTCTCCTGAACTGGGAAGTAAGGTCATACATCTCTTTTAGTGGAAAACTATCGCTAACATGATACGATGATAAAACGAATTGATGAGCCTTTTGCCAAACAATCAAATCTTGAAAATGCTTGGCTGGGTCCCTTTTCATTCTGACTCCTGAATTCTGGCTCCTGGCTCCTGAGTAGTTACAAGTCAACAAACTCAAGTTTCTCAACCTTCACCCCACAGCTTGGGCAGTTGATACGATGTTTCTCTATCACCAGATAGGTCTTAAACTCAAAGATTGGCAGGTCTCTGATCCTGGCTACTCGCCAATCGAGAGCTCCAGAATGACATCTGCTCACAGCCAGAACAGGTAAATCCAGAAGAGTAATCCCTATCAAGCCTGTCCTGGCGACAGGCCAGGGATGAATGTCAGTGCAACTACCATGAATAATCACGTCATGAAATTTTACACTTGGCAGATTGAGCCAATCTGCTATAATAGTATTGGGCATTCCGTCTCCTCCCTGTATTTTTGTCTGTACTTGGGTTATATACAGTATAAATTATACAGGAAAGACGGATGCCCTTCTCAACTCTAAGGTTTCAAAAAGCTATTCCTCCTGTGAATAACTACACTTTTGGGAGAAGAACCAAATAACTATTAAAGTCTAATGGAGTCTGCGAAGCAATCCCGTTGCTTATAATCCTACAGAGTTTGTTTTGCCCCTAACCCGGACAAAAGCCGGAAATCCCAATGACCAAATCTCAATTTCCAAACAATAACCAAATCCCAATAACCAAACTTCTATAAGCGATTTGTCAACAATCGAGGAAAATACTCCGGCTTTTCTGTTTGAGATTTTGGTGATTGGTCATTGAAATTTGTTTGGAAATTGGTGTTTGGAGTTTGTGATTTCAATTCCTTCCCATTTTGCGCAAGACTTCAGATTTTAGTATCTAAACGAGAATTATCTCTTTGAGATTGCCACGAGTTCTCCGAACTCTCGCAATGACAAGAAAAAGAAGGCTACGGTCTTACGTGTGGGTAAAAGCCACCATCTTGTGATAGACAACTCGCCAGCTTGACAGCCAGATTTTACCGACTATAATCTATAATAAACTTTTATACAAGGATGAGAGCTTTTAGCGAATCATCACTTTATTGAAAGCGAAGCGCTAATATAGGCGTGGCGCGGGTGAAGCTACTAGTCACGCAAGAACAGAAGAGAGGAATATATGAAACTTGCCATTGCCGGCAAAGGCGGAGTAGGTAAAACAACGATAGCCGCCCTGCTTGCTAGTTTATTTCAACGTGATGGCTACTCTGTTTTAGCGATCGATGCTGACCCAGTTGCTAATTTAGCCGCCAGTTTAGACTTTCCTGATCCACACGATATCATCCCTATCGTTGCGATGAAAGATTTAGTCGAAGAACGTACTGGCGCCAAGGCAGGTGCGATAGGCGTATATTTTAACTTGAACCCTTATGTAGTCGATATACCCGACAAATATGCTCTCTCCCATAATGGCATTAAGTTAATGGTGATGGGCGGCTTTCGCTCTGTTGCCAGCGGCTGTTTCTGTGCGGAGAATGCATTCTTAAAGGCACTGCTCAGCTATCTGCTGGTCAAGCGGAACGAAGTGATCATCGTGGATATGGAGGCAGGAATAGAACATTTAAGCCGTGGGACAGCAGCGGCAGTAGATCTGTTAATCATCGTAGCCGATCCTGGGAAGCGGAGTATTGAAACAGCTCATAAAATTAGAGAGCTGGCAACGAGCGTCGGCATCAAGCATGTTCAGGCCGTTGGTAATCGGATACGTAGCGCAGAGGATGAGGAACGGTTAACTGCAGCACTATTGCCGATAAAAATACTGGGCATTGTCTCGGATAGTATACACATACGCGAAGCAGATATTAATGGCCGACCTCTTTTTGACAGCGATGCGAAGGTAATCACAGATGTTGCACGTATTAAGGCATCCATAATTAGAGAATTTGGCGCCTAAATTAGAGACTATACGAAAAGGTTAAGACCTAAAACTTGAGTCCAGGAAGAATAAGCCGATGGGATTGACAATTGCAGTAGCGGGGAAAGGCGGCA
Organism: Candidatus Acetothermia bacterium; assembly: GCA_022684035.1. Lineage (GTDB taxonomy): Bacteria > Bipolaricaulota > Bipolaricaulia > UBA7950 > UBA7950 > UBA7950. The sequence continues at coordinate 27,014 of JAJHSB010000036.1, read as the reverse complement.
CTGGCAAGACTACTGTTGCCGCACTTATTATCGGTCATTTAAAGAATAATACTGATGGTCCTATTCTTGCGGTTGATGCTGATCCTACCGCTAATTTAGGTGAAGCAATCGGATTGACACCGGTTACTTCGATCGGCACTACGCTGGCGGAATTCCGAGAGAATTTGGCGGATCTCCCTCCGAGCATTCCGAAACATGAATATCTGCAGACTAAGCTGGCCGAGATTCTAATTGAGGGTAAGAAGGTTGATCTGCTGGTTATGGGGCGCCAGGAAGGGCAAGGATGTTATTGTTATCCCAACCAGATATTGCGTCAGTATCTCGACATGTTGGCGAAAAATTATCCGTACGTCATCATCGATAACGAAGCCGGGATGGAGCATCTGTCACGAAGGATAACGCAGGACATAGATGCTCTACTGCTGGTCTCTGATCCGACTGTCAGGGGTGTAAAGACAGCCGGGGCTCTGCGGGATTTAGTAAAAGAACTCCATTTGACTGTTAAGTCGATCTATTTACTGGTTGAGCGGCTGCGTGCAGATTTAAATCCGGTGGTGCGAGAAGAGATTGAGCAACAAGAGCTGGAACTGATCCAAACGATCCCTGAAGACGACGCAATCATCGATTACAGTCTTCGCAGTCAATCACTGACCGAACTGCGGGAGGATTCGCCGGCTGTAAGGTCGATCAACAGTCTGATGAGACGACTGATCGTTAAAGAAGCGATAAACTGTGGTATTATGAACAAGCATGAACGGATATGAAAAATCATAGCGGTCACTGAGGTGAGAGGAGGGACGGAAAGTTTTGAGTTTTGGGCTCCAGAAAGAGGTCAAGAGGGAGACAGAACGCTGGATCTAAACTACGAACTACGAACCCTTTCTGAACCGTGAACCTCAACTCATTCTCTGTGATTTAATTTCTGTGGTTTAATTTTTCACAATACTTAAAATGTGAAAAGGAGAAAAGATGATTCTCATCGGTGAAAATATAAATATCATGTCAAAGATAACTGCGCAAGCGTTGAAAGATAAAGATCCTCAGCCCATTCAGAATTTAGCCATTGCGCAGACTAAAGCAGGGGTCGATTACCTTGATTTAAACCTTGGCCCGGCACGAAAGAACGGCGATGAGCAGATGGAGTGGCTGGTAAAGATAATTCAGGCAGTAACAAAACTACCGTTATCGCTCGATACTACCAATCCCATAGCAATGGAAGCCGGTTTGGCCGTCTGCCGAAACAAAGTATTAATAAACTCCGCTTCCGGCAAGCAAGAGAGTATAGAGAAGATGCTGCCGTTGGCAGTCAAGTACTCTGCCGAGGTGATCATCTCTGTGCTCAATGATGAGGGGATTCCGTCCGATGCTGCCGGTCGAGCTGAGTCCATCATGGAAACGATTGAAATTGCTAATGAACTGGGCATTCCCAATGAAAATATCTGGGTCGATCCGATCCTGTTACCTGTCGGTGTTAATCAGCAAGCAGTAGTTGATTATGTCGAATTTATCGTGATGCTCTCTGATATGGCGCCTGGGGTTAAATCAACAGTAGGATTATCAAATTTGGTGAGTGGAGCACCGGCACATCTTAAAAGTATTCTCACCTGCACTTATATGATAATACTTGAGCATTTCAGTCAATACTCAGCGATCGTTGATTCTTTTAACAACGAACTTATCAGACTTAATCGGGGCGAACTACCGAAGATTACTGAAGTGGTTCGTAAAGTAATAGCCGAAGAAGATATCGATCTTGCGCGTTTCTCTGCACGAGAGCGTGACTATGCCAAGACAGCTCGCGTTTTGACTGGAAAGGTACTCTATTCCCATGCCTGGTTGGAATTAGATTAGGAAACAAGCAAGATGCAAGGAGTCATTACAAAGCAGACCGCCACGTTTTACTCATGATCGCAATGACAGGCAGGCTGGTGGCCGGCAAAGGGAATATATGCGAATACTGATGATATTGCAGGGCAAATATGGTAACCGAATCGTAAAGACGATTACAGCATATATGCCACCGCAATGGAAACTGAAGATCCACTCCTTTCCTGATCCCTTGCCGGTTATCAATGAGGATTCGTTGAATAATCTGCTGCCAAAGCAGTTGCCGACAGCAGATTTATTATTATCACTGGCTGAAGATTCGCGTGTTGCCGAACTGCTTCCAGATATGGTAGACTTAAGTGGTGCCACGGCAGTCCTTGCTCCGGTGGCCAACCGTAGTTGGCTGCCGCCTGGACTGGCAAACCAAATCAAGCGAAAACTGGAGCAGAAGAATGTGACTATGGTAATGCCTATCCCATTTTGTCTTCTCACTGAGACGGATAGCGATAATGAGCTGATCAGAGAGTTTGCGCAGCTATTCGGCAGGCCCCGCGTGAAACTGAAGCAAGAGCAGCAAAGAATAAAACAGGTAACGGTCTTGACTGACGCTCCGTGCGGAAACACACGGTTTGTCGCGGAAAAGCTGGTTGGAACCGCCGTTAAGGATGCATACTTTCAAGCAGGATTACTCCACCATGCGCATGTCTGTTACGCAACGATGGTGATGGATCGCCAGTTTAACGATACGCTGATGCACCGCTCCGGATTAGCAATTAAACAGGCAGTGGCAGAAGCGATAAAAGCAATCAACAATCGATGAAGAGAAGACAGGCAATGAAATATCAAATATCAAATATCAAAATGAAACGACAACCACAGCGGTCACTGTGCGGAGAGGAGGAACGGAAAGTTTTGAGTGTTGGGTATTGGGTTCCAGAAAGAAGTCAAGAAAGAGGCAGGACTCTGAATCTGAACTACGAACCACGAACTACGAATCCTTTCTGTACTGTGAACATCAACTCATTCTCTGGGCTCTCTGTGGTCAGTCTTTCCGATTACTTACGGAAGAGAAAGGAGAAAAGGAATGGTATATCAACCGGCGATTGACATCTATTCCGGCAAGATAGAGGAAGTAATTCTCGGACCAGGTGGTAATTCTGTACGGATTGGCGGCGAAGATACACTCCCCTTCCATTCATTTGAAGGAGTGCTTCCTAATCCTCCTAAACTGGCGCTTGAGATCTGCATCACAAAGCAAGCGGACTGGACAGAAGAGAAGGCGGGAGACTTCAGCAATCTACCGAGCGAGCCGGCCGACTTGGCAAAAAAGTATATCGAAGAACTTGGAATAGAGATCATTGCACTGCAATTTGCTGGAGCAGCCATCTCGATAGATGAGATGGCAAAAAGAGCGATCAAAGTTATCAAAGCTGTCGACATACCGATCATTATCTATGGGACAGGCGTCTCAGAGCAAGACCAGATACTACTGCCTCAGATAGCCGCGACTTGCGCCGGCAAAGGCTTGCTGCTCGGACCGGCAAAAAAAGAGAACTACCGCGAGATCGCTGCTGCCTGCGTGGCATATGATCAGCGGGTCATTGCCCAAACACCCCTCGATGTCAATGCGGCAAAACAGCTGAATATCATGCTGATAAAAGAAGGACTTGCTGCGGATCAGATCGTAATTGACCCCTTGAGCTCTGCATTGGGATACGGGATGGAATATACTTACTCGGTGATGGAGCGGATTAAGCTGGCTGCTCTTGTTCATAATGACAAGATGATGCAGATGCCGATCATCGCCAATATCGGAGCAGAGTGCTGGAAGACAAAAGAGGCGAAAGAAGATATTACTCAAGGCGTTCTCTGGGAAGGGATAACAGCACTTTGCTTTATCCTGGCCGGGGCGAATATCGTCCTTCTTAAGAGTCCGCATACTTACAAACTAACACAACAGATACTAAGTAAGCATCTAACAGACGTGGAGGCCAACTAATATGTCAAAGAAGAATAAGGCAGAGACATTAAATATCATAACAAATCAAGTAGATACATTAAATATCATAAAAGGAGAGGATACATGGGAACCTGTCGGTCCAACACCCTTGCCCCAGCTCCCTGATTTGCGCAATTGGAGCATGCGTCTCCTTAAAACCTACAAGCCATTTTATGCTCCTTTTTGTGACCTGTGCTGTAATTGTACCTATGGTAAATGCGATTTGACTTCCGGGAAAAAAGGCGCCTGTGGAATTGACATTGCTACACACCAGGCAAGATGGGTCCTTATGCAGTGCTGTATGGGACTTGCTTGTCATGGCGCACACGGACGCCACTTAATCGATCATTTGATTGAGAAATATGGCGAAGACTATAAGATAGATTTAGGCATGCAAGTAGATGTAGAAGCACCGATAATCAGGACCGTTATGGGGCTAAAGCCTGAAACCTTAGGCGACTTGAGAACAGCGGTTGAATATGTAGAGCGGGGACTTATTCATCTTGTCTCCTCAACCCACACCGGCCAGGAAGGAAATAATCTTGATTTTGAGAATAAGGCTCTCCATGCTGGAATGCTTGACCATGTAGCACTGGAATTAACCGATATCGCTCAGATCGTCGGCTATGGGTATCCAACATCTATTGCCGATACACCACTGGTGGAGCTGGGTTGGGGTGCAATTGATAAAACTAAGCCAGTAGTTTTAGCCATCGGTCATAATGCTGCCTCGGTCAACTCAATGATCGATTATTTACGCGATAATGACCTGGAGGATAAAGTTGAAGTCTGCGGTATATGTTGTACTGCTCATGACGTAGCTAGGTACTCTGATAAGGCGAAGATAGTCGGACATCTCGGTAAACAACTCTTCTTTATTCGGTGCGGCATCGCTGATGTTGTGATGACCGATGAACAATGCGTCCGACCAGACGTGCCGGAAGAGGCGCGTAAAGCCGGAGCCGCATTGATCGCCACCTCTGATAAGATAAGCTACGGCCTGGAAGATGTCACCGAGAAAGAAATAGATGAGATAGTCAGATTGGTGTCGGAAGAAAAGCGACAAGTTTTGATACTCAACCCGGAGAAAGCCGGGGCAGTAGCAGCGAAAGTAGCTGTAGTTCTTGCTCCTAACCGCAAGAAGGGATTTATCGATACAGAAGCGGCGATTGAATTGGCAAAGGACTGTATCGCCTGTGACTTGTGCAGCCAAGCCTGTCCTAATATGCTGTCGATCGGTAAAGCGATTAAGCAATTCGCTGCCAACGACATCGCGATGTTGAGCGAAACATTCAAGCGGTGTTTCACCTGCGGTAAATGCGAACAAAAATGTCCTCAAAGTATTCCCATCGTCAAGATTATGCAGGCAGTAGCAACGAAAGAGAGATATAATGTTCGTAGTGGTCGCGGACCGATTCATGATGTAGAGATCCGGCAAGTCGGCTCACCGATCGTTTTAGGAACTATTCCTGGGATAGTCGCGTTTGTCGGCTGTTCTAATTACCCCAAAGGTGACGAAGAAGTCGCCGATATGATGGATGAGTTTGCCAGGAGAAAGTATATTGTATGTGCCTCTGGATGTGCAGCTATGGCTGCCGGCATGGTCAAAGACAAGGAAGGTAAGACGATCTGGGAAAAGTTTCCCCCTGGGTTTGAAGCCGGCGGGGTATTGAATGTCGGCTCATGTGTTGCCAACTCCCACATCGTTGGCGCTGCGATAAAAGTTGCCAATATCTTTGCCAAACTGCCGGGCAGAGCCAATTATGAATGTATAGCTGACTATATTATAAACCGGGTCGGCGCCTGTGGAGTGGCTTGGGGAGCCTATTCACAGAAAGCGCTGGCAATTGGCACCGGGTGTAATCGCTGGGGCATTCCAGTCGTGCTCGGTCCACATTCGGCGAAATATAGGAGGCTATATTTGAGCAGAAAGGAAGAAGACGATTGGAATATAATGGATGGTCGGACTGAGAAGATGACGGAGGAATATGTTGAACCGGCACCAGAGCATCTGGCAATTGTAATTGAATCCAAGGAGCGCGCCATGGTCTCTATTGCCAAGTACTGTATCAGACGGAATGATACCCCGGTAGGTCGCCAGATAAAATTGAATCATTACATCGCTTTGCACAAGAAATATATCGGTGAGGGACTCCCGGATGACCTCCATCTATTTATCAGAAAACCTACTGATGTGCCGATGTTCTTTAAACGCGAAGTAATGGAATATCTTAAAGAGATCGATTGGAAGCCGCGCCAGCAAGTAGGACTGCCAACGCTGATCAATACCTACCCAACTAAGGCGAATATTGCTGATATTAAGTAGCCGCACCGCCTTGCGGTGCTATTTGGTGACTGGTGGCTCGTTACTAGTGGCTCGTGGCTGGTGACTGGAGGAAAACGAGACACGAGTCACGAGACACGAGTCACGAGACACGAATTGTAACCAGGTAACTGGAGGAGTGAAATGAAACCGTATTGGGATGTAAATATTTTGACCGGCACAAAGACAGCACGGATTATAGAAGATCCGGTACAGTTTGCCGGCTTGATCAAAAAAGCTACTCGACCGCTCTATATTTTGGGGCCGGATACAGTTGATCGTAAGATTGGTGATAAATTGTTTCTGAAATACTGCTTGGACCTGGCTAAAGCAGGAAATCTGCCCATTTGCGCTACCGCTCATGTGCAAAAAAAGATGGAAGAGTTTGGAGTCCAACCTAACAGCTCATATGATATCATTGAGATCGTCAATCACTTGAAAGATCCAGAGTGGCAGGGAGTAAACAAAGAGGGAAACCATGACTTGATCGTCTTCTCAGGAGTACGCTGCGACCTTGCGGAGCGGGGACTTGCCACGCTTAAACATTTTGCTCCTCATCTTAAGACCATGGCTCTTTGCCGTTTCAGCCATCCCAATGCTGATTTTGCTCTTCCGGTCATCCGTAAAGATGAGAAATGGCAGGAATATTTTGCTAGCTTAATTGCTAATCTAATAGGGGATAGGTAGTTCGTGGCTGGTGGCTCGTGACGCGTGGCTGGTGAAAATGAGCCACGAGCAACGAGCAACTTTAATATAGGGAGGAAGCACAATGGAATTTAAGATCGCAATAGGGCCACAATTTGAAGGAGAGCGAATCCGAAAGGATGATCTTTTTATTGAATTCGGTGGGCCAAAGGTAAAAGCAAAAGCCGAATTGGCAACGATTAAGAAAATGGATGAAGTCGAGCATGGCAAGATTGAAATTATCGGACCTGATATCAAAGATCTGGCAGAGGGGGGCAGCTATCCTCTGGGACTCATTGTCGAAGTAGCTGGAACCGAGTTGGATCCAGATATGGAACCGGTCTTTGAGCGACGAATCCACCAGTACTGCAACTATATCGAGGGATTTGTGCATATGGCACAACGGAACGATATCTGGCTAAGAATAAGCAAAGACGCGGTCAAGCAAGGGCTCACCTCGTTAGATGAGATAGGAAAGGTACTTATATACCTTTATACATCCGAGTTGCCGATCATCGAAAGAGTAGCGGTCACATTTATCACCGACGCGCAAAAAGTGGAAAATTTCTTGCCTTCTGCGTTAGATGTCTACAAAGCGCGGGATGAGCGAGTAAGAGGGCTGACCGAGGAGGCGGTCGATGAATTCTACGGCTGCACGCTCTGCCAGAGTTTTGCTCCGACCCATGTCTGCATTGTCACACCGGAACGTGTATCGCTTTGTGGTGCGATAAGCTGGTTTGACGGTCGGGCTGCTTCCAAGATCGACCCTTATGGCCCACAGTTCGTAGTAGAAAAAGGCGAACTTCTGGATACAGAAAAAATAGTTTATAGCGGGGTTAATGAAGTGGTAGCAGAGCGGTCAATGGGGACCAACGATACCTTTTGTTTGCACAGTCTCTTTGATCATCCACATACTTCCTGTGGCTGCTTTGAGTCTATTGCTTTCTATATCCCTGAAGTTGATGGGATCGGCATCTTGCCAAGAGATTTCGAGGGAGCGTCTGTCATCGGTATTCCCTTCTCGACAATGGCCGGCGAATTAAGTGGCGGCAAGCAAGTAGAAGGATATGTCGGAATGGGAGTGGAGTATCTACGATCGCCCAAGTTCCTGCAAGGAGACGGCGGCTTGCGGCGGGTAGTATGGATGCCGAAAAAGGTAAAAGAGAGAGTGAAGGATTCCATCCCTCCGGAGATATTTGACAAGATAGCTACGGAAGAAGATGTTAACGATGTTGATGCACTCGCCGAATTTCTTGCTCGCGTTGAGCACCCGGTAATGGCGGGAGAGTTTTCATAAAAAGACTGGTGGCTCGTGGTTCGTGACTCGTGGCTCGTTTCCTCCAGTCACCAGCCACCAGACACTATTTGCTATTCACTATTTGCTAATTAAAGGAGCGAGTTATGCCGATAAAGGGAACTGATATTCAGAAGAGACTGCCGGGCACAAACTGTAAAGAATGTGGCTTGCCGACTTGCTTTGGGTTTGCGATGAAACTGGCTACAGGCAAGTTAAAACCCGATGCCTGTCCGTACATCGCTCAAAGCTTGAGAGAAGAGATAGAGAATCTGTTAACGCCACCGGTGAAATTGGTTGTGATCGGTACTGGAGAACAGGCACTAAATATCGGTGAAGAAGAGGTCATGTTCAGGCATGAAAAGACATTCTTTCACCCTCCTGGCCTTGCCCTTCTCATCTCTGACACCGAGACGGATGCAGAAATCACCGCAAAGATAGATAAGCTCCAAGAACTGCAATTCAAGCGCGTGGGAATGGAACTGCGAGCAGAGCTTCTAGCGCTTCAATCTCTTTCAGGAGAGAAAGCGAAATTTATCGCGCTGGTCGAGAAAGTGCTCTCCCAAGCAGCAACAGCCGGAATCGTCTTGATTGCGAAGCAATTCGATCACCTACTTGCAGCGCAGGAGATATGCAATGACCGAAAGCCACTTCTCTACCCGATAACAGCCGCCAATATTGACGATGCGATCGCTGGACTCAACGAGAGAGCGACACCCATCGGCGTGCAAGCAGAGGGTATCGAAGAACTTGTGCCATTAGTTGAGAAATTGCGGTCTGCGGGGTTTGAGCAAATAGTGCTCGATCCGAGCTCAAAGAATCTCATTGAGGCGATACGTGACCAAACGCTCATCCGGCGAGCCGCACTTAAAAAAGATTTTCGGCTACTCGGCTTCCCCACGATCACTTTCCCCTGTTTTCTTGCTAAAGAGGCACAAGAAGAAGTTTTGCTCGCCGCAAGCTTGATCGCTAAATACGCCGGGATCATCGTCGTACGTAATATCAAGCGTCATTCGCTCTTCCCTCTGCTGGTCGAACGGATGAATATCTATACTGATCCGCGTCGTCCGATGACAGTCGAGGAGAAAGTTTATGAGATAAACTCTCCGGATGCAGCCGCGCCGGTTATTCTCACTACTAACTTTGCCTTAACTTATTTCGCTGTCTCTTCAGAGATGGAGGCAAGCAAAGTGCCGTCTTTTCTATGCATTCAGAATACAGAGGGACTTTGCGTTTTGGCGGCTTGGTCAACCGGTAAGTTTGCTGCTGATACCATTGCATCCTATATCAAGCGCTCAGGAATCGCGGATAAAATAAATCACCGCAACCTCATCATTCCCGGCTATGTGGCGCAGATCAAAGGCGAGTTGGAAGAAGAATTACCGGATTGGCAGATCATCGTCGGCACCCGCGAAGCGAGTGGAATCCCAGCACTATTGAAGAGACAAAAGCAATTACTGGAGTTATCGGGCTCCTAAGATTACTGTCATTATGAGGAGCGATGTGAGCCGAAACTCCGAGCAATGCGAGGAGTCAGCGAAGCAATGACGGGAAAGAGGAGTATTCCGAGCTCCTTTTCTTTCCGTCTGTCTGTACGGTTAGCACAGGCCAGACGAATACGTGCTGCCATTTGCGGATGCATCACTATATCGCAACGGATATGAAGAATATAAGGCGAACAATCCCTGTCTTCACAGGGACGAACCGTTTCCTCTGCAGCTTCTTTTTCTTGTCATTGCGAGAGTTCGTAGAACTCGTGGCAATCTCGAATCAGAAGACAGGAGTCAAGAGTCAGGAGCATGTGTCTCTGCTAACGAGATTGCTTCACAGACTCGCAACCTTCGGGATTGCTTCGTAGACTCGTAATGACAGAAGAAGAATTAGGGAAAAACTACGGACCATGAACTACGCACTACGAACGTCTTTCCGAATCGTGAACCTGATAACTTGAATGGAGAGGGTGAGCCGATAGACTTTTGCCTTAAGACGGAATTAATTCATCGTCATCTAGCGAGCTAAGACTAAAACGTGGGGTTCAATTGCCGAGCAGATTGTAATGTTGCTGTCCCGCCCACCCGGCGAGACAGAACGAGAAAGGATGGACTTTCCTCTCTGCCTACACACGCAGAAGCAGTAATTCTTGCCCAGCCAGAGAGTGATTGCGCAAGAGGCCACAAAATAGCAGCGGGCAAGCGATGAAGAGTAGCACTCAGCAGCGAACAGGTCGTAACTTTAGCTGATAATTTTTCACCATAAGGAGTCTCTGATATGAGCAGAATCTTGGTCACTGGCGGAGCTGGATTCATCGGCTCCCATGTTGTCGATGCTTTGATCGCCCAAGGAGAGCGAGTGGTCGTAGTTGACGATCTCTCTAGCGGTAAGGAGGAGAACCTCAATCCCAAAGCCCAATTTTACCGGATGGATATCTGTGATCCAAAGCTGGAGAAGATCTTTGCCTCGGGGGGTATAGTAATTAGGGATGAATCTACTACATCCCCCAAAGACCGAATTGAATGGGTCTGCCACCATGCGGCCCAAATCGACGTGCGTAAGTCAGTCGCCGATCCCAGGGAAGATGCACGGGTGAACATCACTGGATTACTGAATCTTCTGGAGAATTGTGTGCGATACCGGACAAAGGGGGTTATCTTTGTCTCCTCCGGTGGGGTCGTTTATGGGGAGCCTGATCAGTTGCCGGTGAACGAAACCTATCCCAAAGGTCCGTTCTCTCCCTACGGGGTGAGTAAACTCTGCTCTGAATACTATCTCTACTACTACCAGTCTATTCACGGTCTTCCCTACATCGCCCTGCGCTATGGCAACGTTTACGGTCCGCGGCAGGACCCGCACGGCGAGGCCGGGGTGGTGGCGATCTTCGTTGGAAAGATGCTGGCCGGTGAGACGCCGACCATCTTCGGTGACGGCAAACAACTCCGGGATTACGTCTTCGTGGAAGATGTGGCCCAAGCAAACCTGTTAGCGATAAAGCAATTAGAGACAGCATCTTTAGCACACTCACTCAACGATCGCGCCTATAACATCGGTACAGGCATTGGTACCTCGGTGAACGAGCTTTTCGCTCATCTGCAGGAGATCATCGGTTTTCGAGGAAGTGCGAGCTATGGCCCTGAGAGGAAGGGTGAGCTAAGAAGGATCTTCTTAGATGTGTCTAAAGCTGAAACGGAGCTTGCCTGGAAGCCCGTGGTCGATCTGCGCGAGGGCCTCAAGCGGACAGTCGAGTTTTTCCGGGAAAGGCTAAGAAAAGAGAAGAGAAGTTGAGAGGATGTGAGCAATCAGCGATCAGGAAAGACGGTAATCAGCTGATTGCGGAAAGCTTATTAACGCGGAGCTGTACGAAGAGAATGGGACTTTGGATAACCTAAAATTGTGCTCGTTGACTACATTGTACGTTAGAAGGTATCTCTATTCCTAGTAGAATCATTCGATAATAATTACGGGGGAAAGAAAATGGGAGAGTATATATGGACGAGATGGAGTATTCCGTTTGCAGGCTTTCTCCTTGCTTTCATGGCAGGACTTGCCTATGCGTGGGGTGCTATGGTTGTTCCGTTAGTGGATAAATTTGAATGGACTACAGCAGAGGCTGCCCTACCATTCACTGTTTTGTTCGTGATATTTGCCTTGATTATGGTTCCAGCAGGGAGGCTTCAGGATACTATCGGGCCAAGAAAGACTTGCCTGCTTGGGGCACTACTATTTATACTGGGATACGGGCTGGCGGCATTAGTTAATCATTTTCCGTATCCCTGGTGGTTGGTGGCCACCTACGGCGTTATTGGCGGGGTGGGTGCGGGTACGATTTACGCTTGTGTTGTCCCGCCGGTTCGAAAGTGGTTTCCCGATAAACCTGCATTCGCTATTTCATGTGCTGTGATGGGAGTTGGACTGGCAGGTGTGGTTGTTGCACCCCTGAAAGCAGATCATTTGATCCCTGTCCATGGGGTAGAAGGGACTCTTTTCATCATCGGTGTCGTAGGTTTTACAATCTGCCTCTTTGCCGCCTGGCTGATAAGGAATCCGTTTGATGGATGGGAACCTTCAGGGTGGAAACGAGGCAAGGGAGCACAGCAAGCAAAAAAGATCATCGATTATCAGTCTACTCCAAGAGACCTCATTCGTAGTCCCGTATTCTGGCTTATGTGGCTGACGTTTGGACTGGTGATCGCCGGGGGAATGATGTGTGCCGCACTCGTCCCGCCATTCGGGGAGTTAATCATTGGACTGACAGCGGTGGAAGCCGCGGTGGCGGTTGCCATTTTTGCCGGCTTTAATGGTTTCGGCCGACCAGTAGCGGGATTCCTGAGTGATAGATTCGGTCTGGTGTGGGTAATGATCGTGAGCTTTATGATACAAGCCGTGACACTCCTTTCCTTTCATCTCTTTGCAGTAACCCTGGCGACATTATATATCGCCGCGGCACTCGTTGGCTGGGGACTGGCAGTTGTTGTCGCCACGTTTCCAGCACTGACCGCTTCATTTTTTGGCACGAAGCACTTGGGGATTAATTATGGAATGGTATTTTCCGGCTTGGCATTTGGCGCCTTCATGCCGGCAGTAGGTGCAGCGATATACGATACCACAGGAAGTTTTACCCCGGCATTCCTTACCGCAGGGGCAATGGCTGCGATAGGGGTTATTTTGTGTGTCGTTCTCAAACGGAAATATGCGATAGCATAGGATTGTGTATTGGAATTTATTTAAGTTCCGATACTTCAAACTAAAATCAAACAAAATTTTGATACCGCTTGCTACCTCCTTGCGTAGTTGCGACCAATCTTAGGAGGTAACGATCTCTTTCTGCACCGCCAATTTTCAACTACACTTTCATTTGCGGTAATGATCCGATTGGGAGTACTTTTTTGATGAGGCACTACGCAAAATTGAAAATTTAATTGTAAATTATTCCCCGGAAAAGTAAACTGTAAAATACCTTGTTTAAACGCGGGTTGGTCGTTAGTCACAATAATCCTTAATTGGAGGTAATAGTTATGTTGCGTCGTTTTGGGTATAGCAAAATTTTAATCGTAATGACGATTGTGCTGTTGATGGGGGCGGGTCTGTTAATCCGCGGAGGGCAGGACAGACCAATAAGTGTCGTTCTACTTGTCAATGGAACGTTGGGTGATCTCTCTTTTTTTGATTCGGCCGCGCGAGGGCTGGCTGCTGCTGCGGAAGAGTTGGGAATCAATTACACAATTGTTGAGATGGCCCATGATCGTGCCGTATGGGGACCGACATTGATGGATATCGCCTACGAAGACTATGATCTGATCATTGTGGGGACCTGGGATATGCGCGGCCACCTCCATGAAGTTGCGCGGCTCCATCCTGAGAGGCGGTTTCTCATTTTTGACGCTGCGGTTGATTATAAACGGTACGGCCTTACCAATGTTCATTCGATTCTTTACAAGCAGAATGAAGGAGCTTTCCTCGCTGGCGCATTAGCTGCTTTAGTTACTACATCGACGATGGAGAGAGCAAATCCCGAGCCATTAATTGGTTTCTTAGGCGGAATGGATATACCGGTAATCAATGATTTCCTCGTCGGGTATATCGCCGGTGCACGTTATATCTATCCTAATATCCGCATCTTCATCTCTTATGCCGGCACTTTTGCTGATCCTGCCCGTGGCAAGGAGCTTGCTTTAGCACAGCTTAGGGCAGGAGTGGACATCGTATTTCATGCTGCTTCGCTGACCGGACTGGGTTTACTTGAAGCAATAAGGATCAAAGATAATTACGCCATCGGTGTCGACTCTGATCAAGCACTTATCTTTCAGGAGTTGAAAGACGATCCTGTGACAGCAAGACGCATCCTCTCTTCGATGCTTAAACGGGTGGATATGTCACTCCTTTATGCGTTAAGACGCTTTGTAACTGGAACTCTTCCATTTGGTGAGGCTCATACCCTGGGGTTGGCGGAAGGAGCGGTGGGGCTCGCTGATAACTGGATCTTCCGTAAATATCTCCCGGTGGAATTCCAGGATCTGTTAACCGATTTAAAGCGCCGCATCATCACGGGTGAAATTGTGGTGCCGACTGCATTTGGCATGGCACGCGAGGATTTAGATGCGCTGCGCGATGGAGTAAGACCATAATCACTTCCCAATTGACAACAGTCAAGCGGTAAGGATGGCTAAATTATGACAACTGCAAAAGGGACTGGTAATGGATCCATACATTCTAATGCGTAACATCACCAAGGTTTATCCAAACGGCATTGCAGCGATCAAAGGAGTAGACTTCTCGGTCGAAAAAGGAGAGATTCATGGACTGATCGGGGAGAACGGAGCAGGAAAGACGACATTAATGAAAATCCTCTTCGGCATGGAAAGACCGACTGCAGGTACGATATCGGTGGCTGGGCAAACGGTCAAAATGACAAGCCCCCACACAGCGATTAAGATGAAGCTCGGTATGGTCCAGCAGCATTTCATGCTCGTACCAACATTTACAGTAGCGGAAAATCTTGTATTGGGGATGGAACCGAAACAGGGAATCACTTTTCTCTTGCAGAGAGCGATAGAATTGACCGAAGATCTGAGCCGGCAATACGGCCTTCCTGTTCCTCCCCGTGCGATTACCAGTGATTTATCGGTTGGATTGCAACAACGGGTCGAGATATTGAAAATACTACTGCGCAAGGCTGAGTGCCTCATCTTTGATGAGCCGACCTCTGTTTTAACTCCTCTGGAGACGAAAGAATTATTTTGTGCTATGCAAAGATTGGCGACAGAAGGCAAAGTAATAATCTTTATTACGCATAAACTACGCGAGGTCAAGGAGATTGCCGACAGAATCACTATCCTGCGCAATGGTAAAAGGGTGGCTGTTTGCAAAGCTGCCGATGTATCAGAGCAGGATATTACCCGCATGATGGTCGGAGAAGCGAAGATCCCAGCACCAGTAAAACGAACGACTGTGAGCGGACCTTCCGTTCTCAGCGTCCGTGGGCTAACTTGCCAACGCAAAGATGGGCATATTGCAGTGTGCAATCTTTCGTTTGACGTGGCGGCGGGAGAGATATTGGCGATCGCCGGTATCATGGGGAACGGACAGACAGAATTGGTAGAGGCACTGACTGGACTATATCCCTGTCTCACCGGCACAATCACGGTTAATGGTGAAGACGTATCAACTGCCAGTCCGCGCCGTATACGGCTCTGCGGTCTCTCTCATATACCCGCCGACAGAATGGGACGCGGCATTGCGGCGCCAGGATCGATCACAGATAACTTGATTATCGACCGCTATTTTAAAGCGGAATTCAGCCGGCACTCCATCTTTGGATTACGTAAGAAGCAGATCAGGCAACATGGAGAGATACTGCGACAGAGGTTCAATATCAAGGCTCCTACGGCAATGATGCCGGTACAATTACTCTCAGGTGGAAATATGCAGCGGGTCGTTATCGCACGTGAGTTTACTGCTGCTGCGAACCTCATGATAGCGGATCAACCGACACAGGGGATAGATATTGCCTCTACTCTCGACGTGCGTCAAAGATTGCTCGATGACCGTAATGCCGGCAAGGCGATACTGCTCATCTCGGCCGATCTATCGGAGATATTGCAGTTGGCTGACCGTATAGTAGTGCTGTATAACGGCGAAATAACAGCCCATTTTTCTACACCGGCCGAGATTACCACAGAAGAATTAGGATATTACATGCTCGGCGCTGCACAACAAGCCGGTCCGGAGATAGAGCAAGCAGCGTAATGTATAGAGTGAATCTCTTCCAATTACTTCAGATCGTAAGTGCGATTCTTATTGCACTAATTATCGGATTGATCATCATTTTTGTTGTGAGTGAAGAACCATTTCGTGCTGCTTACTACCTCCTGTTTGGTCCGCTGACACGGATACATCGCAGCATTGAATGGATCCATATGACGATTCCGATTATCTTCACTGGTTTAGCAGTTTCATTGGTCTTTCAGGCAAAGCAGTTTAACATCGGAGCAGAGGGTCAATTCCTGGTTGGAGCAGCAGGGGCAACATTTGTTGCGCTCCATTTTCCTCCGATCGGCGGCCTTCATATTCTGATCATTGCGCTCGCCGCAATGGCTGGAGGTACGCTTTGGGGCGCTGTGCCCGGGCTGCTCAAGGCACGGTTTGCAGCCAACGAATTGGTCTCTTCATTGATGATGAATTTTATCGGTTTCTTTTTGGCATTGTATTTAGTCAATCATTATTTCCGCGATGTTCAGGCCGGATTTATGGTATCGTACCGATTCCCTTTGACAGCGTGGTTACCTGATCTTACCATCCGCCCCCGTTTGCACAGTGGGATCATTCTAGCAGTCATCGCAGTCGGTCTAATCTGGTATTTCCTCTATCGGACAAAGTGGGGCTATGAAATTCGTATGGTCGGAATGAACCTGAAGTTCGCTGAGTTCGGAGGAATCAACGTTCAGAGAGTGGTCTTCTACGTGCAGGCGCTCAGTGGCGGCGTTGCCGGATTGGCCGGCGCAGTGGAACTGATGGGAGTACATCACCGTTTCTTGTGGACATCGATGCCTGGTCTCGGCTTCGATGGTATTATTGTGGCAATCTTAGCGCGCAACCATCCGCTCGGTCTCTTGTTTGCCGCTCTGTTTATCGGTTATCTGCGCACTGCTGCCCGGCTGATGGAACGGCGGACAGATGTTGCCGCCGAAGTAACGATCATCATGCAGGCAGTAGTTATTTTACTCGTCACTGCTGAAGCCTTCTTACAACACTGGCAGCGACGTCGGAAAGAGAGAGAGGCGTTGCTGGATGGCTGATATTTTACAGGCAGTTCTCAATGTTGGGTTTGCGTTTGCAATCATCCGGATCACTACCCCGATCGCCTTTGCTGCGTTAGGAGCAATAATCACTGATTTGGCGGGTACGATAAATATCGCCTTAGAAGGGATCATGCTGCAAGCGGCATTCTGGGGAGTATTTGTTAGCGCTATCACCCAGAACGTTTGGCTCGGCCTGGCAGCCGGAGTGTTGAGCGGTCTATCGCTGGCAGCTATTCTGGGCTATTTAAATTTGCACCTTAAAGCGGATCTGATAATCGCTGGAATCGCTCTTAATATCCTTGCTGCCGGCAGCACTGTCTTCTTCCTCTACGTGTTGGCTGGAGACAGAGGAGTATCAGTCAGTCTGCGTAGTTTAGTCCTCCCATCGATTGTCCTGCCGGTTATCGCCGAGATACCGGCGATCGGCGCAATCATAAGTGGCCATCATATCCTCACTTATGTTGCTATTCTGGCGGTCTTCGTTCTCCATTATTTACTTTACAAGACACCATTTGGACTGCGGTTAAGAGCGGTCGGTGAACACCCTGTTGCAGCCCAATCTGTAGGGATTTCCACTGTCAAAATTAAATTTATTGCGCTTTTATTGAGCGGCTTGTTGGCCTCCCTCGGTGGTCTCTTCATCTCTATGGGATATGTTTCCTGGTTCTCGCGTGACATGATAGCCGGACGAGGGTTCATCGGCTTGATCGCCGCAGCAGTAGCCGGCCGGTCAGCTTGGCGCACGCTCGGAGGAGCGCTAATTTTTGGTACGGCAGAGGCACTCACCTTTGTTTTGCCTATTTGGGGCATCGCCAGTGAGTTGACGAATATGTTCCCGTACGTCATAACGCTTATTGCACTTACTATCTGGGGCAGAAAACGTATTCGGAGCGGCAAGAGACAAATAGACAACACAAGCGGGGATAGAAAGTTTTGAGTTTTGAGGTCCGGAGAGGTAGAAGTCAGAAGGCAGGAGCCGTCATTGCGAAGCTTAAGCGGTTACGAGGCGTAGCCGAAGCAAAGACGGAGCGAGATTCCTCTCTTACGCTCGGAACAAGCTCCGCAATCCCGAAGGGTTTGTTCTGCACCTAAACAAAAATTATCTCTTTGAGATTGCCGCGAGTTCTGCGAACTCTCGCAATGACAAGAGATGAATAAACCGCAGAGGAGACTGAGCAGAGCGCGGCAATCCTGAAGCAACAAATATCGATTGGATTTAATAAACGCCGTAGGCTAACGCAGACAGAAAAGCGTAAACACTTTTGAAAAAAAGGAACTCCGTCCTCTATCCGTATCCTTACCCTTGCAGCGGAAATGCATCGCAAAGGGATAAAACTTGCGATTTAACCTTCTTTGCTACGGCAGCGTCGCTTGACGGATGGAGCTGTTGCGCGATCAGTTCAGCGATCGTTTCCATCTCTCGCTCTTTCATCCCACGGGTTGTCACTGCTGGAGTGCCGATCCGCACGCCACTTGTAATAAGCGGACTTTGCTTATCAAATGGAATGGCATTTTTATTTATCGTAATATTCACGCTGTCCAGTCTTTCTTCGGCTTCCTTTCCTGTGATGCCGTGCTCGCTCAGATCGAGAAGGATAAAATGGGTATCTGTTCCGCCTGATACACAACGAAAGCCTCTCCGTTGCAGCGCCTGACCAAGTGTTACAGCATTTTTTACTACTTGACTTTGATATTCCCGAAACTCACTGGACATCGCTTCTTTCAGCGCCACTGCTTTGGCAGCAATGACATGCATCAGCGGCCCACCCTGAATACCAGGAAATACTGCCCGATCGATACTGCGCCCCAGCTCCTTGCGGCAGAGAATCAAGCCTCCTCGTGGTCCACGCAGTGTCTTATGTGTCGTTGTGGTAACAAAGTCTGCATAGGGCACAGGACTAGGGTGAAGATCTGCAGCGACTAACCCAGCAATATGAGCCATATCAACCATCATATATGCACCGATTTTATCGGCAATCTCACGGATGCGGGCAAAATCAATGATCCGTGGATAGCTGCTGGCGCCAGCAATTATCATTTTCGGACGATGTTTATCTGCCAGAGACTCTAACATACCGTAATCGACTCTTTCTGTCTCTTTCTCCACTCCATACTGGATCACATTGAAATATTTACCTGTCATGCTCAATGGATGTCCGTGTGTCAAGTGACCTCCATGGGCAAGTTTCATTCCGAGGATTGTGTCATGCGGCTCTAAAACACTAAAAAATACAGCTATATTCGCTTGTGCTCCTGAGTGCGGCTGCACATTGACATGGTCTGCTTTAAAGAGTATTTTGGCGCGTTTAATCGCCAACCGCTCGATAACATCAACCCACTCGCATCCACCGTAAAACCGTTTTCCCGGCAATCCCTCGGCATATTTATTGGTAAGGATCGATCCTTGCGCTGCGAGGACTGCTTGACTGGCAATATTCTCCGAGGCGATAAGTTCCAGAGTATTCTGCTGACGTTGCATCTCCTGCTCAATTGCTGATCCTATCTCTGGATCTATCAGATTTAGTAATTTATTCATTGCCGGAAACATCATTAAAGATTGATTGGACCACCCAATGATCACCGCTTGTCAGGTGATGGAATTTCACTTTTTCTGGTTCTCGGTAAAATCCCGCCCACACATAAAAACAATCTGTAACCGATAACTTATATTATACCGGAACGATAACTGAGACGCAAAAAAGATGCTAAACGACTAAGTCCGGTTGCAATCTGAAAAAACATCTGCGATGAATCTCAATAACTATCCACTTGACAAAGCAACAATGTTATGTTACAATAGCATCAATATCAATTACCGGAGGTTTAAGGATGATAGGAATCCCCCCATTAGATTATGCACGCGTTGACCTGACTTGGTGGAAGCAACACGAATTAGAATTATTGAATCGGTCTGAAGAGCTACGTCTGCTGCAGTTGCTGCAAAAAGAAAATCAAGATAGAAATTTGTGGCAGGTGGAAAAGAATACGTTACGCATCATTACGCGCTTAATTTACAAAGACTGTATCACTCAGGGGTTCAGTCGAGTGGAAAGTACGCGGAAAGCACGCGCAGTAGCGCGTCGTATCCGCAGTATTATCTCTTCAGGACGATTGGACAGAAGTTGGAGATAGAGGTAACATAACAGTATTTTATTATCTCATAAGGGAGAGCAATGAAAAACGAAGAGATGATATCGAAGAAAGAACTCTTAGCTGAAGCGAATATCACATACGGACAGCTATACCGGTGGAAACGTAAGGGCCTGATTCCAGAGGCGTGGTTTATCAGAAAGGCTACTTTTACCGGACAAGAGACGTTCTTTGTTCGCGAGAAAATCCTCGAACGGATCGAGCGCATACAACAACTCAAGGAGAGATATCCCCTGGACGAGTTGGCGCAGTGGTTAAGCGAGCCTGTGGGGCAGGTCGAATTAAACCAGATGAATTTACATCAACTGAAATCCTTTCCTGGAATCGACAAATTACCGGCGGAGATTATGGCTATCTATCAGTCAGTTGGTGACGCATCTACGCCTTATACCTTCGAACAAATCTTTGCGTTGGCCGTTTTGCAGCGCCTCCATCGCGCCGGGAGAACGATCGCTGACCTTAAGTTGGCACACAGTCTTCTCGCACAAGTGAAGGTCGACGCGCTCTCCACAAATAACGAATGGCAACTATATTTACTGCGCAAACAAGTGAGCAGTGGCGGAATTTCAGCGGAAATTACCTTGTCCCTTGTTGCGCCGGCAGGAACTCTCTTTGACCCTGATATAGAGGTGATAACTAAGGTCGATCTGTTAGCGATCTTAGACGCAGTGAAAATTGATTTAACAACGGAGGCAATATGAAGGAGAAACGAAGTTCGGCGACTATCGCGGGAGCAGGGAAGATCAGCAGCGGCTTGTACGATCGTATTTCGATATCCGGTGCCGGGAAAATCGACGGTGATGTAGATGCTGAGGAGATCAGAGTATCAGGGGCGGCGAAGATTGCCGGTCGGACTATCGCTTCCCGTTTGCGCGCTTCCGGAAGCATCGTTTTCAATGATGACGCGGAGATAGGTGAAGCAGAGATCAGCGGCAGCTGCCGCTTCAAAGGGAATTTAAAGGTCAAGGAAATTAACTCTTCCGGTGCAATCAAAGTGTCGGGCAACATCCTCGGCGAGTACATCAAAATAAGCGGAGGGCTTGGAGTAGAGGGAAGCGTAGAGACCGACATCTTCAGAATGAGCGGCTCCTTTGCTATCGACCAACTCCTTTCTGCCGACAAAGTGGAGATACGGCTGGGAGGGCGGTGCGAAGTGCGCGAGATCGGCGGTGAACGGATCGAAGTGCAGCGCCACGCCTGGCAAGGAGGAGGGATAATTTTCGAAGGATTGGCGCGTCTCTTCGGCCGGGGAGAGGCCGAGCTCCGCTGCGAACTGATAGAGGGCGATGAAATCTATCTTGAAGCGACTCGCGCAGAGACCGTTCGCGGGAAAAAGATAGTAATCGGCAAAGGTTGCACGATCGAAAGAGTGGAATATTTTGAATCTCTTGAAGTAGATAATTCTGCTGTGGTTCGAAACAAGGTGCAAATCAAAATAGGCGCCAAGCAAAACGAATAACACAAACAAAGTACATGCGAACTTATGACAGATAATTTTTGGAGGTTAATATGCAAATTATCAGTAGATTTATCAAGGGGCTGGTCCGCGCGATCATCACCCTCGTTGGGGCGGTGGTGAGTTCGGTCATCGTTCTGCTCACTCTCCCACTCACTTTAGCCATTCTCTTAGGCGGTGGAATCGGTCTGGTAGCGCTGATTATCGGCATACTGGGCGTGGTTCTCGTTGTGATAGGTCCAATTCTGTTGTTGATCCTCCCCATTCTCATATTAGCCGCGGTCCTTTACGCGTTGTTTGCCAGGTGTGGGAAAAACCGATGGAAAAATCGAATCAAAATCGATTGGGATTAAAACAACAAAAGGAGGCAAATTACATGGCCAAAGTAAAAGATTCTTTCCACAAGATAATGCAAATCAGCGATCCGCTTGATCTGGAGGTCGATACAGACAGCGGCAATATCGTGGTCAAACAAGGCGAGGCAGGGACGCTCGATATCCTCTCCCATTTCGAGGTGCGGGCATGGAGTGAAGAAGAAGCACTTAAGATCGCGGCAAAGATAAAAGAGGCTCCGCCAATACAAGAGAAGGGTAACGTTGTGCGCATCGGCAGGCTGGATGAATATACGCACCGCTGGTTCTGGGGACCACAAGTGACGATGAATTTTCTGATTACCGTTCCTCTTGAAACAGCGGTCGATCTCGATTCAGGTTCCGGAGATCAAAAGATCAAAGGAGTAAAAGGCCCCGTCCGCGCTGATACCGGCTCCGGCGATATTGAAATCGAGGAGATTGAAACTGATATTAATGCCGATACTGGCAGTGGAAATATCACTCTCTCCCGGGTAGGAGGAGATATAGAGGCTGAGACAGGCAGCGGCAATATCATCGCTTCCCACGTCAAGGGGAACGTAAATGCCGATACCGGTAGTGGGAACGTAAGAGCAACGCAGATCGGTGGCCATCTATCGGCTGATACCGGCTCGGGAAATATCACTGCTATCCAGGTGGGAGGAAATATAGACGCAGATACTGGCAGCGGTAATATCGATATCGAGTCAACGATCAATGATGGTGTGAAGTGGGTCATAGAGACCGGTTCAGGGAACGCACACCTTAAGTTGCCCTGCGATGCGCGGTTTAAACTGCGGGCCGACACAGGATCAGGGGAAATCGAGATTGACGGTTTTGAGCTGACCATTACCGGTCGAGTGGAAAAAGATAGAGTGGTCGGACAGGTAGGCAAAGACCCAACAGCGATGATCCATATCGATACCGCAAGTGGGAATATAAGGATCAAGGCAGATTAACAGTATAGTTATCGACTAACAACATAGTATCTGACAAAGGAGCGTAACAATGCAAAAAGCATACACGGTAGAGCAGCTAACCAAGGTATACAAGAAGGGTAATGTGTCAGCCAATGACAAAATAGACCTGGAGATCGCTCAAGGGGAGATCTTCGGGGTCTTTGGGCCCAACGGGGCGGGGAAAACAACCCTCGTGCGCCAGATGGCAGGACTGCTCCGCCCAACCAGTGGACGGATATTTCTATTCAATCATGATGTGGTGGCCAAGCCTGGGGCGGTTCCGCACTATGTAGGTTACTACGGGCAGATGGTTGTGGGCTTGAACGCACACAAGTTTCGTGAAGCCCTCTACATTACTGGGCGGCTGCGTGGCCAGTCAAAGGCGGATGCACATAAACAAACCGATAGTCTTATCGAGCGCCTGGATCTAAAAGATCTGGCAGACCGATTGGTTGGTAAGCTGAGCGGGGGTGAGAAGAGGCTTGCAGCTTTGCTTTCTACATTTATGAACTATCCACCGATATTGATCCTTGACGAACCCACCAATGAGCTGGATCCCCTGCGGCGCAGGCTCGTCTGGGAGTATCTTCAGGAGCTTAATCACGAGCGCGGAACAACGATAATCCTGGTCACACATAACCTTCTGGAAGCAGAATGGGTTGTGGAGAGGCTGGCAATCATCGATTCCGCAAAGCTGCGAGGTCTGGGAACGCCGGGTGAGCTAAAGCGCTTGACAGGTGACACTGTTCGCCTGGAGGTGCGCCTGCGTGACGGGCATGAAGTGGAAGCAGAGGATTTCTTGGCAGCAATTCCCGAGAGCATTAGAGTTCGACCGGGCTTCTGGCAGATCACCACTAGAAGAGAGAAGTCTACGACTCTTCTTTCAACTGTGTTCGAACGGTTGGCGACAGCAGGCCTGGACGACTTTCGGCTGATTATGCCGACTCTTGAGGATGTCTACATCAAATTAACTGGCAAGAGATGGGAGGGTAACAATGAACCAGATACCGCAGCTTAATAAAGGGCTTAATTTCTGGAAGAATATCCGCGATTTTAGGTGGCTCCTTTGCAGTCAACTCTTCGACCTAAGGACAATGTGGTATTGGTATCTTATCCACACTACATTCACCGCCTTATTCCTTATGGTCTTTCTCGTGTTTTTCGTTGGTCAAGTCGGACCAGAGCGAGTGCGATTTATCTTCATTGGTTCCCTCATCGCAAATATGGCTACGGGAATGATGCTCAGTCTGGGGCAAACTATTGGACGTCTCAAATATTGGAATGCATTCGAGCACTATGCCGCCCTTCCCATCTCCAAGACGATCTTTGTCGCTGCGCTAACTATGCGCGGCGTTATTGTCGCTGCTCCATCGCTTCTTATCATGTTGATGGTAGGAGGGATCGTGCTTGACGTATGGATAACGCCGGCAGCCTTGCTCATATTAATGTTGGGCGGCTTTACTATGGCCGGGATAGGGGCTTTTATCGGGTTCTGGAGCCCAACAGGTGAGGTGGCAGGCATAGCGACTCAGGTCGTGCATCCTTTTTTCACCTTCCTCGCTCCAGTGTTCTTCCCGCTTGAGCATCTGCCGGGCACGTTACAGATGGTAGCACGGTTTATTCCTACTACTTACATGGCCGAGGCACTGCGCGCCGCCATGGCCGGCAGGATTTATGGCGAGTTTTGGATGAATATACTTATTCTTGTGGCGTTTACAGTCGTGTTCCTGGGTCTTATGCCTCTCAAACTCGATTGGCGAGCCCGCTGAAGCGATACCAGGCATGGGCTTGAACGATAACAAATCTAACCTGAGGAAGGAGGTAGTTTTTGATGGAGCTTTTCAAACTGCTTGGAGAACTTTCGCAGAGACATCGTTACGCTGGCACCAAAAATGAGGAGTGGGCTTGCCGGTTGCTGGCTGACCGGCTGAAAGAGATCGGATGTGAGGTGGAGCTTGAGGATACCACCTACATCAAGACGGAGATCTATCCCTTGTTGATGGGGATGGGTTCCATGTTGCTGCTGTTGGGGTTTATCGTGGCGTCAGGTTGGGTCCACTCGCTGATTGTAGGCCTGGGTATCATCGGTTTCATGGCCTTCATGGCTATCCTCTATCCACGGATAGAGCTCAAGCTGGCCAAGGCCAAGTCCACCAACATCATCGGGAAGATAAACCCACAGCAAGAGCAAAGGCTCCTACTTACCGCACACTACGACAGCGCCAAGAACTTACCTAAATACATCCAAAGATTCTACAACGTGTTCCGTTGGATCGGGTCGTTGTTCAACCTGCTGATGCTGCTCTTCATCGGGCTTCTTCTCAGCCGAGGGCTGTGGATGTTGATTGTTTCAGGTGAGATTAGTAGCCTCACTCATATCCCTGGGGCCGGAGCTGGGCCTTGCCGGGTGGCCTTGGTCCCCGATATGGTGGTTTTACATGGTGATCATGGCCGCTATGGCCTCCTTAGGCGCCGTGGTGATGGTCCACCTTTTGCGGGGCGAATACTCCAAGGGGGCAGACGACAATGCCTCCGGAACGGCGGTCCTGTTGGAGGTCGCCAAACGATTGGGCAAGGAGGATTTAGCGGTAGAGATCGACCTCTGCCTCTTTGCCGCCGAGGAGCGGGGGCTGTTCGGCAGCCGGGAGTGGGTCAGCAAACATGCGAAGGAACTGGATAAGAAGAGGACCTGGGTGCTGAACCTGGACTGCGTCGGCCGCGGGGAGCAGTTCTTCATTAACAACGGCCAGGGAACGATATTGAAGAAGAGGTCCGATCCGCAGATCGTCAGGCTTCTTGAGGAAGCCTGCGCGGAGCTCGGGATTCAGCATAACCTCTGCTGGGGAGGGAATACCGACCATTACGAGTTCGTGACGCGAAGGTTCAGGTGCGCATCCATTCTGCGCTGTGATGTTGACAGAGCGATCCTCCCTGAAAGACTGCTGAGGGCGTTCTTCCGGATCCCGGTCACCAGGGATGTGATCCCGCGGTTGATCTGGCTGCATAGCAAGGATGATACTGGGGAGCACATTGATATGAGAAAGCTGGAACAGACGGCCGACCTTGTCGAACTCTTTGTGCGAAAATTGAGCAAGGAGATAGCCCAAGCTAAATCAGGAGGTTAAACAGCAATGATCCGGATAAGAAATCTTTCCCAAGATTTTCTGGATTTCTGGGAAGAAGCGCGCGATGAAAGCCAAGAAGATCAACTCAAGCTCTGGCAAGAGCTGTACGACTCGAAGCATCCCGAGGTCTTTCAGGTCTATTTCGGGCCGCCTTATTTTGGCCGCCGCGAGTGCCTGCCCGATGCCCTGCAGAGATATGCCAAAGACGTCGAACGGATTGGGAAGACCGCGGAAGGGATTGAGGAGCTCCTTCCCAAAATCATCGCAGGTGTCTTATCCTTCTTTGCTCTAGGTGAGGATGAGATAGAGATTGACGTGATCGCCTTCGTTGGAATTTACCATGCGAGCGGCTTCGTCTTCCCAGTTGGCGGCCGGACGACAGTCTTTCTAGCTCTGGAGAACTTGGCAGAATACGAGTCTGACAGAGTTAAAATCGGTATCGCCCATGAGCTGAGTCACGCGCTGCAGTTCGCACTTGGCCAGCGTGCAGCCTCGCAGCTTTCCGCAGCGTTCATGGATGATCCGTTGTCCCTTTTCACTCGGATTGACGCACGACTCTTCGCGGAAGGGTTCGCCATCAGCGCTTCCAGGCAGATCATTCCTGCCCAAGACCAGCCGGACTATCTTTTCTACACCGCTGAACAGTGGACATGGTGCCAGGCAAACAGGAATCGATTAGTCGAAATGACCCTGCGCGGCCTGGCAGGGGATGATCAGGAGGTATACACTAAACTGTTCCAGATGTTCGAGAGCAGAGAAGGAGCTGAGGGATTGCCCTATCAGCAAGCAGACTGGATATTATGTCGGGTATCTGGCGATAGAGAAACTCCTTGAACGCTATACGTTGCGGGAGCTGGCGGAGGTGGAGCCAAGAGAATTCCCCAAGCTGATTTGTAGGGCCTTGGCGAATGACTTCGGTCGGGACTAATATGTAACATCGATTTCTGAGGGTGCATAAAAGTATCTCCTCTAAACCCGGCCCATGTTGACAAGTGAACTAAACTACAGCCATACCTTTCCATATAGCTTACTCTGATCCTCTTATCAACTACCAC
>JAJHSB010000034.1 GCA_022684035.1 Candidatus Acetothermia bacterium | reverse complement strand
CGTATCTCAGCGCTCTTTAGACGATACCGCTTGCCTGCCTCTTTCCTCCTTTCATCGGCTCTCTTTTGCGCCTGACACGGCGTGTAACGCCTATACTGCTCTGAGGCGTTGCGCCTTATCTCCCTTGATACCGTGCTCTTGTGCCTGCCTGTTGCTTTGGCTATCATGGTCTTGCTCATGCCCTGCCAATGCATCTGCCCGATCAAATCCCGTTCCTCCATGCTTAAATGCTCATACCTCTTTCCCATAACACTTTAGGATAACCTTTCCTTTCCCGCTTCCTAAAGTGTTGCACTTCATTGTTGAACCTGCGAAGCTCTAAATTCTAAACAAATTCAAAATCCGAATGTTTAAAACGTTTTGCATTTTGAATTTTGGTCATTTGGATTTGTTTGGGATTTGGGTTTTAGAATTTAGGATTTGCGTGTTGTTAGCTTTTTGCAATGATTTATGCAGTTGACTATAAATGCGCAGGGTTGATATTTCTACAGTAGACGTTAATATTAAAATAAGCACGTATACACAACGGAGGTGAAGATAAATGCGACGCTGGCATACAGTAATCGGTGCAATCCTTCTCTTTTCTGCGAGCATCGGTATTCTTCATTTCATGCTTTATAGAGTTATTCCCGGGGTGGCGGGAGGGGGGCAATTGCCATTGCAAGCGACCGTTGGTGAATGGTTTACTCTCCGCTATCCAGATGATTCTCCGGTAGCTCTGCGTGCTCGTGCTCATGTGGAATATCTCGAGGGCGTTATGAAGGAATTACTCGCTTTAACGGGTGTTTCACAGGTAAATCTGCCTGAGAGGATAAATGTCTTTGTCCATACTGATCATCGCGCACAAGCAGGGATCATCGCGCGGAGGCGGAGCCCGCGGACAGCCCCCATCTATCATAACCCGGTCGACATTATATACGGCGAAGATCCACGCGGTGAATTTATCCAGATGATCGGTGATTTTGCCTCCGGCCGAAATCTTTGTCGATTGCTCCGCCATGGAATTGTTCAATATATACTTGATCCGCAAAGAGATCACCACCTTGCCGCAGCAGCTCTGCCGGAGATCCTCCGATTAAACCTGAGAGATCTACTCTTCCTTGCCGGCCGAGGATATTTCCGTCCTACTCTCTATGAACTCTTTAATTCACCGTTTTCAGCGGCAGCAGATGTTGGATTAGAAGGAGCAGCGCGTATCCATGCTCTATTTGCACCGCAGGTCGGCGTAGCGCATGACTTAGAGGTGATGGCAGTCTCATTCATATCCTTCCTGATTGACTATCTCGGTGGATTAGACCAGGTAATGCGCTTGTGGCGGCCAGGATCCTTAGAACGAAATCTGCAACTGGTCTTCGGCTATGAGCTCAACCGATTGAATGAAGGCTGGCAAGAACGACTGGCTGCTATCGGACCGCAAGATGAAGGTTGGAATCTTTTGGCCGGCCGTGGGCTGATCAGAGTAGGCCGACTGGAAGAAGCAATGGCTCTCTTAGAACGTGAAGAGACGGCAGAGGCCGCGTTGGAGAGGGCGCGGATTCACCTCCTTCTGGGTAACTGGGATGAGATGGAAGAAGAACTGGAAGATGCGATCGCCGGAGGCGCCGACATCCGATACTACCGCGATCTTCTCCGTATCTATCGAGGTTGGTCTACCGATTATGTTGAGCAGGTACGCATCCACGCCCCCCCGCAGGCGGTTCCCTTCACTCCACATGTGGTTAAGTCGCTGGTGGCCGATTTTAAGCAGCGGCTCGGGCTAAGTGATGCTCACTTTTCTGCCGACCAATTGATAATATTTTACAGCGCTCCTCCTAATGCCGGACCACAGAGAGACTACCGTATGGGGGTTCTGCACATCGGTTCGGACGCGAAATTGCGTTACCAGGTGGCTGAATATGTGATCGCTCATTTATATCGAGATCAGACTCTCTCCTCCCTATTGCGCCGGGGCCTGGCCTATTATTTGAGTTCACTACCTGAGGCCGATCATGTACGGCAATTGTTGTCCAATCTCGATCGTATCGGTCGGCCACTTCACCTTATTGATTTTGATTCCTTTCCTGATGGAATGGTCTATCCAATCGCCGCTGGATTGATCGGATATCTGTTAGAGGAGTACGGTCCAGAGAGACTGCGCCATCTGTGGATAATTACTTCTCCTTTAGGAGGAAGATTATCATTCGATACAGCGATGTCGATCATCTATGGGGTCAACCGGCGCGGTCTTGAGAAGCGATTTGCGGAATGAAAAGCTTTTTAAGAGAAGGAGTGACATTTAACTTAAAGCAGGATCTATCAGCTTTACATGCGGCCATACGCCATACCAAGGACTTGACATAAGATTAATATTGTGCTATTTGACATAAGATTAATATTGTGCTATAATGTAATGAATAAGGAGGTGGTGATCAAAGGAGAGAAGAAAGAAGCGGTATCGGGATAGCGAAATAGTAGGATAGCAAGTAAGTATTTTAAAGGAGGTTAAGGGATGAATCGACGAGTAATAACTGGATTGGTTGTTGTATCTTTAATCAGTCTCGTAGCCCTTTCAGCAATAGGAACGAGTGTTGCCGAGCTCGAACGGCTGGCAACGCGAGAATTAGTGCCGGAGATCCAACTCGCTGCTGGTATCGCCCTCGGACGACACTATGCAGAGGTAAAGACACTTGCCGAGATGAAGAGTCTGGCAGTGGAAGGAGCCACGCCAGGGATGCGGATGGCAGCTCAGATAGCGTTGGAACACTTGTTCGTCGCTGCCGGAACGACACGGGATGAGTTACTCGTAATCGCTGAAACAGGTGCGACAATGGAGTTACGAAGGGCAGTGCTCCCAGCACTCAACCGTTTTCTCCCTGTCATTGCGCCGACCGTCGACGAAACAGCGAAAGTTACTGGTAGACCAGCAGAGGAACTGGCGGGTAAGGCTGTAGCAGTGCTGCGCGTAGAATATCTGCGCGGATTGGTTGAGAGAGGAGTTACTGCGGAGGTTCGCCTTGCCGGCGCACGCGGCCTCTTATTCCTGCACCGCATTCACGCTCTTCGACTTGAGAAGATAGCGCGAGAGGCGATAGCCGAGCTCGAGCCGGCGCATATAACGGCAATGAGACTGAAGGAATTGGAGGGAATCGCTCTCGCTGCGATTGCGATCGCTGCCGGTGAGTACCTCGGTGGTTGGCTCCTCTTCCATCCGGATGTGGTTAAAACCCAAGAGGAGATGGTTGAACTTACTCGGACTGGTGAGACTGAGGGGTTGCGTGTAGCTGGTTCTACTGCACTCATTGTCCGTCTCATCGCAGGGGAGATGACAGCGCGTGACCTTAAGGCTAGGCTGCTGTCAATCATGGGAATCTTCTCAGTTGAATATCGTGCTGCCTATATGTGGGCATTGGCGGATCGGCTTGCCGTTCCATAACCAAAATCAAATAAATAAAATTTAAGGAGGTATATCTCTAAAATGAAAATTATATCAATATTGTTAGGGTTGATACTCTTGCTGGGAACAATCGGCATCGCAAGACCAGACTATGTAACGGTCCCCTTGGGAGTGCCGGGAACAATATACGAAGGCTTTCGGGTCGGAGCACACGGCGGTACACTGCGCTCAGCGATGATCGCCAATCCTGTCGTTTTCAATCCGATCGTTGCACGCGACACTGCTTCATTCTGGCCACTGGCGCGACTGCAGAATAGCCTGATCATACGGAATCCGCTGACAATGGAAATAGAGCCTTCCCTCGCCACCCACTGGGAAGTGGCAGCGGATGGTCTTTCGATAATCTTCCATCTGCGCCGCGGTATTCGCTGGTCTGACGGCGAGCCGCTTACCGCTGATGATCTTATGTTCACCTTTGTGGATGTCTTCTTAAACACGGATATCGATGCGCGCCGCGTCGACTGGACCCTGCCTGATGGGACGCTGCCGTGGTTTACAAAGATCGACGACTATACTATCAAGGTACACTTCAATATGACCTTCCGGCCGGCACTGATAGCGGTCGGTGGGATCGGCATCTTGCCACGCCATAAGTTATGGCATACAGTAGCCAGACTGAATCCGGCCTTAGGGGGTGTCTGTGGGTTTAACCATGCTTGGGGTGTAGGGACCGATCCAGCGGAGATAGTTGGGACAGGGCCATTTGTGTTGTATCGGTTTATCCCTGATGTTGAGATCAGGATGAAGCGTAATCCAAATTTCTGGAAATTCGATCCAGCCGGTAACCGGCTTCCTTACTGGGATATGGTGGTCACCAATATCGTGGCCTCAATCGATGTCGCCTTTTTGATGTTCCGTAACAAAGAACTCGACGTCTTTGGACCGCGGGCCGAGGATCTGGCTATCCTGAAAGCCGAAGCGCCGATCAAGGGCTTTACGCTTCTGATCACCGAGGATCTTGCGTGGGGACAGGAATTTGTTACCGTTAACCAGGATCACCCTGATCCGAGGTTACGGGAACTCTTCCGAGATTTACGCTTCCGCGAGGCGCTTGCCCATGCTGCGGATACCGAGACGATGATCGATGTTGTCCATCTCGGCCTTGCCCGGTCGATATGGTCGCCTGTTTCAGTGAACTCACCGTTCTATGCTGGGTGGGATCATCCTGATATCAGGTGGCGGGAGTACTCCCTTGATACTGCAGCAGCGCTCCTCGATGAGATCGGTATCATTGACACCGATGGCGACGGCTGGCGGGAGTTCGCTGATGGCACCCGCGTGGCGTTCCGCTGGTTCACCAATGCCGGCAATGAACTGCGCATAACCAAGTCGCTGATCATGAAAGATAGTCTACGTGAGCTTGGTCTCTACGTTACTTTCACTGGTCTGCCGTGGCCGGAGTTCGTTGGTAGGCTCCTCGCTGCGTCAGGTGACTGGGATGCCATAGTCGTCGGATTCACCGCTGGCGTAGATCCACATGGAGCAGGAATCATCTGGAGATCAATCGGAGGACTTCAATTTTGGCGCTTCTCTGCCGGTGGTCCGGGAGGACGACATCCGGCCGCGTTTCCAGTTGCCGACCCTGCGCCGTGGAATGCACGTGTCGATGAGCTATGGGATCTGCAGGCGGGGACATTCGACGACGCAGAGGCAAAGGAGTACTTCGCTGAGTTTCAGTTGCTGATCAATGAGCATCTGCCGCTCGTCTATCTGCCTTCAGGGCAATTTGACTTCGCTTTCTATAACCATCTCGGAAACTTCGGCTGGTCGAATATTAACGGCACCGGTTCAGATCCATGGGGGGTAGTGACCTCATTTGATCTGCGACAACTGCCGTAATATAACGGCGATAGACTCTTCCCCGGGTAGTGAGGCTACTCACTACCCGGGTTTTAAGGAGGTAAAGTGGGCGTCTTTATTATCAGACGAATCGCCTATATGATTCCTTTGCTAGTGATCACCTCAATGCTCGTATTCGGTGTCTTTGCCATAATGCCGGGTACTTTCCTCGATCAATTCAAGTTTGATCCAGCAATCGATGCAGCGGAACTTGCGCGGCAGGCCGCCCGGTTAGGGCTCGATCAACCACTCCATATTCAGTATTGGCGGTGGATAAGCGGAGTGGTCCAAGGTGATCTGGGGTTCTCTTTCTCCGGCCGCCAGCCGGTCTTGGAGTTTCTCTTTAGAGGCCGGTTGATGTGGACCGTTTTAGTCGCCGTCTCTACCTTTCTCTTTACCTGGATAGTATCCTTTCCGATTGGAATATACTCTGCTACGCATCAGTACAAAGCAGGCGATAATATATTGACCGGGCTTGCGTTCTTTGGCATGTCAATACCGAACTTCTTCTTTGCCTTACTCCTCATATGGCTGCTCGTCACTGTCCTCAGAGTAGGCGAATTGGGATTGGGAGTTGCGGGGATAGTCGGCGCTGAATTTCGTGGTGCACCATGGTCATTCGATAAATTTCTCAGCTTTCTGTGGCACCTCTGGCCACCGGTCCTGGTGATCGGCACTGCTGGCATGGCTGGGTTGGTCCGCTTTACGCGCGGCTTTTATCTCGATGCCTTGGGAGAGCAATATGTCCTTACTGCACGTGCGAAAGGGCTCACCGAGACCAAAGTAAAGTACAAGCACATTGTGCGAAACATACTCAATCCATTTATCACCAGTCTCGGAATGGGCCTTTCCGGATTCATCTCCGGTGATCTGATCGCCGCGATAATATTCAATATTCCTACTGTAGCGCGCGCTTATTGGTTTGCCTTGCAAGCACAGGATATACCCGTATTGATGGCTGGTCTCCTCCTCTTTACCTTTATTATGCTGGTCGGTAATCTGCTCGCTGATATCAGTCTCGCTGCGGTTGATCCACGGATAAGGTATAATTAAGCTTGGAGAAGATATAAATGAAAAAAGGAGAATATAGAAAAGAAAGTACACAGATTTCGACAGAGAAGCAAGAATTTCAGCCGCTCTCACAGGGACGACGGATCTGGCGGGCATTCAAGCGCAGTCGGATAGCCCAAGTTGGTTTGGTCGGGGTGATCCTCGTTGTTTTTATGGCTATTTTTGCCAATTTTCTTGCCCCTTACCATTACGCTCTTCAGATGCGCGGACATGTTTTCGCTCCGCCGACTCCAATCCGGATATTCGACCAAGCAGGGAATCTTACGTGGCCGTTCGTTTATGGTACAACGCGTCGATTAGATCGGGTAACATTTCAGGTGGTCCATGTTCCTGATACGACGCGGATGTATCCGATTCGTTTCTTCGTCCGCGGTCGGGATACGCATCGTATTCTCGGTATCTTCCCGACCAATATCCGTCTCTTTGGAGTAGGTGAGTTCGGTAATAATCCGCGCCATAGGGCACAGATATTCCTCTTTGGTGCGGATTCTCTCGGCCGGTGTATATTTTCACGCGTCCTCTATGGATCACGAGTATCGCTGCTCGTTGGCCCGCTCGTTGTCCTCCTCATCACTCCGGTCGCTCTGCTGATTGGCGGAGTATCCGGTTATTTCGGTGGAAGACTAGACACCATTGTACAACGGACAATTGAGGTCGTAATTGCCCTTCCTGGACTCCCGTTTATGCTCGCCATGGCAATGGTGCTCCGTCCGTTCGGTCTGTCGCCGGCATTGCAGTTGGTAGGAATAATCGTCATACTGGCTGCAATTGGGTGGGGGGGCATGGCGCGAGTCGTTCGCGGGATAGTGATGTCGCTGCGCGAGCGAGAATTCACCGTCGCTGCACAAGCGATCGGCGCTTCTCCATTGCGGATCATCCTGCGTCATATCGCTCCCAACTTAATGACTTATTTTGTGGTATCAGCTACACTAACCATCCCTGGGATGATCCTCTGGGAGAGCGCTCTCTCGTTCCTCGGCTTTGGCATTCAGGAACCAGGGACGAGTTGGGGACTCTTGATAACCGATGCGAACAGAATCGTTAATATCGAGAAGCACCCGTGGGTCTTGATCCCTGGGTTTGCTATCTTCTTTACAGTGCTGGCCTTTAACTTCGTTGGCGATGCCCTGCGTGATGCTGTAGATCCGTTTAAGGTTGTCTGAGTTAGATGAGAAATTGCGGCCTTGTGATCTGACTCTGATGGAAGATGCTTCTTACTTCACCTCTCGAGATTGCCACGAGTTCTGCGAACTCTCCCCCTTCTGTCATTGCGAGGAGCTGTATACCCGAATGCAATGAGGGGGACAGTGACGAAGCAATCCCGTTGTTTTATCCTACAGAGTTTGTTCTGCCCCTAACCCGGACAAGCTGGAAATCCCAATGACCAAATCTCAATTTCCAAACAATAACCAAATCCCAATAACCAAACTTCTATGAGCGATTTGTCAACAATCGTGGAAAAGACTCCGGTCTTTCTGTTTGAGATTTTGGTCATTGGTCATTGAGATTTGTTTGGAAATTGGTGCTTGGAATTTGTGATTTCAATTCCTTCCCATTTTGCGCAAGACTTCAGAT
>JAJHSB010000016.1 GCA_022684035.1 Candidatus Acetothermia bacterium | reverse complement strand
TGACCAAAATCTCAAACAGAAAGGCCGGAGTCTTTTCCTCGATTGTTGACAAATCGCTCATAGAAGTTTGGTTATTGGGATTTGGTTATTGTTTGGAAATTGAGATTTGGTCATTGGGATTTCCGGCTTGTCCGGGTTAGGTGTAAAACAAACTCTGTAGGATTATAAGGAATGAGATTGCTTCGCAGACTTGCAACCTTCGGGATTGCTCTGTCGCTATTCCCTCATTGCACTTTGGGCTACAGCTCGCAATGACAAGAACTAAAGAAACCACAGAGAGCACCGAGCAGAGAAGAGAGAAGAAAAACTAATTTTTAAATTTTTTATCTATTTCTTATCTTCTCTGTTTGTTGTATACTCTCTCTCTGTGGTTGTTTCTCTGTGTTCTCTGTGGTTAAATTTTCGTAGTTCGTGGTTCGTAGTTCAGAAAGGGTTCATAAAGTTCACGGTTAAGGTTTTGATCCTTCCGGGCGATCCTAATCCTAAGGAGAAAAGAAAGATGGCTAAAATTTACGTAACTTGTCGAGTCTTTGCAGAAGAGATCGAGCGACTGCGCGCTGCTGGACATACAGTCGAGATGCGTGATCACCTCGGCCCGATCTCTCATGCTGAGTTATTAATGAAGATCACCACCGCTGAGGCGCTTATCTGTCTGTTGTCCGAGCGGATCGACGCTGAAGTGATTGCGGCGGCAAAGAATCTGAAGATTATCGCTAACCTCGGGGTCGGCTATGACAACATCGACGTTAAAGCAGCGCGCACCGCTGGGATCATCGTCACCACCACCCCCGGGGCCCTCACCGAAGCGACGGCTGACCTTACTTTTGCTCTTCTTTTGGCTGCTGCACGGCGGATTGTGGAGGGAGACACGTTCGTCCGCGCCGGAGAGTTTCGCGGCTGGGAACTGATTGGCCCACAGCTTGGGCTGGAGGTTTATGGAAAGACACTTGGAGTTGTGGGGATGGGAAAGATCGGAACAGCGGTCGCCCGCCGCGGACGGCTCGGTTTTGGAATGAAAGTTCTCTACCATAACCGCGGGCGCAACAAAGTGGCAGAAAGGGAACTTGACGCCCTGTATGTTCCGTTGGAGCGGCTCCTTGATGAGAGCGACTTTGTCTGCGTGCATACGCCTCTCACCCCGCAAACACACCATATGTTCGGGCGACAGGAGTTTACGCGAATGAAGGATTCAGCCATTTTGGTGAATGTCGCCCGCGGACCGGTCGTCGATGAAAAGGCATTGGTTTGGGCACTTGAAACTGGGGAGATTGCCGGAGCGGGTATTGATGTCTACGAAGAGGAGCCTGTGGTCCATCCTGGTCTCATCAACTTACGGGAACGAGTTGTCCTCGCTCCGCACATCGGAAGTGCCACCGAAGCGACTCGCCGCGCTCTGGCTAAAATAGCAGTCGACAACGTCTTGCAAGTCCTTACCGGCGCATTGCCGCTCAACCCGGTTACCTAAAACAACTAAGCAGGTATTACAAACCCTTACTCCGCAAAGTAATGGGTCTGCTTGGACTCGAACCAAGGACCTCTCGCTTATCAGGCGAGTGCTCTGACCACCTGAGCTACAAACCCTTTATTACGGTAATTATGATATCCAATAGGAGCACTGCTTGTCAAGCTGAGGATCAGTGTTAGAATTTTGGTGCGTAGGTAAGAGGTCTTTAGTTTTGGACGGAAAAGGCAAGAAGATATCGGGAGGCGAGAGCCCCCAGCATCGAGGAGAGATGCACGATGTGCGGCAAGTATTGTGCCATAAAGCTAATCAAAGAATACAGCGGAGGTTACACCAAATGTTGATCGAAAACTGCCCTTGGGGCGAATTAGTTGCAAACTTACTCGAAAAGATACACCGGGAACGCCCGCTCATTCATCACATCACCAATTTTGTGGTGATGAACGACACAGCTAATCTAACCCTAAGTCTGGGTGGATTACCGGTGATGGCCCACGCCAGAGAGGAGGTGGCCGAGATGGTAGAGATGGCCGGAGCATTGGTGCTCAATCCGGGCACACTCTCACCAGAATGGATTGATTCAATGCTCATCGCCGGGAGGAGAGCCAACGAACTGGGTATCCCCATTGTCCTTGATCCAGTAGGAGCAGGAGCCACGCAGTTGCGCACCGAGAGCAACACTCGTATGTTAGAGGAACTTCAGATTGCTGTCTTGCGTGGTAATTCAGGTGAGATAGGCGCTTTGGCCGGCGCCGATGGAAAAGTGAAAGGGGTTGAATCCATCAGCCAGCTTGCAGCCCCTCTTGCGGTCGCTCGCACCCTATCCACACGTTACAAGACCACGGTGGCGATCACTGGCAAAAGGGACATAATCTCAACTGAGACGGAAACAATCGCTGTTGACAACGGGCATATTCTCCTGACAACAATAACGGGTACAGGCTGTATGGCCACCACAGCCATCGCTCTCTTTGCCGCTGTGGAGCACGATTTTCTCTTCGCAGCAACAGCAGGATTGATCTGCTTTGGCATTGCGGCCGAGCTGGCGGCTGATCAGGCACAAGGGCCGGGAAGCTTCAAGACCGCTCTGCTCGATGTTATTTACCATCTCACTCCGGAGCAATTGGTCCAACGGGCAAACGCACAGAGATTGCGGAGTTGAGATAATAATCAACCTGACTCTGCACTTTGTTCTCGATGCAAAACTCGCATGTGGACCGAAAATTCAACCGTCAACCGGTCGTCGTTAGTCGTCTAAAAGTGTGCGCTATGCGGCATTATCAATGCGGCATAATCAAAATAAGCACTTGAATCCTTGAATCCTTTCGAGCAACTAAATTGGAGAAGAACCGTAATTCATTATTATCGTTCTCTGCGTCCTCTGCGTTTTATTCATATTTCTCACTTGACGCGACACTATTATTTATTTGACTTAGCATGACTTAGCGTTTAAGCTTGGTATCAGATTTTCACTATACCACCACTGACATAAAGGAGGGATTATGTCGTTTGCTAAATTAGAAGAGTTTATCTTTACAAAGATGTCTGAGACTAAACTTCCTGGGCTGAGTGCAGCTGTTATAAAAGGAGACGAGGTTATCTGGAAGAAGGGATTCGGATTCCGGAACTTAGAATGCGGTTTTCCAGCGACACCGAGTACTCTTTACCGGATCGGATCGGTTACCAAGTCGTTTACTGCGTTGTCAATTATGCAACTGGTTGAACAAGGCAAGTTACGGTTAGATGATCCAGTGGCCAATTACGCGCCAGTCAATATCAAGCCGGGTGGAGAGAATATCCGGATATCTCATCTTCTGAGTCACAGTTCAGGCATTCCGGCCCTGGCGTACTCCGAGGCGATGATTCGGGGAGCAACCGGCGCAGGAGAAAATTGGTTTCCGATCGCTGATTACTCCGATATTCTCACCTTTATGGCTGATGCGCAAGACTGGACGCTAAATCGTCCTGGTGAACGCTGGTTCTATTCCAATGAAGGCTACGCGATTCTCGGATATATTATTGAAAAATCCTCTGGTATGCCCTATGCAGAGTATGTGTACAAGCATATACTTGCCCCACTCGGGATGGAGCAGAGTTTCTTTGGCAAAGAGGAACTGAAAAAGAATCCGGATGCAGCCACACCGTACATCATCACTCGTGATGGTGAAAGAAAACCGTCTGATTATTTTTATAGCCGTATCTTATCTGTTGGTGCACTGATCAGTAATGTGATGGACCTCGCCAAATACGTCGCCATGTATCTCGGGAGGGGAAAATATAATAGAATAGCACCTCTTTGCTCTCACCAAAGTCAGTGGAGACGATGGCGAGCGCGCAAATTACGCTGCCTCATCACAGCCCCTTTGGGCAGGGAGGATATGGCTACGGCCTGTCGATCGTCCCTGACTTCCTGGGCCACGCACTTGTTAGTCATGGAGGATCAGTACTGGTCTCCACCGCGTACATCGCCTTTATTCCAGAACGCGGTGTGGGTATCGCCCTACTTGCCAATGGAAGCGGCTATGCTCTCTCGCAATTCGGAATGTACGGATTGGCGATCCTCCTGAAGAAAGATCCGGAAAAGCTTCCGTTTCTCCAACATGCAAATAGACTTGCTGAGCTTGTCGGCACCTATGAGACCTACAAAGGGACGATGAAGGCACAGGTAAAACAGTTAGGCGGCTTGCTCGCAATTGAGATCAAAGATAAATACAACGACATGATAGTCTCATTGGTGCCGGAAGGAATCGAGGGGGAAGTCAAGACTTTCTTTACTTTTGGAGGCGGGGTGAAGCTACCAGTGGAGTTTCGGGTGACAGCAGAGAAGATTGAACTCATTTACGAGCGCTACTTGCTGCGAAAGACCAGGAAGTAGGAATTAGATACTAAAATCTGAAGTCTTGCGCAAAATGGGAAGGAATTGAAATCACAAATTCCAAGCACCAATTTCCAAACAAATCTCAATGACCAATGACCAAAATCTCAAACAGAAAGGCCGGAGTCTTTTCCTCGATTGTTG
>JAJHSB010000007.1 GCA_022684035.1 Candidatus Acetothermia bacterium | reverse complement strand
TTAACAAAACCAGAATAATACGCAGACCAAATTGCACAGAACCACCTAAATTAAACTGGACTATTATAGCAGACTTAGACAGCTATGTCAACCCCAAACGAATAGAACCCAATTTATCGTCAACCACGCTTGAACGATACCGTGCAATTAGTTGTGCGCATGACGCTGCGCATCCTTGCCCGTGCTCCAGTGTGGTTCGCAGGCAGTGCTGTGATGTTGGTCCTGATTAATCGTCAATTAGCGCTTATGGTGACTACATTTATCCCGTTGATTATGGGGTTGATGTGGCTCTTTGCGCGCAAAGCACAACCGCTATTCTTATTGGTCCAGAAGCAACTCGATAAGTTAAACACTGTACTGCAAGAGAATCTGGCCGGAGTACGCGTAGTAAAAGCATTTGTGCGCATAGACCATGAAACGGCGCGTTTCGATGAAGCGAATCGTCAACTGATGACAAAAACGATTCAGGTAATGCAATTGATGGCTCTGCTTATGCCAACGATGATGTTGATTGTCAATCTGGGGATCGTCGGCGTAGTGTGGTTCGGTGGAATTTCGACAATCCGAGGAGAGATGACGGTGGGACAGATCGTCGCTGCAATCAGTTATCTCTCATTCGTTCTCTTCCCGATAATGATGCTTGCCGGGATGATCGGACCGTTATCAGCGGCAGATGCATCTGCCAGCGTATCCTCGAAATTCTCGATAGCAGCGCTGACGTACAGGAATCGTCGCATGCACGTCATCTCAGTCGTGTGCAAGGAAAGATAGCCTTTGAAGGTGTCTCGTTTAATTACTCCGGCAACGGCAGTAATCCGGTACTCAAAGATATTAGTTTTATCATTGAACCGGGAAAGACGGTAGCGATCCTCGGAACGACCGGAGCGGGAAAATCGACCCTCATCCACCTCATCCCCCGCTTTTATGACGTAACAGCAGGTCGAGTGACCATCGATGGAATCAACGTACGGGACTTGAAACTTGATTTTCTGCGCCGGCAGATCGGCATTGCACTGCAGGAAGCAATCCTCTTTTCCGAAACAGTCCGCAACAATATCTGCTACGGCCAACCCCAGGCCAGTGACGATGAGATAATCGCCGCGGCACAGGCAGCACAGGCACATGAATTCATCAAAGCGCTTCCGCAGAGTTATGATACGATCATCGGCCAGCGAGGGGTGAACCTGTCAGGCGGACAGCAACAGCGCATCGCCATTGCCCGCGCACTGCTCGTTAAACCAAAGATATTGATCCTCGACGATAGTACGAGCGCTGTCGACGTGGAGACCGAGAGTAAATTACAAGATGCACTCGATCAGTTACTGCAACAGTCGCGCAACAGCGAATGGGGAGGCGCGACACGGATCATCGTTGCCCAGCGGATCAGCACTGTTCTGTTGGCAGATAAGATAATCGTCCTCGATAAGGGACGGATCACTGCGATGGGGACGCACCATGAATTGTTGTCCACTAGCTCTCTCTATCAGGATATCTATCGCTCGCAGCTTGGTGACGGCCGACACTTACGCGGAGACCAGCGATGAATAGAGAGAGAACTACGCAGCCACCTATCAGGCAACCGCTCGCTATGCCCGGTTCTGGCAGACGCTTTCGCGACACAAAGATCGAAACAGCCAAAGAGATCCGCAATACAGCATGGAGACTTCTCTCCTATCTGAGACCATACCGGCTCATGCTCTCCTGTGTATTTATCATGGCGCTTATTGGTACATTGCTTTTGCTGTTGGGCCCTCTGTTGCTCGGGGTGGCGGTCGATCGCTTCATCATCGGCCATGATATAGCAGGACTACTGCGGATGATATTCCTTATGTTGGGAGTATACTTTGGATCATGGCTCACGCAGACAGGCCAAAGTTTGCTGATGGCACGTGTCTCGCAGCGGGCGATGCGCGAACTTCGCCGTCACCTGTTTGCGCATTTACAGACCCTATCGCTGCGTTTCTTTGACCGAGATCGGCATGGAGAGTTGATGAGCCGTCTTACCAACGACATGGATGCGATCAGCGTCCTTTTAGCACAAAATGTGACAGCATTCTTTTCCGGATTACTCTCGCTGGTGGGAATCCTGGTGGCAATGCTTATCCTCAACCCCCCTGTTGACATTAGGATCGATGGTTGTCTTCCCGTTGATGATCGGAATAGTCGGGTTTATCGGCAAGCGGACTCGCCGTGAATTCCGCCGACTACAGATGAATATCGGTCAATTAAATGCAGTATTGGAAGAGATGTACAGCTGCCAACGAGTGGTCGTCGCATTCGGGCAACAGAGTGCAGCGGAGCGGCAATTCGATTGCGCAAATGAGACCGTACGCCAGGTAGGAATCCGTGCTCATACTTATGCAATGCTCGTCCCCCCGCTGATGGGGATTTTGAGCAACGCCAATATCGCTATCATCGCTGGTTTGGGTGGTTGGATGACGATCAACGGCTTGGCGAGCGTCGGAAATATTGTTGCATTCATCGCTTATTCACGCCGGTTTGCTATGCCATTAGGCCAATTAGGGGAAATATACAATCAGATTCAGGCCGCACTCGCTGGGGCAGAGCGAATATTCGCCGTCATCGACGAGCCGCCGGAACTAACCGATCCTGTTAATACAATCATTCTCGATGCAATCGACGGCGAGGTTACCTTTGACAACGTTGATTTTTCCTATGTGCCGAACGTTCCGGTCTTAAAAAGAGTCAGCTTTACAGCCAAACCCGGCCAGATGATCGCACTTGTCGGACCGACCGGAGCAGGAAAGACGACGATCATCAACCTGTTAACGCGGTTTTATGAGATTAACAGCGGTTCGATCCGTATCGACGGTCATGATATCCGCACAATAAGCAGAGAGAGCCTGCGGCGACAACTGGGAATCATTCTCCAAAGTACGTTTTTGTTCGCTGACTCAGTAATGGAGAACATCCGCTACGGGCGACTTGAGGCCACTGATGAAGAGTGTATTACCGCAGCAAAGCTCGCTTATGCCGATCAATTCATTTGCCGTCTGCCACAGGGGTACGAGACACCGCTATCAGAACGCGGCAGCAATCTGAGTGAAGGACAACGACAGCTACTTTCCATTGCCCGCGCTCTCCTTGCCGATCCTCAGATCCTCATTCTCGACGAAGCGACGAGCAGCGTTGATACACGAACTGAAGTCTATATCCAAACAGCGCTCAGGGAGTTAATGAAGAACCGGACGAGTTTTGTCATCGCCCACCGTCTCTCTACAATTCGCCATGCCGATCAGGT
This sequence comes from Candidatus Acetothermia bacterium, assembly GCA_022684035.1. GTDB lineage: Bacteria > Bipolaricaulota > Bipolaricaulia > UBA7950 > UBA7950 > UBA7950. The sequence goes on along the minus strand of JAJHSB010000007.1, from coordinate 34,449 downwards.
GCTCGTCATCGACGATGGTCGCATTATCGAACATGGCACTCACACCGAATTACTGGCAGCGCAAGGATTCTACCATCGGCTGTATACGAGTCAGTTTCGCAGACAACCGAGTATTGACGGCTCATATCTTTAACGCTGCGATCAGTTGCTCCATCCCACGACTGGTTTTGGCATCGGTAAGGATTGTCTTGCCATACGGATTAACTTGCATATAGTCGGCGATAAGTACCTGTGGATCAATTTCCATTACAGAAGCCAGATCGATTTTATTGATCACTAACACCTCGGTCTGCGCAAATATTTTAGGGTATTTACGCACTGTGGCCTCCCCTTCGGTGGCTGATATGACAATGATCTCTTGTGCTGTTCCCAAGGGAAAGTTAGCCGGGTCTACCAGGTTGCCCACATTCTCAATAAATAGGAGATCGACTTCCTGAAGCGGAAATCGTTTTAAAGCAATCGCTACCATAGCTGCGTCAAGGTAACTTGCTTCCTCGGTATGCAAACTATAAACAGGGATTTTATAAGTTGTAAATCGTTGCTGATCATTGTTATCCGATATAGAGCCGAGAATGACTCCAACTCGTATCCCTTCCCTCTGCAAATATTCAATGAGTCGCTTGATGAGCTCTGTCTTGCCGCTGCCGATTGCTCCCATTACGTTGATCGCCTGTAATCCGTGCTCTTGCAGTAAATGATAATTCTTCGCTGCTGCCTCCAATTGTTGTATCAGGAGATCCTCGGTCTTCGATTGAGTTTTGTACATATTAAGTCTTATTATATAGTCCAGCAAGTAGTAGTACAAGTAAGTACATATTCACCAAACCCCTTCTATCGAGTAGGCGGAGTCGTCCCTGACCCCGAAAAATGCAAGTTGAATCTTCCCTCTCCGTCAGACTCAGGAACGAGCCCGACTACAATGCAAAGACTACTAATTCTTCGTTGCATATGCAAAAGAGATCGTCTATCATCTTATTTATATTACTGTGATCTATTCCGGAGAGAAAAAGATGATCGATGAACGCCTTTCAGTTTGGCTTGCCAGCCTGCCCGATGCATTGTCGCTTAAGGAGTTATTATTATTGGCCCGCGAAAAGGGGTTTGGAATCCTGTTCAGCCTGTTAGCCCTACCTGCTGCGCTCCCGATACCGGCAGCAGGATTTGCAACCCCGTTTGGATTTGCAATTGTCCTTCTCTCGTTTCAATTTATCATTGCCCGGCCGCAACCATGGCTGCCCCGATTCATCTTGCGCCGATCATTGTCGTCTCCATTGGTAAAAGGGATGAAAGAGAAGGGAGGGCCGCTGATTCACCGGATAGAGAAGGTGATGCAGCCGCGGATGTCCCTCTTCTTTACGCCTCTGGGGCGAATCCTCTCCGGTGTGATGATCCTGCTCATGGGAACATTGATGATGATTCCGATTCCTCTTACCAATACTGTGCCGGCAGCAGTCGTCTTTCTGATCGGAATCGGTCTCTTGCTCAAAGACGGTCTTGTTCTCGCCGGTGGAGTGCTGGCCGGACTGGGTGCGATAGCATTCTACGTGCTGATCCTGCTCGGAGGATGGAAGATCATTGCTTAGAAATAAATCGCCCGATAGATCAATAACGCTTGATAAACGGCTTTAACGTAAAGACGTGTGCTTTCTCTCGGGATCAATTCGATGAACAGATCAATATCATCATTTGGCAGAGCATCCAACCAGCGGCGCAAATTCCCTGATCCACCGTGGTAGGCAGCAATCGCGAGCCGAAGATCTCCAAACCGCGTCAGTTGGCGGATGATATACGATGTTCCCATGATAATATTCGTTTGCGGATCAAATAGATCAACCAGCTCAAAGTCATCCAATGCAAGACGACGGGCGATATCATTTGCTGTGGTCGGGATGATCTGCATCAGCCCGTGCGCATCAGAGCGGGAGAGGGCTATCGTCTCGAAGGCGCTCTCGCGGCGAATAATTGCAAAGATCAATGCTTCTTCTGTGTTGAACTGCGCTGCTGCTTGTTGGACTATCGACTGATAATGGCGCGGATAGATCCGCGTGAGGAGCGACCGAGTGATAATTGGGTCAGGTAGCATCTCAGCAAGGATCGTTGCATAAGAGATCGCCAACCGCAGCTCTCCTTTCACTTCGTATAGATGAGATTTTAACTGTAGGTAAAGATAATCTCCCAATACAGGCGCAAGTGATACGAGATAGCGCAGTGACGGTCGCCAGATGCGATAGTTGATTAGAAGGATTAAGCGTGACAATTTTTCTTGCGCTTCATTATCTGCTTTAAGCCGCCCGCTTGCTTCAGTCAGCAGTGCATCGATTGTTGGTTGACGGTCCGGAATAAAGAGTGGTCCGCTGAGATATCCTCGCTCGCGAGCAATGAGGCTATAGTAACTTAACGGGTAAAGAAGACCGAGTTGCTGCAGGTACCGCTCTGCCGTATCTCCCAAAATCTCTCCTAGGCGATGGCGCCAAAACAGGGCACGCGGATGGTCATGGTGACCCAGTGGAAGAGAGAGCAGCAGCTTGATCACTGGTAGACTCTCGGTGTAGTTGCCGGCAGCAAGATGATGGAAGAAGAGACGGAAGAGACTGCGATGATAGTGCGCTGAGGGGGTAAAATCTCTTTGTGCTCCGCGGAGTAATTCCCAGGCATCGATCACATTGCGGCCTAAATAAAGACGAAAGAGCCAGTAGAGACTCAATGGAGCCCAATCTCTATCTCCAGTTGTGATAATCTGCCTAAATAATCTTTTCGCTTCCTGCCTTTGACCGAGGTTAAGGAAGTTGTGAGCAGTGAAATAGCGGCTGCGAACGACCATGGTTTGTGGACCAACGCTGATTAAATCGTTGAACCGCTGCTGCGCTGATCGGTAGTCTCGGAGATGGGTCATCTCGATAAATGCAAGCTGGAAGAGAACTTTATACATATTCTCTCCTGTAAGGAACGGAAGAATATCGCTCAATACACGATGCGCAGTTATTGGATCATCTCTGACCAGGTGGAGACCATAATCAAGTAGTGCCTGCCGTTCTCGGTTATCTGCTGGATCGAGAAATGCTACTGCTGCTGCAAGATGAGTATGCAACACTCGTCCTCCATAGCCGATAAACCGAATATAGATAATATCGAGCAATTGGAGGATGGTCTTGACCTGCTGCAGATGGTCGTCTGCTCTTTCTGCAATATCAAGGAGCAGAAATAGAGCTACTTCTTGTTCCTCACGTAAAAGTGCAGTACGAAGAGCTTCTTGGGCATTCGTTGTGGCTAAAGATAGATTACCCTGTAGGAGATGAGCTTTGCCGCGCAGAAGAGCAGCTTCAAACGGAATATTCACATTGGCAAGTACTGCGATCGCCTGAGCAGGATCGTTGCGCTGAAGATAAGCTTGTGCCCGATAAAGCCAGACATACTCAATCAGAGGATGATCTGTACGCACTCGCCGAAAACTGTTGATCGCTGCTGCCGGATTTCCAGCTGCAAGTTCTTCTAATCCCTGTGTGAATGGATCAGCCGGTGCAGCAGCAAACAGGAATGCGGCAATGAGAAGGATCAAGCCGGAAATCAAATAGATAAATTCCTCTCTCATAACTTATATTATAGACTGTAACAGGTATTGTTAGACAAAGACTTTTGCGAACAGCGATGAGGACAGAGGTCAAGAAAGTCGAGAGTCATCAGTCCATAAATCCAAAGTTCAGATCCAGAATTTTCTTCTTTCTGAAACCCAACACTTAAAACTGAAACCTTTCCGTTCTGCGTGATTTTCTAAGATCGGCGACTACCACACGGTGCAAAGCGAGCGAAGAAGTGACGCAACGGTCCTTCTCCTGCAATGATTTGATAGCCTGTAATATCGCCTTTGCGCGCTGCAATTGCTTTTGCTGCTGTTGCGACTTCTTCCAAATGATATTCAGTGTAGACGCGACGTGGTATTGCTAATCGCACCAACTCAAGTGCAGGGTAGATCTCTTTACCTGATTGGTCTTGATGCGCGAACATCACGCTTCCCACTTCCACAGCGCGTATTCCACCTTCTTTATATAATTCAATTGTGATCGCCAGCGCAGGAAATTGCGATTGGGGAAAATTAGGTAAAAAAGCCTTGGCATCAATATATACTGCATGGCCACCGATCGGTTCCATGATCGGTATTCCACTCTCTTTGAGGCGTTCGCCTAAGAAACGCGTTTGGCTGACTCTATCTCGTAGATAATGAATATCGAGCACTTCGTATAATCCCTGAGCAATGACTGATAGGTCCCGGCCGGCAAGGCCGCCGTAAGTGGGAAATCCTTCTATCAATATAAGTTTTTCCCGTGTTCGCTCAAAGAGTGATTTAGAGTTCATTGCCAAGAACCCGCCGATATTCGCTAAACCATCCTTCTTAGCGCTCATTGTCACACCATCAGCAAGTGCAAATATCTCACGTGCGATTTCAATCGGTTTTTTTTCTGCATAGCCTGCTTCGCGTTCGTGGATAAATAGAATATTCTCGGCAAAGCGGCAGGCATCAATGAAGAATGGAATCTTATGTTGTCGCGCTACCGCGCTTACGGCTCGGATATTGGCGAGAGAAACCGGTTGACCACCGCCACTATTATTAGTGATCGTAAGCATAATCAATGGAATACGCGAGACACCCTGCTCAGCAATTAGCGCTGTCAACTTGTTGATGTCGATCATCCCTTTGAATGGATGATCAAAATAGGGATCGAACGCCTCATCGATGACCAAATCGACCGGCTCTCCGCCGTTGGCAAGGATATTGGCACGTGTAGTATCAAAGTGCATATTGTTTGGAACTATATCGCCTGGTTTGACAAGTGATGAGAAGAGAATATTCTCTGCTGCGCGGCCCTGATGGGTCGGTAATATGTAGTTAAAGCCGAATATATCACGCACTGCAGTCTCAAACTGAGCAAAACTCCGGCTGCCGGCGTATGACTCATCGCCGGACATCAGTGCTGACCACTGCGCTTGACTCATTGCGCTGGTGCCTGAATCAGTGAGTAGATCAATGTAAATATCGTCTGCTTGCAGATTAAATACGTTATAACCCGCAGCACGGATCCGTTCTTCCCGGTCTTTCCGTGATAGAATCTTTATCGGCTCGATAACTTTAATTTTGTATGGTTTAAAGCAACGCTTCGTCATTTACATCGTCTCCTTAGTAATTGTGATTGATATCTCCTTCTCTGGCCTCTTCCGTCTCGGGAAGAAGCCATGATTAGTCTCATAAACAGCGTATTAGGAGAGTCTCTGAATCTTACAGCCCGCCGAATTTTTCATTTCCCAGGTTGTACAAACGTCTCTTTTTCTCATCTGATATATAAGAGGCTACAATCTCCCCCACAAAGATAGTATGATCGCCAGTATCGAGTTGACCAACAACTTTGCACTCCATATTGACAATACATCTATCGATCAGCGGAGGGCGCACTCTCTTAGCAGGTATAGCTATCAGCCCCAGTTCTTTGAACTTGTTGACATCCTGCCCGGAATGGGTGCCGCAATAAAGCACCTCTTTTTCCATATCTTCACCGGGGTAGGCAAAGACGAATTCCTTCCCCTCTGAAATCAGTTTGTGACTATAGCGAGTCTTCCCGATCGAGATTGCCACCATCGGTGGAATAAATGAAGTACACATACTCCAACCTAAAGAGATAATATTTGGAAGACCGGCAGCATCAACTGAGCTTGCCAGGACGATACTTTCCGGATATTTCTGTTTCCATGCTTCAATTGCTGAGATTTCACGCATTTTTATATCCTCCTTAGTTTTGACTCGATTGGTATTAACTGTGGTCGATGATGGATCATGGATGTCCTATCGCAGTTAGTAATATCGTATCTCAAAGAGACGGCGGGCTTAAAAGCCCGCCGTTATTAGATATCAGTAATCGCTGTATCTTCTAATCGCGCGACAGGAACACGGAGAGTCCGGGTATCTGCTCTGCCCCGCTCGGTACGGCGATCGTTGAACCAACGAAAGCATTGCCAATCGGTTCGCATCTTCCGCCTAAATGTGCGGCAAGGAACGCTTCAGTAACAGCATAGAACGACAGCCTATTCTCCGGGCGGGCGAATCCATGCCCTTCATCGGAATATAGGGCGTATGTTACTGGTATCTCTTTCTCTTGCATCGATTGCACTATCTGGTCCGATTCGGCCTGCTTAACACGCGGATCGTTGGCACCTTGCCCGATCAGCAGCGGACGCTTGATCCGATCGACATGCGTTAGCGGTGAACGCTCAGTCAGGAATGCACGTCCCTCTTCAGTGCGGTGATCACCGACGCGGGTGGCAAACAAATCAATCTGCGGCTGCCAGTATGGTGGGATCGATTCAAGGAGCGTTACCAAGTTTGACGGGCCGACGATGTCCACTCCGCAGGCGAAGAGATCAGGGGTGAATGTCATTCCAACCAGCGTGGCGTAGCCGCCGTAGCTTCCACCCATGATCGCCACTCTCTCTGGATCAGCGATTCCTTTATCGATCGCCCACTTGACTACATCAACTAAATCATCGTGCATCTTCGCGGCCCATTCGTAGTTGCCGGCATTGATGAACGCTTTGCCGAACCCGGTAGAGCCGCGGAAGTTGACGCTCAACACAGCATAACCACGATTGGCAAGCATCTGATGCAATGGATCGTAGCCCCAGGTGTCACGGCCCCATGGGCCGCCGTGAACCAGCAGTACCATCGGCAGGGGAGCATCAGGTTGAGGTGCATTGACAAAGGCTGCCGGCAAGGTATAGTAACTGACAAGATCAAGCCCGTCACGCGATTTGATCGTTACAGGGTGCATCGCAGCGAGCGGCAGTCCTTCGAGCGCCTTGCGGTTGGTGAACAGGAACTGTGCTTTCTTTTTAGGGCGCTGGTAGTGGTAATAGCGGATCGGCCCGTTATCCATCTCATAGGCGACGATCCAGTGACGATCATCGAGGGTACGGCTGATCACCTCGATATCACCGTCTGCTATTTTACGCAGCGTTGCCATATCTGCGGTTATAGAATCATCAAGGATCTGCCATCGCTTACGCTCACGTGTGAAGGAGACCGCCTGCACAGTCTTCTTAAGCGGATGAACCATTACGCCGCTGACATCAGCCTGGGAATCTTCGGCGAGTAAGGTTTGCCCACCAGTTTTAAGATCGATCACAGTCAGCGCCGCGGTGTTGCGATCACGACTATCGATCATATATAAGAGTTTGCCGGTCTTGTCAAACCCGACCGGTGTTGTAGTGAGCAGATCCTCCATCGCAATCGTGCTAAACAGCTCCCAACTATCGTCTCCTGTCGGCTTTAGGATCTCGCTTCCACCGTCCGGAGTCATCCGCATGGCAAAGCGGATGTTGTAATCATCGTCGGTGACAAATCCGATAAAGCGATCGTTGCGCTGGATTAACCGGCGCTCTCCAGTTGTAATATTGATTAGATAAAGGTCGTGAAACTGAGGGTTGCGATCGTTTAAGCCGACGATGATCTTCTGCGGTGACTTATGGCTGACTTGCCGGATCTGTGCCTGAACTCCCTCGATCGGAGTGAGATCCTTGGTCTGATTGGTGTTCAGATCAACACTGTACAGATGCCAATTTTCATCGCCGTCCTTATCTTGGATATAGAGGATGTGATCGTTCGTATAGGCCCACCCATAGAAAAGAATGCCGCGATCTCTGTCGGCGGTGACCGGCTGGGCTGCGGTCGGATCATCAGCCGGTCCTACCCAAACATTCAATACACCGTTTACTGGTGCAAGATAGCTGATTCTGCTTCCATCAGGGCTGAGTGTTGCCAACGCCTTATCTGGATTACCGAAAAGTACTTCACGCGGGATGAGTGAAGTAATCTGGTTATTGGCCATCTTTTCCTCCTTAATAATCGGATTAGTTGCTGTAACTATAGGTTTGGGACCGCCTGCACGTGCCATTTGTTAATGCGAATGCGGCATCACCCACCTCATTGCTGAAACAATTTCTTCCAAACTGGAAATAGTTTGCGTTAGGGTAATTATCTTTGCCTCGTCGAGCTTTCGCATGTTGGTCTTTTCTGCCAGAGTTGTTTCCAAAGTAGCAATAGTCTGTGTCAGGGTGATTATCTTTGCCTCAGCGAGCTTTCGCCTGCTAGTCTCTTCTGCCAGAGTTATTTCCAAAGTAGCGACATTCTCTTTTAAACCGGAGATAGTCTGTGTCAGGGTGATTATCTTTGCCTCAGCGAGCTTTCGCCTGCTGGTCTCTTCTGCTAACGCAATGCCCAAAGTAGCAACCTCTGCCTCGGCGAGCTTTCGCCTGCTAGTCTCTTCTGCCAAAGTTATTTCCAAAGTAGCGACATTCTCTTTTAAACCGGAGATAGTCTGTCTTAAACCGGAGATAGTCTGTGTCAGGGTGATTATCTTTGCCTCAGCGAGCTGTCGTTTGCTGGTCTCCTCTGCTAACGCTGCCTCGGCGAGCTTTCGCATGCTGGTCTCCTCTGTAAGAACAGTTTCTAACGAGAAAAGACTTTCTCTCATGACACCTATCACTGCCTGAGCGTCCGTTAACTTGTTGTGTTCCCTTAGCAACAAAGATCCGGTCAAAAGAGCCCCTATTGATAGAACCAGAATAACTGGAATAGCGATCTGTTTATTCATTTTTCCCCCTTTTTCTGTTATGTTTTAACTTAAAGAGATTTAACGGCAGATCAAAGAACCGGTATCTCCCTAAATTTACCCCAAGCAAGAAATTACGCAAGTTATACTCTAAATTGTGTCAAGAGTCAATAGTCAGCAATCAGCGGTCAACGGGTAAGAAGATCTCCTTTTACAAAGAAGATTGCTGTGAGGATGTGCAATGATAAACTCTGGTTTCAAACCACAAACTACGAACTTTTCCCGAACCTCTTAACTTGATCCTTGTTCTCAAATTTCCTAAACTCATCACCCATTACCTGATTTTCATTCCTCGTTTCTCTATCGTATTGGCGGAGCGTAACGCAAAACTGCTTCAGGAAAGGCGAGAATAGAGACGTAAAACAAGAATTGTCCTGCTCGATATTCAACTCCAATCCGCATGCAATCATAAAATTCACGGAATAAGCGGGCGGTTACTCCGGTGAGGGATCCGTCTACGTGGTAAGTAAAACCGAGCGCAACTCCCCATTGCGCTTCCCAAATTAGTTCGGTGCTGAGGGTCGTTGAGATAAGATGCATGGTATTCAGATCATATTTCAAGGAGAGTGATATTTCTCCGCTCTCATTACCGGTGGCAAACCGCAATAAACTGGTATCGAAGATTCCCCGCGCAACATTATACGGAACAGTAAACGATAGATGCACCTTCTCCCGCCGCCAATCGCCGGTCAAAGTCAACCGGTCGAGTCGCGCAAATGGTATGTTGTATACTCCTTTCAAGGTCACTGATCCCGCGCCAAAGCGATAATTAATATTGAAAGATAGCGGATCGATCTGCCCGATGCCCAGATTATATCCTCCAGCAATCGTTAGCTGCAGAGGACTCTCCATTCCGATCCGCAAATTGGCGGTGATATGGTGTCTTTTGTCTATACGATCAAACTCAAATGGACTTCTTCCCACAACGCGGCGGTAACGATGCGTAATTTCACTTCTGATTCCACTTTGTCTGTAGGTGAGGTTGGCCGATAGGTCGACTACTTCGCGAGAGAAGATCAAATCATCTGCGTAATAGTATGAGATCCGGACTCCTGCTGTGCTGGTAAAGGAGATATCTTGCCCTGGCGAGGACCAGAGCAAGACCGATGGCAAATGGAAACTAAGACTGCCGTCGGCGCGCAGTCCGGACCCGATCTCTTCGATACCGCGCAGTTCGCGAAACCGGCCTATGCTTGCACCTGGGGTAATTGTAATTGGGAGGAGAGTGAAGGCAGTACGTGCAATGGTAATTTCCGGGATGCGCTCGATTATCTTGATGACCCCGTCCTCCTCTTTTTCAGTCCGTTCGCTGCGCAGATCGATCCGCCAATCATGGAAAGTGGTTGCAGTCAATACAGCGAAAGTGAGATGACGTTGAGCTCCTATCTGGGTAAAATCAGCGCGTTTTGCCAGCTCAAATTCCGGGACGATCGTCCAGATATTGTCGATCGAGATCTCTGTGCGGGCATCTCCGACGCGAGCGGGAAAATGATAAAATCTAATTCTTCCGCGTTGTCCGAAAAACTGATAATGGAATATTGCCCCTGCTCCGATCTCGGTGAAGCGAGAGTAAAAATCGATGAGAATCGTTCCGTGATTAAATTGATCGATAAAGAACGGAAGATTCCACTTAAGGAACCAGCCACGCAATGGATGTGTTCCAGTAGCGGGGAAAAGCGGGCTCTCTAATATTTCATCAAGAGGTCTAATATACGCCGGCAGCCAGAAGATAGGCAGGCCGAATGCGCGAACAGTTATGTCAAAGGCGACGATAAGCCGATCAGGATAGATGATCATTCTTCCCATGTCAATTGCGAACGGTTGATCTCTGATCGGGACCATACACTTATCGCAAGTAGTGGCGGTACCGCGAGTCAGTTCTATTGCTTCCACTTCCCCGGCGTTGTCGAATCTGATCAGGGCGTGATGACCGGTGAAATTGAGTATATGCTCTTCTCCTTGCGCATTTGTAAAGATCGTTTGACCGCGGAGTTGCTCTGCTTCTGCGGCCGTAGTAATGAGCTCTTCGTCTTTGGCGCGGAGAAAGGCAAATAACTGATCACTCTGTAACTTGAAGTCTTCACCGATCTGTAGATCGACCGCTCCCTGAGCTTGAAATTTCCATCGCGCACCATCGATGCGATTGAGTCTTACTTCATCGGCGTGCAAGATCGTATTACCATACTTTACCGTCACTGCGCCTTGGGCGTGGATCGCTTCTTTTTCTGCTGCCACTGTCAACCGATCAGCAGTGATCTCTATCACAGGCTCGCCGGCTACAGCAAGGAAGGAACTGGATAAAGTAACGATGAATAATCCTAACAGCAACTTGTGCTGGAACCCGCGCCACCGAATGGGGTGACTGAGACTATCCAGCCGCAGATAGAGGTAGAGACCGATAAGTCCGAAAAGCAGATTCGGACCCCACCCTGCAATAGCAGGAGAGATTACTCCGCCCCTTCCCATTGTCTCCGCCCACAGAAGAGTCCCCTGGAAGAATCCGACGAGGAGGAGACTGATCACCACTCCCATTGCGCGACTGCGCTTACTGAAGATAAGACAGAGCGGGCCACCGATCAGAGCGAAGATTAATGCCGTAAGCGGAATGGCAAAACGAGAGTGTAATTCCACCCGCAGCCTGGTGATATCAAGCCCGGCGCGGCGGAGTATTTCGATCCGTGCCAATAGCTCTTCCAACCTCATCTCCGATGGTGATTTCGCTCCGAGGACAAAATCAGCGCTTGCAAGGCCGGTGGCAATTTCGATGGAAGCAAACCTCGCTGTATAAACGAGCCTTCCCTGGCGATCATAGCCAAAGATAACCCCATCGAAGAGGATCCAGGTGTCATCTATCCAACGGCCTGTTTCTGCTGTGACAACCATCATCGTCGCATCGCCTTTCCGGGGCACGAGATCTCCACCCATGTCATGGATAAGAATTCCTGAAAGCGTGCCATCACGTTCATCGAAACTTCGCCCATAGAAAAATGTCTCTCCTGGACCGGTAAAGAAAGTATGGGCACGAATATGTGGGAGACGTCCACGAAAGATAATCCGGCGAATTTCCATCTGATATGCATGTTCGGCATGCGGCGCGACCCAGTTATGGAAGAAGAAATTACCAATGGCGACTATTAACCCGGCAAGGAATAATGGAGCCAGGAATCGACGGCGGGATATCCCGCCTGCTTCCATGCCCATTACCTCGCGATCATGGACCAGTCGTCCTAATCCGAGAAAGATAGCAAAGAGAAGCGCCATTGGAAAGGCAACGACCATCAGATCAGGAAGGCGCCGGAGAATCAATCTCGCCATTGCGAGGACTCCCACACCGTGCCCAGCCATCAATCCTGATAGAGCGATGATCAAATTTAGTACCAAGAAGATTGCTAGCCCCATCACCGCGAGAAAAAATGGACCAGCTAACTCTTGTAACAAGTATCTATCCAGTTTTTTCATCATCACCAAGATAATGATAGCACACTTGATCCGTTGCGCCAAGGACACAGAAGAAAAAGTTCTTCAAGTTCGTAAGGCTGTAAGACAGTTGCGAAATTATAGGGGCACGGCAGATAGCATTCAGTATTCAGCAGGCAGCGGGTAAGAACATATGCCGCAGGAGATAATGCTCGGTTAGGTGTAGGACAAACTCTGTAGGATTAAGCAACAGGATTGCTTCGTCGCTGTCCCCCTCTTTGCATTCGGGTATACAGCTCCTCGCAATGACAGAAGGGGGGGAGCAGCGTCTCTTTTTTCTTGTCATTACGAGAGTTCGTAGAACTCGTGGCAATCCCAAATCAGGAGACAGAAGCCAGAAACCAGCCACCAGCAACCAGCAACCAGAAGCCTCTACAAACGGAATTACTTCGCTCAGGGCTGCGGCTCGCAATGACGGAAGAGAAAACCGCTCCGAGTCATCGCTTGTGCTACTCACGTATTATAGTGTCTTGCAAAAATCTTTGCACATGCGAAGTATAAAACTCTAAATTCGAAGCTCTAAATTCTAAACAAATTCAAAATCCGAATGTTCAAAACGTTTTGTATTTTGAATTTTGGTCATTTGGATTTTGCCTGCCCCTGCGAAGGCAGGGGTTTGGGATTTAGGTTTTAGAATTTAGGATTTGCGTGTTGTTAGTTTTTTGCAATGATTTATGCCGTTGACTATAAAAAGAAGGTATGCAGCGCCATTGCCTTTAAATATCCAAACCCCATAAGAAGGAACTTCATGGAACATCTCCTAAAGTGAAGCGAAGATTATGGGATGTAATTTCGGTTATAATTTGCTTGATGTGCTAATATTAAATAAAATCAAATTATGCCGGATGACAAATGGTAAGGAGCGATAAGATGAGAACCGATCAAAGAGAAGTTAAATATAGCGGATACCGTTCGTTACTGGTAGCTATAACAGTTATTATGATTATTGTAATTGCTCATCCGGTATTCGCCCAAAATGATGAGCGATTCCAAATCAATATCTCTGGCCAGAAGACGTGGACGCTGCGTTATGGAATCGGAGATCTGCGTGGGTTAGGAAGATTCGGCACTGCGCCGGGGCAATTTATCTTTGATCAGTCATTAGCGGCTGATATCAGCGGTACTGCATTCGGAGTGCTGACGATCGCAGCACAGATCGATGATCAAAGACCTCTGCAGATGCAGGAATTTACGATCAGTCTCGACACAGAGAGAGTGCAGGGTCTGTTGGGCGAGTTTATCTTTGCCGGCGAGGGAGCATTCGTTGCTTCCCCAGCATTGTTGGGATTGCAAGTGAAATACCGCCATGAAAAAGGGACGCTCCACGCTGTGGTGGGACGAATGCTGGGAATTCCCCAGCAGAGGATTTTCCGCGGTATGACGAGTCGGGCGGAGGTCGTCTTTGCCCGGCAAATTCCTGCTCGACCGTGGGAAGCGCCGCCTTATCGCCGCCATCTTGCTGGTCTCGATTATCTCATTCTCACTGTGCCGTTTATCGATGATTTTTCCCGCAGTTATGTGCAATTTGAACTCGTCCCTTCTTTACGCGCTCTACTGATCGACCACAATTTGGAATATCTGCTATCGGTAATCGAAGCAGAATTGCAGACTGAGTTGGAAAAGGAAGAGTTCATCATCTTGCGTAGTGAATCCGATTATCTGTTATTGCGCCAGGGGATAAACGGTCTGTTACGCCGAAGAATTCACAATTATATCGATACTTATAATACCAAACACGGACTCGTCGATGAGGCGCGCAGAATTTATCCCTGGCATGAAGGGTCTGACTACGAATTAGCCTTTCTGTCTGCACTTGCCGCCTATGGACAGATCATCATCGACAATGCCGTCCATCGATTGACCGATGCGAGGCGACAACGATTTTACGATCTGGGGCGAAGAGGGATTATCACGGATTCCGTGGTCGTGGAGATCAGTTTTGATAACCGGATTTTCCACCCTATCGACGGCGTCCTCTACCGATTCACTCTCTTCCCTGATCAAGGGATCATCGAGTTACACTTCCCACCGGATTTTCTCCGTGGAGAGAAGCATGCAGTACGCGTTACCTTTGACTATGCCGTCCTAGGCAATATGTTCATGTTGGGGTTAGCGCTCATCCCTGACAGCGTACGAGTCTATCTTAATAATGCTCGTCTTACCCGCGCTATCGACTATTCAATCGATTATGAAATCGGTCTGTTGATCATCTTCCGTCAGGTGAGAGAAGAGGATATCATCCGCGTGGAATTCGAAAGCGCTCGCGGCTGGTGGGGCGGATTCGCCGAACATCAGCGAACCTTCTACGGAATTACGCTTAACCTTCCGTTAAGTGAAGAGTTTACGATCGGCATTAGCTTGCTGCGTGGAGCAGACACTCCTCTTCCCCCAGAGGAGAGAGACCGTGCTCATACCATGCCGAACATGCATACTGTCGCCGGCATCACCGGGAGAATCGACCGTCCCGGCTTTGCGGCGGATTTTTCCGTTGGTTGGGCAGAGAATCGGTTTCCGTTTGATGATAATCTACGGCGCAATATGCCTAATGAGATAACGGATATCGCACGTATCGGAGAGTACCTCTTCTTCTCCCATTTAGGAGGGATCAGCGTCTATTACGATGGGAGTTGGCGTAGTTACGATACTTTCCATGGTCTCTCCGGCCGCCGGGTCTATGCGATCGCCGGATCCGGCAATAAAGTCTTCTTTGCCACCAACGCCGGATTGACCGTCGTTTCCCTGAAGGGAGTTGCTCCGCTCGATTGGGTGGGAAACTGGCGTCGTTACTCTCAGGAAGACGGTCTCCCTGACGAGACGGTCTACTCCCTCGCGCTTATCGAAGGAATACTATGGATAGGCACGGCAGCCGGCCTGGCCCGCGTTCCGATCGCGCAGATCGATGATCAAGCGAGCTGGGTCACTTACACCACCGAAGATAATCCGCAGATGCGAAGCGATATGATCTTTGAGATTGTCGGTAATGGCGAAGTGATCTATCTTGGCACTGATAATGGAGTGATCAGATTCGAGGTAGCAGAGGAGGTATTTACTACTCTCGATAGAACAGCAGGAGACAGAATCACAGATTTACGATTAGTGGAATCGATCCTTTATGTTGCCTGTACTCGTGGCTTGCGTCGGTTTGAAAACGGCGAGTTTATCGACTGGCTTATCACCGGACAACGAGTAAATTCTTTTGCCTTTCGCGATGACAAACTCTTCTTCGGCACCGAACGCGGTCTTTATTCTTCATGGGACGATACGCTGATTGCACAAACAGCTATCACTGCAATCGCAATTACTCCTGACGGCATTCTCTGGGCCGGTTCGCGCGCCACTGCAGATTACGATCTCTCGCTGTGGCGGTTCGATGGTCAACAGAAAACGGAATTCACCCGCTATACTACGAAGATTGATGGTCGGGATATCACCCGCTTTGTTGACATTCCAGCTGCTGAGCACAGCGACAGAGGAATGCTGATCAGTGCCTCTTTCCAGCGTGACTTCGGTGGATTTCAGCTTGCAGGCACCTTTAAGCGGATTTCGCCGCAATTTTTGGCGATCGGCCGCGCCGATCGTCATGATCGCACAGGGTGGACTTTGAGCGGCACACACGCCATTACACCCGGGATCTCACTTACTGCAACTCATACTTACCAGCGGATCGATGCCGCTGGAGATGTACCACAAACTCTGCTTAGCCATACACTTGCAATGACATGGGACTTCGGAGGGCAGCTCGCTCTTTCTGCTACGCATAGTTTGATCGATGATGCCAAAGATCGAACTGGCTTTGACCGAACAAAATTCGCGTATACCATCGGCATTGACAAGCGATTCTTCCATGATACTCTCGCCCTTTCGCTCAGTTGGAGCGATTCATTTGCCGGTGATTTTGAGCCAGTAAAGATGCGCCGTGCAAGTAGAGTAGCGGCGCAAATTCACCACCAGATAACTGAAGATCTTTCGCTCATTATCAATTGGACACGACCGACAACCTATTTTGCCGGCAGGTTCAGTGGGCGTGATTATGGAGGTCTTACGCTCGCGTGGTCACAGCGCTTCGCCACGATGACCTTGACCTCTCGCTATGATCTGACAGCAAGTCGCTCGCTGGTCGATAAATATTTACAAATAGAGCATCTCGCCAATCTCGACTTCCGCTTCAGTCGGGTGGATCTACGCGGCATAAGACTCTTCCCTGCAGTCACGCTGATGTGGAAGAATCATCGTCAAAGAGACGATCTCACAGTCGCAGGGAGTCTCCGTGCCGAATTAGGGAATCTGGGTGCTGCGGTTACCCTACGGCGTGAACTGCTGGGAGTATGGGAAGAACGGCAACAGCAGATTGACCGGTTAAGCGGGCGCATCGACTACCAGGGAATACCATTCCTTATTCCTTATCTGACGATCAGCCGAATTTCCAATTCGATTACCTTTCGCGGCGAGACACGGGCAACGATCACTCATACCCTGACCACTGGACTGACATGGGAACTTGCAGATGGATTGAATAATGACTTCTCTTCCACCCTGCATGCGGTTACTCGCCATGAAGAGACGACGATAACATATACGATCAGCAATACGCTGAGTTATAACATTGCTGGTAATCTATCGGCGTATATCGAACTGCGTAGCGAAGCACAACGGATGATCACGGGTATCGACTTGACTGCCAGCTTACGGCCAGCCTTAAACTGGCAAATCGCGGATAATTGGAGCCTCGTCTTCGCTGCTGCTTACGCGATCGGAAATACCGCTGGCTCCCCGGGATTCTATCACAGCCTAATTGGCGAACTCTCTGTTGTCGCAAATTTTTAGTCTTCTACCTTCAGCCTTCCACCTGACATGTCATGCCATCTTGCGTAAGAGAAGTCTCAAGCTTGACAAAGAGTCTGTGGTAGCCTATGCTATAAGTGGCTTTCATATCCAGAGTTCACGGATCGCGATTGTGAGCAACATTGTAACAAGGGTTGGTATATCGAGATACGATAATAAGCGAAAATACGGATAAATAACTGAAAGACCATATAGAGGTGCAATGATGCCTAAAGAACCAGAAAGAGGTCAGCGACCCGGGGAGAATCTGCCCTGGGAGGATATCTGGCAGAAGATAGTAGGTCAAAGGGGTAAGGGGAACCGGAAACTGGGAACAACAGGGCCAGTGGTATGGATTGTGATCGTAATTGTGGCGGTAATCTGGCTGGCAAGCGGGATATTTTCCGTTGGGCCTGCCGAACGGGGTGTGGTGACGCAATTCGGGAGATTTGTATCCCTAAGGGATCCTGGATTGAACTTTCGCCTACCCTGGCCGATCCAGGCGCACAATATCGTCAATGTGATCGAGGAAAGGCGAGCAGAGATCGGGTTCAGGACTGTAGAAGAGCCGAGAAGACCGGCAAGACATATACGAGTGGATGGCGAAGCAATGATGCTTACCGGCGACAAAAATATAGCTGATGTCCGGATTCTGGTGCGTTATCGTGTGATGGATCCCGTAAAATATCTCTTCCGGGCTGAAGCCCCTGAGTTGGCGCTGCGGGTGAATACTGAGGTCGCCCTGAGGAGCGTTATCGGCCAGATGGCGATTGATCGTGCGATGACCGTGGGCCGGCCTGAGGTCGAAGCTGAAACCTGGGAGTTTCTGCAGTCTCTGCTGGATGATCATCAGACTGGACTGCACGTGGTTGGAGTGGAACTGCAGGTGGTAGATGCCCCCGATGAGGTCAGGGAAGCATTCTACGACGTAGTGCGGGCTAAGGCAGATAGGGAAAGGTTCATCATGGAAGCTAGAGGATATGCCTTGGATATAGTCCCCCGAGCCAGGGGAGAGGCAAAAGCGATAATCCTTGCGGCCACCGCCTATCGAGACGAAAGGATAGCACTAGCTGAAGGTGAGGCGGAACGGTTTATCAAGATTCTCGCAGAGTACCGCAAGGCGCCGGTAGTAACCCGCCAGAGACTATTCCTCGAGATGATCGAGCGGGTCCTGGCCGGAACCGAGAAATTTATTATCGATCCCGCAGTTGGCGGTGGCCTAATACAGTTTCTGCCATTAGATATTACACCGAGAGGAGGAGAATGATGGGTAAAATATTGGCAATTCTAATTGCGGTGATACTTGCCCTGATCGTCATCTTTCAGGCCGTCTTCACCATTGATGAGAGGGAACAGGCGATTATCCTTCAACTTGGAAAATATATAAGGACGATCGATCAGCCGGGACTGCACTTCAAAATCCCGTTTATTCAATCAATAGTCCGTATTGAACGGAGGGTGCTGGTCGCCGATGCCCCGGCGACGGAGTTTATTACCTTAGACAAGGAGAGGCTGGTGGTGGATAGTTACAGTCGCTGGCGCATTGTAGATCCTCATCGATTCTTTAAAACAGTAACAGATGAGTATCGCGCTAGACTCAGGCTAAATGACATTGCTATCTCGAAATTGCGGCAGAAGCTTGCCGCACATAACCTTTGGGACATAATCGGCGTCAAAAGGAAGCCGATTATGGATCGCGTCGGCCGGCATACGGATAAAATTGCCCAGCGTGACTTTGGTATAGAAGTAATCGATGTTCGCATAAAAAGGATTGACCTTCCTGCTGGGGTGGAGGAGGCTGTCTTTGCCCGGATGAGGGCGGAGCGAGAGAGGATGGCCAAGGAGTTTCGTGCTAAAGGAGCGCAAGCGGCCATGAAAATCAGGGCCGAGGCAGATAGAGAGGTAGTGGTTATACTGGCTGAGGCGGAGAAGCAGAGCAGGATACTGAGAGGATATGGAGATGCCAGAGCTGCTGCAATTTATGCCGCAGCCTTTGAGCAAGACCCTGAGTTCTTTGCCTTTCTGAGGAGCCTGGAGGCATACGAGAAATTCATGGGCGGGGGAACTACGCTGGTGCTGAGCGCCGACTCCGAACTCCTAAGATTTTTGCAGAGTCCGCAACCCAGGGAATGAGTGTGGTAACCTCGTTCCTTGCGAAACCTTCCTCTGTCATTACGAGTCTGCGAAGCAATCTAAGACAGAGAGGTTAAGAGGTTCACAGTGCACGGTTTAAAGAGGTGATTAGTAATTGGTAGATGGTGAATAGTTAAAGAAGAAACGAGCTCGTAGTTCAGAACCACGAACTACGAACCTTGAACCTCTGTACCCAAAAATTCCAATGGAACATCCGTTGTAAATTTCATCCATTCTTTGGTTTGTGGATGAAACATGGCAAGACGCCAGGAATGGAGAAAGAGACGACTTGCTTTTGTGCCCCCATAAAGAAGATCACCGTAGACCGGATGGCCGATATGGCTCATATGGACTCGTATCTGATGTGTCCGTCCGCTCTTGGGCGTTATCAGAAGCAGGGTCTGTTTTGCCGATCGCTTCAACACTCGGAATTCAGTTTGCGAACTTCGTCCCGCAGCAGCGACCGCCATCCGCCACGGCCGCTTGATATCACGACCGACCGGACTGTCAATCATACCTTTATCTTCAACGATTACTCCGTCGACTACTGCAAGGTATCTTTTGACTACCCGGTGTGCAGCAAATTGTTGTTTAAGGTCTTCCATGGCTAAACTTGTCAACGCAACTACCATTACCCCACTCGTCTCTTTGTCCAGTCGATGGACAATCCCAGGGCGAATTGGGTCGTCCCCGACCGGTAATTCCTGCTCCATAAGAAGTCCTTCCACCAAAGTCACTCCTTTGGTCCCTGCCCCTGGATGGACCACTAAGCCGGACGGTTTATCGATAATAAGAATATCATTGTCTTTGTAAATGATCGTAATATCCAATCGGCGCGGCACGAGAGAAGGACGTTCCACCATCTTCCAAATAATCCGTTCTCCTCCCTGCAGAATAAATGCCGGCTTGAGTCTCTTTGGCACCGCACTTTTATCTATTCCATGCGTATGATTGAATGATATCTCTTCACGGCGAATTGCGCGTTGAATCGCGCCACGCGATAGATCAGGAAAAAGCGCCGCCAAGTAACGATCGAGCCGCTGCCCTGCATCTTTTTGGGCTACGTCGAATATCTTCTCTTCCACGTCCTCTCTTCTCCTTCGGCGATAGTAGTTGTAGACAATTGAGTCTACCCGTATAATAGTAACAAAATAAAGTGAATAACGGAAGAGGAAATAACTATCTTCAGGATAACTTTTTGTGAACGAGATTATTCTGCTTGGATCCGGTTTACAGAAACTAAAGCTAAAGATGGTGCGGATGATGGCGGCCAATCTGCTATCGAGATTTTTGATATTGATATATAGTGTCTGCCCGAAAATAGCAGCTTAAAGAGCGGGACCTGAATACTTAAGCGGTAATACGATGAATATCGACTTTATTGAAGCATTAGAGGAAATGGCAAAAGAGAAGGGAATAGCCCGCGATGATCTTTATGAGGCGATTAAACACGGCCTTGGCGTTGCCTATCGCATGGAACATAATATCGATGAAGCGGAGAAGATCACCGTTGAAATCGATAGAAACTCCGGCGACATATTGATCAACAAAGAACAAATTGAGCTTACTAGTTTCGGCCGTGTCGCAACGAAAAAGGCTGAAGAGACGATCCGCCACGCGATAATTAACAAAAAACGGGAAATTATTTATGATCTGTACTCACATAAAATAGGAACAATAATCGGTGGCTTGGTCCATCGGTTTGAACGGCGCGATGTATGGATTAACTTAGGAGAGACAGAGGCCCTGCTGCCAGAAGAAGAGAGGGTTCCTGGTGAGCGCTATCGTCCGGGAGAACGGCTGCGTGCTTATGTAGTTAGTGTACAGAGAACTCAAGGTGATCCATTGATCATTCTTTCGCGGTCTCATCCTGGATTTGTTCATCAATTATTACGCTTGGAAGTCCCGGAGGTCGAAGACGGCACTTTGGTAGTACGCAGAATCGCTCGCGAAGCAGGTCGCCGGAGTAAAGTCGCAGTGGAATCACTCGATAATAATGTTGATGCAGTAGGATCCTGCGTTGGAGCCGGAGGAGCACGCGTAAGGATGATAACTCGCGAATTAAATGGAGAGAAGATCGATCTCATCCATTGGAGCGAGGATATCAAAGAGCTTATCAAGCGGAGCCTTGCGCCGGCTGCGGTCATTTCGATAACGATCGATGAAACTACCCGCAGCGCTAAAGTGATAGTCCCTGATGATGAACTCTCACTGGCAATCGGCAAAGGCGGACAGAATGTAAGGTTGACTGCCAAACTGACGCAGTACAATATCGATGTCACAAGTCCGAAAGAGACGGGTATTCTGCTTGATTCCGCAGCTTAGACCAGTTGCCGGCGTTCGGTTATGGAAAAGATAACAGAGAGACTCTTTAAAAGTATCTTTTGGTTGAGTCGGCGCCATGCCGGGCTGGTTCTTATTTTTATTCTTCTTGCTGCTATCGCGGGGATCTTTTACATCCGGGATATCCCTATGCGAACTTCTTTCTTTGATCTACTGCCGCGAGACGATCCATTGATCAACGAGTTTCGGGCCAAAGAAGAATATTTGGCGGTCGACTATCTCGTTATCCTTCTCTCGCTGCGTGACGCCGAGCAGATGACAACTGCAGAGAGGGAGCGATCTCTTCTCCATACAGCAGCGAGGATAACTTCCCGATTACGTCAAAGTGAGGAGATCATTTCTGCTACCTATCGTCGCCCGCCCCACCCAGATATACCACCTCAGTTTATGGTCATTTATGCGCTTGATCGCAAGAGAATCGAGCGTCTTGAAAAAGGAATCGTCCGAATCCGCCACTCTTTAGCTGCAGAGGAACTGATAGTAACGGAAAGGACCGATTTCAGCTCAGCTCATCAGATGATCGACGCGAAGCTGGTTGATGCATTCGCGGTAGAGATCACTCCTGTGATGATCGATAGAATACAGGCCAATTTATTACAGCTATACAAATTTAATGCCGCACTTCTATATGCGATCGCCAACCTTGATCAACTGGAACAAGTTACCATTGCCGCGACCGACCTGTCGGAAATCTTCATTGAAGCAAGAAACCACAACGACGAGCAAGAAGAAGGTAAACCATTTTTCTCACCTGATCGGTCTATGCTGCTGATTAATATCCGGCCTCGCTTCTCGGCCGCACACGGGCTGGCTTACAGTAGACTGGTAATCGATATCGTGCAAAATGCGTTGGATGAAGCTGACCTTGATGCACAGGGTATTAAAGCAGGTCTTACCGGGTCATATACCTTTGCCGTTGAAACTGATGCCGTAGTGACTACGGATATGCAGAGAACAACGGTCATTACAGCTGTTGGGGTTATTCTTCTATTCTTAGTTGCCTTCCGGTCGCTCTTATGGGTAGTGATCGCAGTGATTCCTCTGCTAATCAGTATCGTCTTTACCGTGGCTTGGGCCCGCTTTGCGGTCGGCGGATTCAATTTGCTTACGTCGTTTTTACCGGCACTAGTCTTAGGATTGGGGATTGATTATGGGATCCATTTCATCGTCCGCTATGCTGAGGAACGCCGAAACAGAGCATCTCTGAATCAAGCTCTATGGCAGACACTCCTTCGGAAAGGAAGAGCTTCTTTTTCTGCCGCCCTCACTACTTCATTGGTCTTCTTGAGCCTTCTCTTTGCGCATTCACGCGCCCTCTTTGAAATAGGAGCCATTACCAGTGTTGGGATCATCGTAGCTTATTTGATGACTATCATTATGCTTCCGGCGCTTATTACAATTGCACATCGTCTTCTGCCTCGCCGATTCAGCGGAGTGATTAGCGATTACGGTCCGAAGATATCACCGTTTTCCCATTGGATCACCGGCAAAGGACGAGCGATATTCGTCGTAGTTATCATACTGACCTTATTCGTCTCTTTTCGAGCGGTACAGACACAGTTTCAGTTTGTCAGCACTGATCTGATTCCCCGGGTAGAGAGCCACCGTGTTCTGTCACAGATACATGCCTATTTCGGTCTCGGTGAAATAGAAATAGGTGATTATTTCGTCTTTTTCGCCGCCTCCGAGAAAGAACTGGTAACGATGGTAGAGCATTTAGAAGAGAGTGAGTTGATCGATGCGATAAGCTCAGCCAAGGATCTTCTTCCTGTTACCTTGGCTCAGCAGCAGGTTCTGTTGGGAGAGATTGATATCTCCGCGTATATCGATCAATTAGCGACTGTCGAAGAGTCCATTGCCGATCGAGAGAGAACGACCACCTATATTAAGAGTCTGATCGCTGATCTCAGCATGGTGCAGTATATGGCGACTATTTCTGGGTGGGGACCAATTGCCCTCTCCTCGGCTGCTCTGCAGCATCAATTATGGGAATTACAAAGTGTGCTTGCTGCACTGGATACACGAGCAGCGCAGACCACAATCAGTGATTTACGGCGGGCATTGACAAAGTTGGATCTCAATCTCGATGTTCTAAGAGAGCTTCCGCCGATCGAGACAATGCTACGTGATATTGTAAAGACCTTGCCGGATGGGCTCAAATCCCGTTATATCACACGGGATGGTCGGTTTATCATCTATGCGCGAATGAATCCGGCAATTCATCATGCCGGTAATCTACCCCTATTCATCGATTTTGCCGCTGTTGTCTCCGATGATTTCTTGGGTAGACCGATGGTTACCGTCCGTCTGGAACAATACATAAAGCAAGATTTTTGGCTCTCTACTCTTATATCGGCACTGTTGATCGTAGTCTCCCTCTGGTGGGCTCTCGGTTGCAAACGACTAGTCATTATCGGCCTCGCACCACTGATCCTCGGCTATATCTGGATGCTCGGAGGAATGTACTTGCTGGGAATGGAGTTTAATTTTATCAATATACTTATCTCGCCGTTACTGATTGGAGTTGGAGTTGATAATGGAATTCACATTCTCCATCGTTACTGGGAAGAGAGAGAGAGAGGAGAGAAAAAATCAGTGGAACGAGCCGTTTCAACGATCGCGATCGCGATTATTGTAACGTCGCTGACAACGATGATCGTCTTCGGTGGTCTTGTCGGGGCACATACACCAGGGCTGCAATTACTTGGTGTTTCAGCACTGCTCGGAATCTCTTTTACGCTTATCTTCAGCCTCTCTTTTCTTCCGGCAACGCTTAAGATGACGGAGAAGAGAAGGGAGGCGAGGAGCAAGGAATGAGGTTCGTGGTTCGTGGTTCAGAGCCAGAATCTGTCAATCGCAAAAATAACTTTAGGATCTCCATGCATAACGTAATCACAGAAGGGAAGTAAGATGGTGTTTGAGATTATAATAATCGGGATAGGAATCATCGCAGCATTGGTACTCGGGTTTCTAATCGGTAATTTGCGCCGTCAACAGATAGTGGAAGAACGCCTTAAGAGAGTACACGAAGAAGAACTGCTGCGAATTGAGAAACGAGTCCTTGCACGCGAAGATCGATTGGAGAGAAAGAGCACCTACTTGGAGAAGATTGAAAACTCGTTGCGCCAGGACGAGGAACAACTCGAAGCTCTTAAGAAGAAGGGATTACAACTCATCACTACATTGGAAGAACGTCTAACAATGATATCCGGGTGGTCAGCCGAGAGAGCAAGGGAATATCTTCTGGAAAAAGTAGAAGCCGATGCAGAGCGATTCTTTGCGCATAGGATAGCAGCAATGGAAGAACAAACCCGCGATGAGGCTAAGCAACAAGCTTTACAGGTTATCGCCACAGCAGTACAACGATATTCAGCGGAATACATTGAAGAGAATGCCGTCACTTCGGTTGCGCTCCCCTCAGAAGATTTCAAAGGGAGAATCATCGGTCGGGAAGGGCGGAATATAAGGACATTTGAAGCATTAACAGGCGTCGAAGTACTTGTCGATGACACACCAGGGATGGTCGTGCTCTCGTCTTTTAACCCCTTACGACGCGAAGTGGCGCGAATGGCATTGGAACGTCTGATTGAAGATGGCCGTATTCACCCGGCACAGATAGAGGAGAAGGTTCGTAAGGCAAAGGCGCGCTTGGAGGAAAAGATCAAAGAAGAAGGAGTGAAGGTAGCGTTCGATCTCGGAGTCAATCTTCATCCTGAACTTACCACGCTGCTCGGTAAATTGAATTACCGAACCAGTCACGGCCAAAACCAACTGACCCATGCCCGGGAAGTGAGCATCATCGCCAAGATGCTCGCCGAAGAGCTGGGCGTGAATTCGAAAAGTCTTATTCGTGTCGGCCTTCTCCACGATATCGGCAAGGCAGTTGATCATGAAGTCGATGGTGCGCACGCGCTGATAAGTGCTAATCTAGCGCAGCGGTACGGAGAGAGTCCTGAGGTTGTTCACGCCATTGCTGCCCACCATGGAGATATCGAGCCGAAAACGATTATCGCCTTCTTATTACAGGCAGCCGACACCCTCTCTGCTGCCCGTCCAGGAGCGCGCCAGGAGACGGTCGCGCGATATATACAGAGATTGCAAGATCTGGAACAGATTTGTTGTTCCTTTCCGGCAGTTTTTGAGGCTTACGCCATTCAGGCGGGTCGTGAAGTGAGAGTCATTGTTCAACCTGATCGCGCTGACGATAATATGTCAGCCAAATTGGCCTATGACATCGCCCGCGCAATCGAAAACGAGTTAAATTACCCGGGAGAGATCAAGGTTAATGTGATCAGGCAGACGCAATTCGCCGAGACTGCACATTAAGCAGAAGATGCAATCTATTTGATCGCCGGGGAAAGTTCATGTATAATTGATACATGTATAATTGATAAATGTAAGGTAACTACTTAGGTGGATAGACTGAAGGAAAGTTACTTTAAGCCTTCGCTCTTCAACCTAATATAGACAGGAGGCAATATGCAACAATTCTTTATTCGTTTTAAAATAGCGATCATCTGGGGTATTGTTATTGCTTTTATTGTAAGCAGCATAGGGCTCTACGCCTTTATGCGCCGACCAGGAGCAGCCCAGGCCGAGATGGGTATAGGCCGGATTGCGGTAGTGGTAAATAGAGAGAAGATCGAAATAGCGCACTTTGAAGCAGATCATGCAGCTTTTATCCGCCAACACGAGCAGTTCCACGCGCGGATGGGACGCGAGTTCACCCCATTACTGCGAGGCGTAACCGGAGCATTACTACAACTGCAATTGCGTGCTCAGACGATGGAAAGAGTGATTCGCCATACATTACTTGGGCAAGAGATC
Source organism: Candidatus Acetothermia bacterium (assembly GCA_022684035.1). GTDB lineage: Bacteria > Bipolaricaulota > Bipolaricaulia > UBA7950 > UBA7950 > UBA7950. The sequence goes on along the minus strand of JAJHSB010000007.1, from coordinate 8,197 downwards.
ACGCGGCAACGGATCAGACCCGATAGTCGAAGGATCGAGGCAGAGTTTCAGCGGGAATACGATGAACTATTACGGGTTCATCGCCTCACAGAAGAGCGGCTGCGTGAGTTACTTGCCGCACATAGACGGACCTTGCACGAGTTCAAAGATAATATGCGGAACCATATTCAGCGCCGGCTGCAAGAGGAAGAATTACGTAGAAGAGTAGTGGGAACGATCATTCCGACTGAAGCTGAACTGGAAGCCTTTTTTGCGGAGAATATTGCCCGCTATGAACAACCAGAAGAGGTTCAGGCATCGCATATTCTGGTGGCTGATGAAGCGCTGGCAAAAGAGATATCGACTAAGCTTGCAGCAGGAGCACCATTTGCTGAGCTGGCACGAGAATATTCTACTTGTCCCTCGGCAGCTCAGGGCGGCGACCTCGGCCGGTTCGGTCGGGGTAGAATGGACAGAGAATTTGAAGTGGCGGCCTTCGGCTTAGAAGTCGGGGGAATAAGTGAGATCACCCGCACCAGGTTCGGCTACCATATCATCAAACTGACTGGTCGGTGGCCAGCGCATCGACCGGCGTTAGACGAGATAAGAACAAGAGTTACAGCGGATTTTATTACGACAGAAGAACAAAGACGGTTTGAAGACTGGTATGAAGAAGAACTACGGAAGGCTGCTACTGTGGAGATCAAGCTTCCACTTGTCGCAGCACAGCTATTGTATCAACAAGATCCCCTCCTTGGGTTGGCGGAATTTAAGAGAATCAGAGATCAGAGAATAGTCGACGATCCTCATCTCGGTTTCTTTATCGGGCAGATATACGAAGCGAAGTGGCGGGAAATGCTGACCGAGCGTGGCGCTCTGGAGGCGAAAGAGGAACGGACACCTGCCGAACAAAGACGATTGGCAGAACTGATTGAACAGAGTGCACACTATCGCACTACTGCGGTCGCCAACTATGAGTTAGTACTACAACAAGGAAGAGCCGAGCTTGACGAACGGTTTCTGCTGCGGATACTCAGCCTTGACCCCAAAAGCGTTATTGCTATCTACCATCTGGGAAGATTTCACCAGGAACAGGGTGATCGCTTTGGAGCAGACAGCCGGTTCCGGGAAGCGATCAGTATCGATCCAGCCTTTCTTCCGGCGGTTATCGCTGTGGGTGAAATTGCATTCGCACAAGGATTTTATCGCGTTGCTGTGGAACACTTTCAACGAGCGCTGGAGCTGCAACCCGGTGCTATACAGATACTGGTCAATCTCAGCCAGGCGTATATAAGAGTGGGAGAACTCGATCAAGCAGCAGCAACGCTGACAGCAGTCTTACAGAAAGACCCACGCAATCCGCACGCATTAACCGGAATGGGGGATTTATCCTATGAGCGCCGACGCATTGCCGCTAGCGAGGCTGAGACATTACAGGCACGCGATGATCTTACAGCTGAAGAAGAGAGACGGCTCAGCAAACTGCAAGCTGAGATCGGATATCACAGCTCTAAGACGATCAACTATTATCAGCAGGTGATGCAGATAACTCCGTCGCTCGATCTTCAACTGCGACTGGGCCGAGCTCATCTTGCTGCCGGATCTATTGAAAGAGCAAAGTCGATATTCGAAGAGATTATCCGCCGCGCGCCGTTCACTGGTGAGGCTTTTTATTACCTGGGTAATATTCACCTCCAGCAGGGCAATGAAGAGGCTGCGTTGGTAAACTTCCGTCTCGGCTTTGACCGGACAATCTACCGCAGTATAACATTAGAGCCGGATAAAGCTGCTCTCCGTTTGGCGCTGGGACGACAGATTATCGAACTCGCCCCTGATGATGTCCAGATGCGGTTTAGAGTGGCACGGGTCTACGAAGATCACTTTATGTGGAGCGGAGCGATCCGTCATTATGCCGCTATTCTCGAGCTTGATCCAATATCGATTGCAGCGTGGCGCGAAATTGCCAATGCGCATCTACAGCGAGCAGACCATGATATTGCGCAGGAATATCTGTGGCGCGCCATTCCCCATACTCAAGATGATGACGAAAGACTCTCGATATATCAGCAGATCATCGATATCGAGCGCGCTAAAGTCGGGCGTGATCGCCCCTTAGGAAGATCCGGATTAGATGCCCGGTTGGAGATGGCAAAGATCCATATTGCGCGAGAGAATATCGACCAAGCACGGGAGTTGCTGAAGAAGATCCAAGCTGATGATCCTACCCACCGCGTCGAAGAGGTGCAAGGATTACTCGCTCAGATCACGCCGCCTGTCGAAGAGTCTCCGCCATCAGATGGGTCACAAGGCCAACATGGTAGTGGGGAATGAGTCTATTCAACGAATTGACCTTCCTTATTGCAAAGCTGCGTTCGCCAGCAGGCTGTCCATGGGATCGCCGACAAGACCATCTATCTCTGAGACCATATATAGTTGAAGAGGCATATGAGGCAGTAGCAGCAATCGATGCCGGAGATATGAAAGGCCTGGCAAGTGAGTTGGGTGATCTGCTGCTGCAAATTCTTCTCCATGCCCAGATAGCGACGGAAAACGGTGAGTTTACGCTCGACGATCTACTCGCCGATCTCAAAGAGAAAGTGATCCGTCGCCATCCGCATGTTTTCGCGCATAGAAACCGCGAGCTTAAAGCAGTAAAAGCCAATTGGGAGAAGATAAAACAGCAAGAGAAGCGGTCTATTCATGCTATGCCGGCATTATTAGCTGCCCGCAAATTACTCGATCGAGCAGCCAATTTAGGGATTGAGCTCGATTTAGAGATTGGGGCAACAGAAGAGCAACGAGCCGGATTGATAATTTTGCACGCAATTAAAGAAGCACACAATGCAGACATAGACCCTGAACTTGCCTTAAGGAATGTGATAGCAAAATTGAGCCAGCTCATGAACTCTCTTCCGTCAGCGCATAAGACTTAAGAGCATCCGAGAATGAACTCCCACTATAATACAAACGAAGCATTGATTTTTTGGATACAGACAAACAAAGAGGCGATACATTTTATTGATGGAATCATAACCGCCTACGATGGTGTGGCCAATGTGCGACGTGATTACACAATAAAAGAGGGGAAAACTTATTTTAAAGTCTTTGTTGCTGATGGAATGGATGATGAATTTTTCTCGATCATCGAGCGATGCAAGAAGTATGTGCCGATCACTGATATTGTGCAAGCTCAATGAGCGCTGCTAAGATCGATTTTCGTAATCTACTGCCGAATAGATTTCAACCACAAGCAAGCGTGCCGACGATCTTCGATATTGATTTTGAATATCTATGGAACCAAGGTAAAAGAGCACTGATCTTCGATCTCGATCGGACACTTGCTGCGCACCGAAGAGCGAATTTACATCCGCAAGTATATCGACTGCTGAATTCGCTCCAAGAGCGAGGATTTGCAGTTGCTATTCTTACCAATCGCCGCTTTTGGGTGAAACAAGACCAACTTATCGCTGAACTAGCGCAGAGATACCCACTTATCTGTGCTGCAGGCAAACCGGGTAAAGAAGGGTTTTTGACACTGATGGCAAAGATGAACGTAACACCGGCTGATACCGTGATGATAGGTGATCGTCTCTTGACTGACATTTGGGGTGCCAATCGCCTCGGCATTTACTCGATACGAATTGACCGCAAGCCGCGTCTTACAAAGTTATTCTGATTTTTTCTTGTCATTGCGAGAGTTCGCAGAACTCGTGGCAATCTCAAAGAGATAATGCTCGTTTAGATACTAAAATCTGAAGTCTTGCGCAAACTTGTCCTCGCGAAGGCGGGGAATGGGAAAGAATTGAAATCACAAATTCCAAGCACCAATTTCCAAACAAATCTCAATGACCAATGACCAAAATCTCAAACAGAAAGGCCGGAGTCTTTTCCTCGATTGTTGACAAATCGCTCATAGAAGTTTGGTTATTGTTTGGAAATTGAGATTTGGTGATTGGGATTTCCGGCTTGTCCGGGTTAGAGGCAAAACAAACTCTGTAGGATTATAAGGAACGGGATTGCTTCGCAGACTCGCAATGACAGAGGAAGGTAATTTACTCTTTCTCCGCCAGTCGCTGCCTTGCCGGCTTAAACTTGAATTTTAAATCTTATTCGACGAAGATTAAGTATTGAACTTTAACCTGCATCCTTTCGTATTTTAGGGAGAGAACGATTAATCAACATCGGGCTTTCATCAGCTTATTTATCGCTGTTGCAACGGCGATGGTTGGAATCGGGATTATTATTCCGATCATACCGCTCTACGCCCACGCGCTCGGAGCGAGCGGTGTTGCGATTGGATTTGTCTTTGCTGCGTTTTCAATTCCGCGGATTCTCGGCAGCCCGCTGATCGGATATATTTCCGATCGGATCGGCCGCCGTTGGCTAATTATCATTGGACTGTTGGGGTTTACGATTGTCTCTTTCCTCTATGTTATTGCAGAGACGATCTGGCAGTTGGCGGTAGTCCGTTTCGTGCAGGGGATGGCCGCGGCGATGGTCTTACCAGTTGCGCAAGCCTATATCGGCGATATCACACCGCCGGGGAAAGAGGGCCAATATGTAAACCTCTTTTCTGCTTCAATTTTCATCGGAACTGCTATTGGGCCGCTCCTCGGGGGAACGTTAGGGGCAATGTGGTCTGCAGATGCCGCTTTTTATGCAATGGGTGCTTTGAGCTTTATCGCGCTAGCCTTTACTCTGCTTTATGTTCCACAAGATCAACGATCAGTAGAGCGAAAGTCAGTTCCTGCTTCCAATCGATCGTTGCTGACGATCGACAAAGTGATGACAAATGACGGAGTGAAAGCGATCTGTCTCCATGTAGGGACGCGTGGTTTTTGGCGACAGGGGTTTAGCTCATTCTTTCCGATATTTGCCGCTACAGTAATCGGCATCGGTGAAGTGGGAATCGGCATTATCTTATCGATCTATCTATTTACTGAGGGGTTGGCACAGATTCCATTTGGCTACCTTGCGGATCGTTACCCGCGGTTGCCGCAGATCGTGCTCGGCAGCGTCCTGGCGCCAGTGCTGTTATTGATTGTTCCGTTCGTCGACCAAATGTGGATCATCATTCTTATCGTCATTGCGATGGGAGGATGGGGTGCATTGGCACGTGCTTCGCTATTGGCCATCCAGACTGATATTGGTCGCACGCACGGAATGGGAGCTGTCTCCGGTTTGCAGAGCGGTGCGTTCAGCACTGGACAGGCCACCGGTCCACTGGGCTTTGGGTTAATCGCTGATTTAGAGGGTGTAAATTCTGTCTTTCCGTTCGGCGGCGTGGTCGGGTTGGTAGGTAGTATCTTCGTCCTGTTGTGGCTGCGTCGCTGGCAAACTGCGGCTGATATTGCTGATGGTACTATAGCTACTGTCAGTAAAGAGTCGGCAGTTGAATTTGGTGGGAACTCTGAAGAAGAGAAGCCGTCGAGCTAAGAAAAAAAACAACCACAGAGGTCAATTAAGGAGAGTGAGGAACAAGGTGATGGATTAAGAAAAGTCGTAGGGGCGGGTTTTAAACCCATCTCTACCATATAAGATACTAAAATCTGAAGTCTTGCGCAAACTTGTCCTCGCGAAGGCGGGGAACGGCAAGAATTGAAATCACAAATTCCAAGCACCAATTTCCAAACAAATCTCAATGACCAAAGGAGGAATAATGATTGAATTTCAGCGCAATCAATGGGCATTAATTCTCGGCGGATCGAGTGGGTTTGGTTTGGCGACAGCAAAGAAACTCAGTCGTCATGGAATGAGTGTATGTATTGTCCACCGTGATCGCCGGCAAGTAATGGCCGATATCGAGCGGCAATTTGATGAGATCCGTTCATGTGGTAACGGGTTTCTCGCGCTCAACTTAAACGCACTTGCCGATGATGATCGCACGACAACGCTGGATGCACTGACTAAAAGAATGGGGGAGCACGGACGTGTCCGGCTGCTGTTGCACTCAATCGCACTCGGTTATCTTAAATTAATCGCCCCTGCAAGACCGGATTTGCAACTACAGGAGACGATCGATAGGCTGGCAGCTATTTTAAAGACTGATCCGGATCTGTTACACACCCAGATCAAAGAGAGTTTTAATGCTGGTACACTCCATGTACATGGATTGATTCAACCTGAGTACGGAGCAGATATTTTGAATGATGAAGAATTAGCGCGCACAATTTATGCGATGGGGACAAATTTGTTGAGTTGGGTACGCGACTTACATCACCGGAATTTATTCTGTGAAGATGCGCGCGTTCTCGGCCTCACCAGCGAGGGGAATAGGGTCTCCTGGCTTGGTTATGCTGCGGTTGCAGCGGCAAAGGTAACACTGGAAGCGATCTCGCGCGCGATCGCTCGTGAATACGCACCGTATGGTATTCGCGCCAATGTTATTCAGGCAGGAGTGACAGATACACCAGCCATGCGCGCCATTCCTGGTAGCGCACAGATGAAAGCAGTAGCACAACTGCGTAACCCATTTGGCCGACTGACCCGACCAGAAGATGTGGCAAACTTTATCTGCCTGTTGTGTACTGATGAAGCGGCATGGGTCAACGGCGCAATATTGACCGTAGATGGCGGCGAAAGTATCGCATCGCTGTAACGAGGAAGACGGTGTTAGATTTTGAGTTTTGGGTTCAGATACCGCTGGGCATGGCCCCGTGTGGAATACTCTATTCTCGCAAGACAGGTAGATACCCCTACCGCCGACTCTTGCCTGTCGACCATAGACCGAGGAGAGATGGAAGAATTTTTATTTCAGGCCGAAGATTTACATGCTTATATGATCCGTTTTTTCCAACGAGTAGGAGTATCGCGAGGAGACGCCAAGATCACCGCTGATGTTCTCATCACGGCTGATCTGCGAGGTATCAGCTCCCATGGAATCATCCGGTTAGATAGTTACTACGGCATGCCGCTTGAGCAAGGATATATCGATCCACGTTCTCCAATACACGTGATAACTGAAACGCCGGTCACCGCACTGTTAGATGGCGGGAACGGACTTGGCCCGGTAATCGCCTATCGGGCAATGGAGCGGTGTATTGAGAAGGCTAATCAGTCGAATGTTGCGTTTATCGCTGTTCGCAACAGCAATCACTATGGTATTGCCGGCTATTATGCTATGATGGCGCTGCCTCAGGATATGATCGGTATCAGTGTGAGTAATTCTCAGCCATCGGTCGCACCGACGCATGGCCGCGAAGCAGTTTTGGGGACCAATCCAATCTCTGTTGCCGTCCCTGCTGGTAAGGAATTCCCCTATGTGCTGGATATGGCTACCAGTATAGTCAGTATTGGACGAATCGTCGTGCACCAGAAGACAGGTAAAGAGATCCCTGTTGGATGGGCGATCGATAAATCAGGGCAATTGACAACAGATCCTGCTGCAGTATTAAACGGAGGAAGTCTGTTGCCGTTAGGCGGCGATGAGATTATGCGTGGTTACAAAGGCTACGGATTGATGTTGCTGGTGGATATTTTGTCTGGGGTGCTTTCTGGCGCTGCATTTGGATCAGACGTCGGTAGTCCGAATAAAAACAAGCGAGCGAATGTGGGACATTTCTTCGGTGCGATTAAGATCAGTGCTTTCCGTTCAAAAGAAGAATTTACCGCTGATATGGATCGATTGATTCAACGACTGAAAACGACTGCTTTGATGCCAGGCCAAGATCGTATCTACATCCATGGCGAGAAAGAATTTGAACTGGCCAAGCAACGCCGGCAGGAAGGAATCCCGTTGCACATTTCGATAATCAGAGGATTGGAGGATGCAGGCCGCCGGCTCGGCGTAAAGTTTGATCTACCTTGTAAATCAGGTTCGTATAATTCGTAGAGTTCAAGGTTCGGAAAAAGTTCATGGTTTGGAAAGAGATCAAATAACATGGAGGGAAAAGTATGCCGTGCCCACGTTGCGAAACCTTCCTCTGTCATTGCGAACACTATGACTTTGTCAAGCTAAATTTTAAGCAGAATGGGTTGACTGAACGATAGTTTTGAATGTAAGGTTTATCGTTCTTTATCATCGCACACGCAATTTTAAGTATCTTGTTAGCAATGTTATTAAGCACAAGCTGTTTAAGTTTGCCTTCGGCCTGCTTGCGTAGATAATACTCTTTGAATGAGTCATTATGTGTTGCTACCGAGTGGGCAGCAAGCATAAGTAATTTACGTGTATATCCAGGCCCAAAGTTACGCATGCGGGGATACCTGTAAATTGATT